>NZ_MKJY01000001.1 GCF_001942465.1 Actinomadura sp. CNU-125
GATCACGGGCGCGCGCCCCGCGACCGTCCGGACGGCGGTGTCGACGGCGGCGGCGAGCTCGGCGGTGCTCAGCGCGGGAACTCGCCGGTGCCGCACGCCGCGAGGACGCCGCCCGGCCGGTGTTCCAGCCCGGCGTTCAGGTGCTCGGCGAGCGCCGCGGTGTCCACGCCGTCCGGCCCGAACGGCGTGACGGGGAAGAAGAGGACTCCGGACAGGTGCATCTCAGACCTCCAGTTCGGTGCGCCAGCTCCGCGCGGGCCGCCAGCCGAGCAGGCGTCCGGCCTTGGCGGCGGAGAACGCGGGGGCGGTGCCGGTGAGGGCGGCGGCGAAGGGGGCGGTCTCGGGCAGCAGCGACGGCAGCAGCTCCGCGAGGGGCTTGCGGGCGAGCGCGTCGGCCGCCGAGGCGAAGAACACCTCCCCGTTGGGCAGTTCAGAAAGCGCTTCCACGAGGGTCAGCAGCATGGCGCCCGCGTCGCGCGCGTCCAGGTAGTTGAACAGCGAGACCGAGCCCAGCTCGGGCCGGTCGAGCCGTTCGGCGATGGTGTGGCCGCTCTGCGTCGGCGCGCCCGCCCACTCCTCGGGCGCGACGACGAAGCAGGGCCGGACGGCCGCGAACGCCACCCGGTCGCCCGCGGCCCGGACGAACGTCCGCATCGTGTGCTCGGCGGCGAGCTTCGACAGGCTGTAGGCGTTCCACGGTTCGGCGGGGTGCTCCTCGTCGAGCGGCAGGTACTTCGGCGCCCAGCCCAGCGGGCGGCCGTAGCCGACGACGGTCGGGCTGCTGGCGACGACCACGCGCTCGACGCCGGTCTGCACGGCGGCCTGGCACACGTTGAACGCGAGCTGGGTGTTCACCCGGTAGGTCAGGGCGTCGGACCGGCTGAACGGCGTCGCGATCGCGGCGAGGTGCACCACCGCCTGCGGGCGGAACCGGGTCATCGCCTCGTACGCCTCGCCGATGTCGGTGAGGTCGGACGGCAGCGTGGCGGCGCACCCGTCCGGGGTGCCGGGCCGCCGGTCGACGCCGACCACCTCGTGCCCGGCGGCGGTGAGCGCGGCGACGACGCTGCGGCCGAGCCGTCCGGCGCTGCCGGTCACCAGGACCGTGTGCGGCCTCATCCCTTCACCGCCCCCGCCGACAGGCCCTGCACCAGGTACCGCTGGATCACCGCGAAGATCAGGACGACCGGCAGCGCGGCCACGACGCCGCCCGCGGCGAGCGCCCCGAAGTCGGCGCTGTACTCGCCGAGCGTGTAGCTGAGGCCGACCGGGACGGTGTACTTGTCCTGCGAGCTGACGAACATCAGCGCGAACAGGAAGTTGTTCCAGCTCGATGAACGTGAACGACCCGACCGCGACCAGGCCCGGCCGCAGCAGCGGCAGCACCACGGTGAGGAAGCCGCGCAGCCGGGAGCAGCCGTCCATCCAGGCGGCCTCCTCCAGCTCCACCGGCACGTTCTGGATGAAACCGCTGAGCAGGATGACCGCGAGCGGCAGCTCGAAGACGGTCTGCGCGAGGATGAGGCTCCACAGGCTGTCGACCAGATGCAGGTGGCGGAACACCTCGTACAGCGGGATGAGCATCATCGCGCCCGGGATGAACTGCGTGCACAGCATCGCGATCATGAACAGCCGCTTGCCGCGGAACCGGTAGCGGGCCAGCGCGTACCCTCCGGCGAGCGCGATCAGCGTCGTGGTGATCAGCGAGGCGACGCCGACCTTGATGCTGTTGGCGAAGAACGCCCCGAAGCCGATGTCGGTCCAGACCGTCGTCAGATGCTCGGTCGTCAGCGGCCAGGGCAGCAGCCCGGTGGTGCCGGCGGGCCGGAACGCGTAGACGAGCATCCAGTAGAACGGGACGAGCGTGAAGGCGAGGTAGAAGCCGAGCGGGACGTAGATCTCCCACCGCGGGGACCGGCGCCGCTTCCGCCCGGCGGGCCGCCGGGGCTCGGGCGCGGCGGCCTTCCGGCCGGTCGCCGACTGGACGAGCGTCATGTGCGCTCCCCTCCGAACTTGCTGAGCCGCAGGTAGGCGATCGAGAAGAACAGCAGGATGAAGAAGCCGACGGTGGTCAGGGCCGAGCCGTAGCCGAAGTCGTGCGACACCGCCGCCTTCTGCGCGACGTAGAGCGGCAGCGTGGTGGTGGCGTTGGCGGGGCCGCCGCCGGTCATCGTGTAGAGGAGGTCGACGTTGTTGAACTCCCACACCGCGCGCAGCAGCGTGGCCAGGATGATCGCGTCGCGCAGGTGCGGCAGGGTGATGTGGCGGAAGCGCTGCCACCGGGTGGCGCCGTCGACCGACGCGGCCTCGTAAAGGTCCTTGGAGGCGCTCTGCAGGTCGGCGAGGATCAGGATCGCGAAGAACGGGACGCCGCGCCACAGTTCGGTCAGCACCACGGCCGGGAACACCGTGCCGGGGTCGGCGAGCGGGGAGCTTCCGGCGCTGCCGATCCCCCAGTCCGCCAGGTAGCGGGTGAACCCGGTCGTCGGGTTGTACAGCAGCACCCAGATGCCGGTGGTCAGCACGCCGGAGACCGCCCAGGGCGAGAACACCATGGCCCGCGACAGCGCGCGGCCGATGAAGCTCTCGTTGACGATCAGCGCGAGGCCGAGGCCGAGGAGCAGTTGCAGCACGACCGTCGCCACGACCCACTGCACGCTGAAGCCGAGGCTCTGCCAGAACAGCTCGTCCCCGAGCATCTGGCGGAAGTTGTCCAGCCCGGCGAACCCGTTGTCCCAGGGCTGCGTCACGTTGTAGTGCCGCAGGCTGTAATAGAGCACGCTCAGCACCGGGTACACGAGGAACCCGAGCATCAGCAGGACGGACGGCGCGATCAGCGCGTAGGGCGTGCGAGGTGCGCGGGGCTTGCGGAGAGCCCGCCCGGCGGGCGGGTTCGGCGGGGGCGCAGCCCGACTGTCGCCACGGTGCACTCCTTTCTCCCGCATGTGGCGCGGGTCACTACAACCGGTTGCACAAAACATGAGTGCAACCGGTCTCATCGTCAAGGGGGTGATCGAAGGAAATTACAAAACCCCAGGTAAATGGCGAGGACCTAGTGGCGCGGCCAGCCGGGCGGCCAGTCGAACGGCGTCGATCGACGTTGACGACGACGGCAACCGCTTGCATCATTGGTGCCATCGAACCTGCTGAGAGGAGCCCGGTGCCGGCAACCATCCGTGACGTCGCACGAGCATCCGGAGTGCACGTCTCCACCGTGTCGCGCACGTTCACGGCACCGCACAAGGTCAACGCCGAGACCCGCACCCGCGTGCTCGCCGCGGCGGCCGAGCTCGGCTACCGCCCCAACCGCGTGGCCAGGGCGCTGACCACCGGCCGGACGCACAACCTCGGGCTCATCGTCGCCGACATCGCCAACCCGTTCTTCCCGCCGCTGATCAAGGCGGCGCAGGCCCAGGCCCGCGGCCGCGACTACCACGTCTTCGTCGCCGACACCGACGAGGACCCGCGGGTCGAGGAGGAACTGATCCAGACGCTCGCCAGGCAGGTGGACGGGCTGCTGCTGTGCGGCCCGCGGCTCAGCAACCGCGCGATCACCAGGCTCCACACCAACATCCCGTTCGTGGTGGTCAACCGCCGCATCAAGGGGATATCGGCCGTCCTCATGGACGTGGGCCACGGCGCGCGGCAGGCCGTCGAGCACCTCACCGGGCTCGGCCACCGGCGGCTGGCGCTGCTCGCGGGCCCCGAGGCGTCCTGGACCAGCCAGCAGATCCGGGACGCCGCCGAGGACGCCGCCGCCGCGCAGGGCGTGGAGCTGACGGTGCTCGGCCCGAACTCGCCCACCGAGCACGGCGGGCGGCTCGCCGCACCGGACGTCCTCGCCGCGGGCGTCACCGGCGTCCTCGCCTACAACGACCTGGTCGCGATCGGCCTGACCGAGGCGCTGGCCGCCGAACGCGTCGAGGTGCCCGGGCGGATCAGCGTCATCGGGATCGACGACATCATGCACGCCCGCCTCAACCGTCCCCCGCTGACCACCGTGGCGACCCCGACGATGGCGGCCGGACGCGCCGCGGTCGACGCGCTGCTGCAGCTCGTCGGCCGCGCCGACGGGGACGCCGCGACGACCACCCTGGAGACGATCCTGGAGACGACGCTGATCGTCCGGGACTCCACCGCGCCGCCCCCCGCCCCGCCCGTCCCCCTCGGAGGAACCCGATCATGACGATCTGGAGCATCGACGCCCGCACCGGGGACCGCCGCGCCGCCGTCGCCGCCGAGGCCGATGCCGCCGACGTGGACGCGGCCTGCCGCGCCGCCGACGCCGCGCGCACCGTCCTCGCCGCCACCACGCTCCCCGGACAGGCCGCGCTGCTGCGCGCCGTCGCGGACGCGCTGAGGCGGACGGCGACGAGCTGGTGCGGATCGCCGACGCCGAGACCGCGCTCGGACCGGACCGGCTGCGCGGGGAACTGGCCCGGTCGGCGTTCCAGTTCCGCCTGTTCGCCGAAGCCGTGGAGGAAGGCTCCTGGCTGGGGGCGTCCATCGACCACGCGCGGGCCGACGCGGTGCCCGCGCCGCGCCCCGATCTGCGCCGGATGCTGGTCCCCGTCGGGGTCGTCGCGGTGTTCGGCGCGAGCAACTTCCCGTTCGCGTTCGGCGTCCCCGGCGGCGACGTCGCCGCCGCCCTCGCCGCCGGATGCCCGGTCGTCGTCAAAGCGCACCCGGCCCATCCCGAACTGTCGGAGCGGTGCGCGCGGATCGTCCGGACGGCGGCGACCTCGTTCGGCCTGCCCGCCGACGTGCTGCGGATCCTGCACGGCCGCGACGCGGGCACCGCCCTGGTCGTCCATCCGCTGGTGCGGGCGGTCGGCTTCACCGGGTCGGCGGCGGGCGGGCGCGCCCTGCACGACCTGGCGAAGTCGCGGCCCCAGCCCGTCCCGTTCTACGGCGAGCTGGGCAGCCTGAACCCCGTGGTGGTCACCCCGGCCGCGGCACGGGAACGCGGCGAGGACATCGCCCGCGGGCTGACCGCGTCCGCCAACCTCGGCGTCGGGCAGTTCTGCGTGAAACCCGGGCTCGTCCTGGTGCCCGCCGGTTCCGCGATCGCCGCGCGGATGGCCGAACTCGTCCGCGCCGTCCCGTCCGGGACCATGCTCACCGACGGCATCCGCACCGCGTTCGACGACGGCGTCGCGGCCCGCGCGGCGCTCCCGGGCGTGACCGTCGCCGCGACGGGCGAGCCCGCGGGCGACCGCACCGCCGCCGCGTCCCTGCTGACCGCCCCCGCGTCGCTGCTGCACGACTCCGCCGCCGCCGAACTGCTGCTGGACGAGTGCTTCGGCCCCACGACGGTGCTCGTCCCCTACGCGGACGAGGCCGAACTGTTCGGCGTCCTGGACGTCCTGCCGGGAAGCCTCACCGGCACCGTGCACACCGGCGACGACGATCCCGTCGGCGTGGAGGCGGGGCGGCGCCTGGCCGAACGCGCGGGCCGGATCGTCTGGAACGGCTACCCGACGGGCGTCGCCGTTTCGTGGGCGCAGCAGCACGGCGGCCCGTACCCGTCCTCGACCGAGCCCGCGACCACGTCGGTCGGCGTCACCGCGATGGCCCGCTTCCTGCGCCCGATCGTCCACCAGGACTCCCCGCCCGGGCTGCTGCCCGCACCGCTGCGCGAGGACAACCCCTGGGGCGTCCCGCGCCGGGTCGACGGAGTGCTCCGCCTCGGCTAGCCGGTGGTCACAGGGCGTCGGGACGGATCTGCGGGGCGATGAACATCGCGCTCGCCTCGACGGTGACGCGGCCGTCCGGTCCGCAGATGGTGCCGTCGGCGTAGATCTTGCGCCCCTCGACACGGCTCGCCTTCGCCTCGACCGTGAGCGGGACGCCCAGCGGGGTGGGGCGGCGGTAACGCGTCTCCAGGGTCGCGGTCATGCCCGGGGTCCCGGTCGCGGCCGCGGCCATGCCGAGCACCTGATCCATGATCATCGCCGAGACGCCGCCGTGGACGAACGTGGGCGGGCCCTCGTAGACCGACGGCAGCGTGAACTCGGCGCGGACGATGCCGTCCTCGCACACCTCGAAGTTCACCGGCGGGGCGATCGGGTTGAGGCGCCCCGTGACCGGGTTGGCGATCTGCCGGTCGAGGCCGTTCGCGCCGACCGTCCCGTAGGGCGGGCGGTCGCGGCGGGCGGCGTTCAGGCGGGCGGTCAGCGCCGCGACCTCGGCCGCGACGGAGGCCGCCTCGGCGGGCGAGACCCGCGTGTGCACCATGGCCTCGGTCAACTCCCGGACCTCGGCGGCGAGCGCGGCCAGCCGCTCCTCGTCCTCGCCGGACAGGACGTCGCGGTCCAAGAACACCTCTCCCATTCAGCCTCCCTCAGCCGAACGAGATTCTAAGTTGCGCGACGAAATGCTCCGTACGCCGGGGTCTCGGTTCGGCCGGAGGCTACCGACGATCCGCGCGACCCGCCGGTCCGGGACCGTCCGCGGAAGGGAACAGCCGCAGCTGCCGTTTCTCCGCCGAAAGGTCGCAGTCGCCCGGCGGGACCTCGCTACCGGGACCGGCGTCCGGCACACCCGGTGCGTCCGGTGCGTCGGGTGCGTCCGGTGGGGTACGGCGGCCCACCGCCTTTGTCGCCCTTCATGGCGGATCAAGCCAGTACAACCGGATCGCCCGAGACGGGCGTCCGTTACGGGATAGATTCCTCCGCATGACGGATCAGCCGCCCGGAGACCGGCCCGACTTCGCACCGCCAGACGACTGGCCACACGGACCGCAGGCACACGGCGGGCAGCAATACGGCCCGCCAGCGTACGGGCAGCAGGGATACGGACAGCAGTACGGATATCCCGGTGGCGGCCCGAACTGGCAGTACGGCCCGCCGCCGGGCGGCCCGCCCCCCGGCGGCCACCCGCCCTACGGCCCACCTCCCTATGGCCAGCCGCCTTACGGGCCCCCGCCGGGCGCGCGGCCGGGCAACGGCGGCGACGAGCCGATGTGGGCGATGTTCTGCTACCTCGGCTCCCTGCTGCTCGGCTTCGTCGCCCCGCTCGTCATCTACTTCGTGAAGAAGGGCGAGTCGCCGTTCGTGCGCTACCACGCCGCGCAGGCGCTGAACTACGGGATCACCCTGGTGATCCACCTGCTGTTCCTGCTGCTGATCGGCATCGTGCCGCTGATCATCACCGAGAACCCGCTGTGGCTGATCCCGATCGTCTTCTTCTACATGGAGGCGTTCATCAGCCCGCTCGTCGTGCTGATCATCGGGGCGGTGAAGTCGAACCAGGGCCGGCACTTCCGGATCCCGGCGTTCTTCTGCTTCCCGATGGTCCGCTGACGGCGTCCCGTCCGGCTCACAGGTAGGACGACGCGTACTCGTCGAGGCGCGGGAGCACGGTGTCGCGGCCACCGGCGGGCACGCGCAGCACGACCTCCTCGATGCCGAGCGAGGCGTAGTAGTCCAGCTTCTCGGCGGACGGCAGCGTCCCGAACGGGATCACCGGGACCATCGCGCGCCCGGCCTCCTCGCAGGCCCGCCGGAGGAGGGGCAGCGCCTCCCGGATGCCCGCGCCGCCGATCGGCAGCCAGCCGTCCCCGTACTCGGCGACGTGCGCGAACAGCGTGGGCCCCGGGGCGCCGCCGAGGAGCACCGGCACGCGCCCGTCCGGCTTGGGCCACGACCAGCTCGCCTCGAACCCGACGAACTCGCCCTTGAACGACGCCTCCTCGCTCGTCCACAGTTCGCGCATGGCCAGGACGTGCTCGCGCGCCATCGCGCGACGCCGCTTCCAGGGCACACCGTGGTCGGCGCCCTCCTCGGCGTTCCAGCCGTAGCCGACGCCGAGCGCGACGCGCCCGCGCGCGAGCCGGTCCAGGGTGGCGACGGCCTTCGCGGTGACGATCGGCTCCCGCTGCGCCGGGAGCAGGATGCCGGTGCCGAGCGTGATCCGCTCGGTGACGACGGCCGCGGCGGCGAGCGAGACGAGCGGGTCGAGCGTCCGCCCGTACTCGGTGGGCAGCGTGTCGTCCCCGGTGGGCGGCGGCGTCGCCCGCGACACCGGGATGTGCGTGTGCTCCGGCAGGTACAGCGACGTGAAGCCGCGCGCCTCCGCCTCCCGCGCCAGCTCGTGCGGTTCGATGGTCAGGTCGGTGGCGAACATCGTGACACCCAGCCGCATCCCGGCTCCCCCCTCGTCGGCCCGGCCCACCCTAACCAAACGATCATTCGGCGGTTCCGGACGGGTGCCGCCGCGGTCAGAAGGCGCAGACGGCGGCGGTGGCGTCGTCGTGCGGCTTGCCGCGGGGCCAGCGGACGGCCCGCGGGTCGGTGCGCTCGACCTCCCGCGTGCGCTCGACGAGCGCGCCCGGACCAGCCTCGACGGCCAACCGGGCGACGCCCGCCCAGTCGGTGGCGGCGAACACGTCGGCGAGGCGGGTGGCGCCGTCGGTCAGCAGGATCGCGTGCCGCACGTCGCGGAGCGGGACCGTCCCGGTGAT
This sequence comes from Actinomadura sp. CNU-125, assembly GCF_001942465.1. Lineage (GTDB taxonomy): Bacteria > Actinomycetota > Actinomycetes > Streptosporangiales > Streptosporangiaceae > Spirillospora. The sequence goes on from NZ_MKJY01000001.1 coordinate 8,465, forward strand.
CGCGGCCTCCGCCCCGGCCGGATCGGACCCGGCCCAGCAGGGCCCGCCGGTGATCTCGCGCAGGCGTCGCGCAGTCCAGCAGCAGCGTCGAGTCGGCCAGCACGAGGTAGTCGAGCAGGTCGCCGCGCACCCGCACGGCGAGGACGGTCGCGGCGGGCGTCGTCGGGGCGCTCAGGTCGCAGGTGGCGCGGTGCGCGGCCGCCACGTCCGCGACGGCCCCGGCGAGCCGTCCCACCAGCGGACGGTCGGCGCGGACGTGCGCGCCCTCGGGCGGCCCGACCGGCGGCCCGGCCTGCGGGCCGAGACCGTCCAGCATGCGGGCGAGCAGCCGGGTGCCGAGGGCGCGCGAGTACCAGGCCGTCCCGTGCACGCAGCCGAGGTCGGTGCCGAGCGGGAGCCCGCAGCCGTCCAGGACGACCGCCGCCCCGGGCGCCGCCGCCACGAAGTCCTCGTTGCCCCGCCGCGGATCGCCCTCGTCCGTCGCCCACGTCACCCGCATGGCACTCCCCTCACCGGTCCCGCCACCCACTATCGCGCAGCGAGGCGAACGACCGCCGCCCGTTATCGCGCGCGGCCTCGACGTCAGGGCGCGATGCGGGCGACCGCGCGGGTGGGCGCGCCGTCGGCTCCGGCCAGGTGGAGCGGGAACAGGGACGCCTCGATCGTGCGGCCGCGGGCGGCGAGCAGGGCGTCGAGGTTCGTGAGGTTCTCGGCGATGACGGCCTCGGCGCCGCACAGGACGCGGTGGGCGGCGAGGGAGAAGTCGTCCGAGCCCAGGGCGGGCGTCGGGTCGACGCTGAGGGCGTCGATGCCGACCGTGCGGACGCCCGCCGCGACGATCGCCTCGGCCGTCTCGGGCGCGAGGTAGGGGTGGTCGAGGTAGCGGTCGGTGCCCCGGTGCCGCGACCATCCGGTGGCGACGAGCAGGACGACGCCGGGCCGCAGGCCGGACGGGAGCGCGCCGGGGCCGATCGGGGAACGCGGGGGCAGGCCCCGGGCGTCCATGAGCGCGGCCGGTCCGGTGAAGCGGGCGAGCGGCAGCTCGTCGAGGCGGGGCAGCGCGTCGTCGATGTGGAACGGGGCGTCCACATGCGTGCCGGACTGCGAGCCCAGGTGCAGCCGCAGGACGTTCACGCCCGCTTCGGCGACCGTGAGGGCGGGCACGGCCTCGACCTCGGGATCGCCCGGATAGACCTGCATGCCGGTGGTGATCGGCACCGACAGGTCCACCAGCTCGATATCCATGCGGGCGATTATCCCGCCACCCGGTAGCGTTACGGGGTGTTGCCTCAAGTGACAGCCATCCGATACGTGACGCCGCTGCGCGAGGGCGGGTCGCTCCCGGGCGTCGTCGAGGCCGACGACCTCGGCACCTACGTCATGAAGTTCCACGGCGCCGGGCAGGGCCGCAAGGCCCTGATCGCCGAGGTGATCGCCGGTGAGCTGGCGCGCCGGCTCGGTTTCCGGGTGCCCGACCAGGTCCTCATCGACCTCGATCCGGTGATCGGCCGGCACGAGCCCGACCCCGACGTCCAGGACCTGCTCAAGGCCAGCTCGGGCCGCAACCTGGGCGTCGACTTCCTGCCCGGTTCCCTCGGCTACGACCCCCTGGGCTGGACGCCCGACCCCGATTTCGCGTCGCGGGTGCTGTGGTTCGACGCGTTCATCGGCAACGTCGACCGGAGCTGGCGCAACCCGAACATGCTGGTGTGGCACGGCGACGTGTGGCTGATCGACCACGGCGCGAGCCTGATCTTCCACCACGCGTGGGCGAACGCGGCGCGGCTGTTCTCCGGCCCCTACGACGTCGACGATCACGTGCTGACCCGGTACGCGACGCGGCTGGAGGCGGCGGAGGCCGAGCTGGCGCCGCGCGTCACCGAGGGCGTGCTGCGCGAGGTGACGTCGCTGGTGCCGGACGAGTGGCTGGAGCGCGAGCCGGGGTTCGCGGGGCCGCAGGCCGTCCGGGACGCCTACGTCGACGTCCTGCTGCCGCGCGCGGGCAAGCCCCGCGAGTGGCTGCCCGACCTGGAGGTCGGCGGGCGCCGCCCGGACACCGGGACGCGACGCGGCGGCAACCGCCCGGACTGGCTCGGAGGCCCGGCATGAGCGGGGTGTCCAACATCCGGACGGCGGGCCAGCCGACGGTGTTCGAGTACGCGGCGCTGCGGGTGATCCCGCGGGTGGAGCGCGGCGAGGTCATGAACGTGGGCGTGGTCGTGTACTGCCGCGCCCGCGACTACCTGGGGTGCCGCACCCATCTGGACGGTCCGCGCCTGCAGGCGCTCGACGCGTCCCTCGACCTCGACGGCGTCCGGTCGGCGCTCGCGGGCGTCGACGCGGTGTGCGGCGGCGGTGAGCGGGCCGGGCAGGCGGCCGGGGAGGCGCCGGGCGCGCGGTTCCGCTGGCTGACGGCGCCGCGCAGCACGATCGTCCAGCCGGGGCCGGTGCACGCGGGCCTCACCGACGATCCCGCCGCCGAACTCGACCGGCTGCTGAACCTGATGGTGCTGTAACGCCCCGGTCAGTCCCACTCCCAGCGGATGCCGTGGTATCCGGCGGCCATGCCGAACTCGATGTAGTGGACGCTGTGGTAGCTCGACATCCGCAGGTCCGCGGCGTCCTCCAGGGCGGACTGGCCGTCGGGCCGCCACGTCCGGTAGCAGCGGGCGGGCAGCGTCGCCGGGTGGAAGCGGACTTCGAGGAGGTACTCGTGCTGCGGGGCGCGGAAGCCGCGCCCCTCCTCCGACACCGGCGGGCCCGTCTCGTCGAACCCGAACCCGTACTCCAGCAGGTACGTCTCGCCGCGGGCGAGGGCGCGGTCGAACAGCAGCTCGGCGGCGATGAGGCCGCTCGACTCGTCCATCCGGACGCGGCCGAAGCGGCAGCCGCGGGCCGTCCGGGAGGACGGGAGGATGCCGTGCGGGTGGTGGTAGACGGCGATCCAGCGGTCCACGCCGCGCTGCTGCGCCTGGAACACCGCGCGGGTGCGGACCTCGCGCAGTTCGCGGCGGCGCCCGACGATGTGCTGGTCGTGCAGGCTGAGCCCGGTGAGCTGCCGTTCGCCGCGGTCGCCGATCTCGTCGAGCAGGTCGCGGACGCCGGGCTCGGGGCACAGTTCCTCGACCGACTGCCAGGGCCCGGCGGACCGGTCGGCGGACGGGCGCAGCAGCGTCAGCAGGGAGTGCCGCGGCAGTTCGAGGATGGCCTCCAGGCCGCGGACGGCGCGCAGCGAGTCGGCGCGCTCGGGGCGGGTCCGGCCGCGCTGCCAGTAGCTCAGGGTGGAGAGGCTGACGGCGATGCCCTGCTCCTCCAGGCGGCGGCGCAGCGACTCCAGGCTCAGCCCGCGCGCCTGGATCGCGGCCTGGAGCGCGACGTCGAAGGGGCCGTACTGCAGGACCTGGAGAAGGTCGTCCTCGGCGACGCTCTGCACTGCTGGGCCTCCGGATCCGGTCCGGCCGGCCCCCGCGAAACGGCCTTGACTCGTGGACTTTCCGCTTCCGCGCTCACTGTAAGACGCCTCGCCGCCCGCGTCGAGCGGCAAAGGTTCACAACGGCGCCGCGTTTCCCCCCGCATGATCAGTGCCACTCCCATTCCAGGCCGACGATACCGCGCCGCACGTTCGCGACCGCGAGGTTCGCGCTGCCGGACGTCCCGACCCACAGTTCCCCGAGGCGGCGGCGCGGCCCGTCGGCGGTCTCGGCGGTGAAGCCGTAGCAGCGGGCCGGGAGCCGCTCGCCGTCGAACTGGACGACCGCGACGTAGTGCTGCACGGGGTGCGGGAAGCGGCGGTCGTACAGGCGGGGCGGTCCCGTTCCGTCCGGGACGGTGACGGGGCCGAGGTCGTACTCGACGACGGCGGTGTCCCCCGCGGACAGCACCCGGTCGAAGACGAGCTCGAACGCGACGAGGCCGCCCCCGGCGCGGACCCGTCCCGGACGGCAGTAGCGTGCGGCCGCGAGCCCGGACGCGCCGGAACCGTCGCGGCCCGCGGGACCCGCGGGGCCCGTGCGGTGGACGCAGACGACGCGGTCGATGTCGTCCCCGGCGGCGCGCAGCACGGCCCGCACCGACAGCGTCCAGGTGCGGCCCGTCTCGTCCAGCCGGTAGACGTCGTGGACGCCGATCCGTTCGAGGCGGTGGTCGCCGGACCGGTCGAGCTGGCCGACGAGCGCGGCGTACCCGGCGGGGTCGGGCCACAGGCCGCTCGCGGACGCGGGCGCCCCGGCGCGCGGCCCGGCGGCGAGCGCGCCCCGGCCCGCGACGGCCGCGGCGACGGCCCCGGCGACGGGCGCGGGCTCGTCGAGCAGCCCGGTGAGCGTGCCCGGCGCGACGTCGAGGACGCCTTCGAGGGTTTCGACGACGGCGCGCGAGCGGGGGCGGCTGCGGCCCCGCTGCCAGTAGCTGAGGGTGGCGACGCTGACGGTCAGGCCGTTGCGCTCCAGCCGGTGCCGGACGCGTTCCAGGGTGAGCCCGCTGGCCTGGATGGCCTGCCGCAACGCCCCGGCGAATTCCACGGCCCGGATGTTACCGTTTCGGACCGTTCCCGTCAGGTATCGGGGAGTAATCGGGCAGGGAACAGCAAACCACTAGAACAGGACGGACATGAACGAATCGGTCTCCACGAAGCCGACCCGGCGGTAGGCGGCGCGCGCCCGCGCGTTGTAGTCGTTGACGTAGAGCGACACCGTCGGCGCGATGCTCCGCAGCGACTCGGCGACCACCGCGGACATCCCGGTCACCGACAGCCCCCGGCCGCGCAGGTCGGGCGGCACCCACACGCCCTGAACCTGGCACGCGTGCGGCGTGACCGCGCCGATCTCGGCCTTGAACAGGACCCGGCCGTCCTCGATCCGGGCGAACGCCCGCCCGTCCCGGATCAGCTCCGCCACCCGCGCCCGGTACAGCACTCCCCCGTCGCCCGCGTTGGGCGAGACCCCGACCTCCTCGGTGAACATCGCCACGCACGCCGGGTAGACGACGTCGAACTCCGACATCCGCACCCGCCGGACGGCCCGGTCGGGCGGGACGTCCGCACCCGCGACGTCGCCATCACCGGCTGCACCGCCCGCACCGCCCGCGGCGGCCCCCAGTACGGTTCGAGGATCCGCCACAGCTCGCCGACCGTGCCGACCGGCCCCACGATGGACGAGCAGCGCCGCCCCTGCGCCCGCGCCCGCTCGCCGAACGCGCGGACGGCGTCCGGGCAGGCGGCGACCGGGATCAGGTTGGCGCCCGAGTAGCACAGCGACGCCAGCCGCCCGCCGCGCATGTAACCCCACATCTGCGCGCCGAGCCGCCGCGGGTCGAGACCGGCCGCGTGGACCCGCGACCCGACGAACACGTTCGCGACGGGGTCGGCGTCGAGGATCGCCAGCGCGTCGCGCCGATGCCGGTCGTCCAGCACCCGCACGGGCGCCGAGCCGAGCATGCGCATCACTACCGGTCCCGGGCCGGGGACGCGCCCCGCACGGCCTTCACCACTGAAAGCACCACGTGCTCAAGTTTATGCGGTCCCCGTCCCGATCACCTCAACCGGCTCCCGTCCCACCGGCGGCGGCCGACCGGCCCGCCTCGCACGTCGCGTCCGGGCCCGGACGGCTCGCGGGAAGCCCGCCGCTCCGCAGGTAGGCGGCGACGGTCCCGTCGACGCACGCGTCCCCGGTCAGCGTGATGCCGTGGTTCCCGCCGCCCTCCTGGACCAGCAACCGGGACGAGCCGAACCGCAGGTGCGTCTCCACCGCGCCCTCGTACGGCGTCGCGGCGTCCTCGGTCGCCTGGACGAGCAGGATCGGCGGCAGCGCCGGCGAGCCCCACACGTCCGGGCGCGGCCCGCCGGGCACCTCCCAGAACGCGCACGGCGCGTTGTACCAGGTGTTGCTCCAGGTCTCGAAGCGGTGGCCCGACCGGTACAGGCGTTCGGCGTCGGCGTGCCAGCGGGTCCAGTCGCGCGGCCACGCGCCGTCGCGGCACTCGACGGCGGTGTAGACGGCGTAGCCGTTGAGGTCGGACGGGGTCGGCGGGTTCCAGGCGGCGCGCAGCGGACCGGCGTCGCCCCGGACGACGTAGGCCGACAGGGCGCGCGCGTGCGCGTCCCACGTGCGGTCGGCGTAGCCGTCGGCGAGGAAGAGGCCGTCGAGTTCGGCGGGCCCGACCCGGCCGCCGGCCGGCGCGGCCGCCAGCGCGTCGCGGGCCCGGTCGTAGGCGGCGCGGACCTCGGCGGCGGTCGTCCCGAGCCGGTAGGTCTCGTGGCGGCGGGCGACCCAGCCGAAGAAGGCACGGATGCGGTCTTCGAACGCGACGTTCTGGTCGAGGTTGTTCCGGTACCAGACGCCGCTCGGCCTGGGCACGCTGTCGAGCACCATCCGGCCGACCCGTCCGGGGAACATCGTCGCGTAGACCGCGCCCAGGTAGGCGCCGTAGGAGTAGCCGACGTATCCGACCTTCTCCGCCCCGAGGGCCCGGCGGATCGCGTCGATGTCGCGGGCCTGGTCGACGGTGCCCATGTGCGGCAGCATCTCGCCGTGCTCCTGCGCGCACGAGCGTGCGAAGGCGCGGGCCCGCTCGATCCACGCCCGCTCCTCGTCCAGGTTCGCGGGCACGGGGTCGGGCATCGCGCGCCCCGGGTTCTGGTACGTCTCGTCGCAGCTCAGCGCGGGCCGGCTGGCGCCGACGCCGCGCGGGTCGAACCCGATCCAGTCGTAGGACGCGGCGACGTCCGCGGGCATCCCGGCCGCGAACATGGCGGGGAGGTCGCGCCCGTACGCGCCGGGACCGCCCCGGTTCAGCAGGACGGCGCCCTTGGACTCGGGCGCGGTGTGCGGGGCGCGGCTCAGCGCGAGCGTGATCCGCTTCCCCTCCGGACGGTCGTGGTCGAGGGGAACGCTGACCTCGGCGCACTGCAGGCCCTTGAGGCGGTCGCCCGCCACGGGGTCGGCGGCCGGGCAGGGTTCCCACCGGATCCCGGAGCCGGGCGCGGCGGACGCGGCGGGCGTCGCGGGCGTCGCGGACGCGGCGGGCGTGCTCGCGCGGCGAACGTGCGCGCGGCGGACGCGACCGGTTCCGCGGCACCCGCGGCCCCGAGCGCGATCGCGGCGGTGGCCGTCCCGGCGAGGGTCCTCTTGGCCAGGGTCTTCTTCGCGCTGGTCCGCTTGGCGGCGTCGTTCGGCACTCTCGCTTTCTATCGGCGGCGCGCCCGCGGACCGCCGATCTTCGGATCGCGCGTTTCCATGCCGAACCGGGAGGTCGCGCCCACCCGGGACCGGGCCCGGCCGTGACGGCCGGGCCCGGTGCGGGGAGCGGTTACGGGCGTCCGACCGGGAGGTCCTTGCCCGCGCCGGCTCCGGCGGCCTTGAGCTTCACGGCCGTCGGGACCGGGTCGTTCAGGGCCGGGACGGCCGCGCACGACGCGTCCGCGCCCCGCCGGCCCTCCGGCAGCGCGCCGGTGTCGAGGTAGGCCGCGACCTTGTCGTCGAGGCAGGCGTTGCCGTTGAGCGTGTTGGCGTGGGTCTTGCCGCCGACCTCCAGCACCAGGCGGGACGTCGGGAACACCTTGTGCATCGCGAAGCCGCCCTCGACCGGGGTCGCGGCGTCCTCCGTCGACTGCACCAGCAGGATGCCCGGAAGCTTCTTGTCGCCCTTCAGCTTGTACTCCGGCCCGCCCTTGAACGGCCAGAACGCTACGGGCGCGTTGAACCAGACGTTGCTCCAGGTGTTGAAGCGGTAGCCCTGCCGGACGAGCTTGACCGCGTCGTTGTGCCACTTGGACCAGTTGCGCGGCCAGCGCGCGTCCGCCGCCTGCACGGCGTTGTAGACGGCGAAGGAGTTGTCGTCGCCGCCGGCGCTCAGCCAGCCGAGCAGCCCGGACGGGTCGGCGTCGTTCGCCCACGCGGCGAACGCCTCGCCGAACGGGATGTAGTAGCCCGTGTTGTACCCGGCGCTCAGCACGATGTCGTCCAGCTCGCTCGGGCCGATCTTGCCGCCGATCGGCGACTTCCCGGCCGCGGCCCGCACCTCGTAGTACTTGGCCTCGACCTCGTCGCGGGTGTCGCCGAGGCGGTAGACCGAGTCCCACTTCGCGAGCCAGCCGAACCAGGCCCCGATGTTGTGCTCGAACGCCTTGTCCTGGTTGAGCTGGGCCTCGTACCAGACCGTCTTCGGGTTGACGTTGCCGTCCATCACCATGCGCTGCACCCGCTCGGGGAAGAGCGAGGCGTAGGTGGCGCCGAGGTAGGTGCCGTAGGAGAAGCCGTACCAGCTGATCTTCTCCTGGCCGAGGGCGCGGCGGATCGCGTCGACGTCGCGGGCGGCGTCGGTGGTGCGCATGTTCGGCAGGAGGTCGCCGAACTTCTCCGCGCAGGCCCGCGCGTACTCCTTCGACTTGGCGATCCAGGCGCGCTCCTCCGCCCTCGACCCGGGCACGTAGTCCGGCCGGATCGGGTCGGAGTAGTTCGGGTCGCAGGACAGCCGGGGCTCGCTGGCGCCGACGCCGCGCGGGTCGAACCCGATGATGTCGTACTTGGCGGCGACGTCGGCGTGGCCGGTGCCGCCGATCCAGCGGGCGAGCGCGGGCGCGTACGCGAGGCCGCTGCCGCCGGGACCGCCCGGGTTCACGAACAGGACGCCCCGGTAGTTCTCCTCGTCGGTGTGCCGGAAGCGCGACACCGCGATGGAGATCTTCCGGCCGTCCGGCTTCGAGTGGTCCAGCGGGACCTCGACCGTGGCGCACTGCGCGCCGTTCATCGGGTCGTCGGGCCCGGCGACCTCGCACGCGCCCCAGTCGATGCCGCCGGGCGCGGCGGCCGCGGCGGCGGTGCCGGCCGTCCGGCCGGTGTCCGCGCTCGGCGCGGACGGCGGCGCCGACGCGCCGAGCGTCACGACCGTGGCGGCCGTGACGAGCAGAACCTTCTTCAACCTGACCCCCTCAGATCGGCCGCTCCGGGCGCCGGGAGGGCGCCGGAGGGGGAGCTGCGCCGATACGTAGCGGATGCGTGAATCGCGGGGAGATTGTGGCGGTTGATCCCTCAATGTGGGCAGGGGCCGTCACATAGGGATGCGGAAACGTAACAAGATCAACGGAACTTCGTGATGTTTCACGACGTTCCGCCCCATTGCGGACGGAGTCGCCGCGGGGAAGGCCCCGGGATCGGCTCCCGGGGCCCTCCTCGACCGCGTGCGATCGCCCTCGCGGGGAGCGTCAGCGGATGACGCCGGCCTTCAGCAGCGCGGCCTTCGGCGCGTGCGTGCCGGTCAGCGTCGTCGCGCCCGCCTCGGCGGGCGGCTTCGGGTCGCCGAGGTCCGGGACGTGGACGATCCGCTCGTCCGGACGCTCGCCGCGCAGGAAGTACGCGTCGTAGTAGGCGTCGACGGCTTCGGAGCCGCGATGCACGATGCAGTGCGTCCGGTCGCCGTCCTGGACGACCATCCGCGAGCCGTCGAGGCGTTCGTGCAGGTCGAGCGCGCCCTCGTACGGCGTCGCCGCGTCATGCGTGGACTGGAACATCAGGATGTTGTCCGGCAGATCGGGAGTGTTGCCGACATCGATCGGCTTTCCGGCCTTCGCGCCCCAGAACAGGCAGGGCGCGTTGAACCAGGCGTTGCTCCACGTCATGAACGGGTGCTCCGCGTTGATCCGCGAGTTGTCGCGGTACCACTTCCACCAGCTGCGCGGCCACTGCACGTCGGTGCACTCGGTCGCGAGGTACATCGCGTACCCGTTGTCGTCGGCCTCGCCGCTCGTGGGCGAGCCGAACGTGCCCGCGAACGCGGCGGCGTCCCCGTCCTTGTAGGCCGACAGCCCGGCCGCGTAGCCGTGCCAGATCGCCTGGCTGCGGCGGTACCCGGCGTTGAGCAGGACGTCGGTCAGCTCGGCCGGTCCGACGGCGAGTTCCCGGCCGCTCTCGGGGTCGGTGTAGCGGACCGGCTTCTTCCGGAGCTCGTCGCGCAGGCCGTAGAAGAAGTCGTGGACCTTCTTCTGCGTGTCGCCCAGGTGGTAGACGTCGTCGTACTGGGCGATCCAGTCGAAGTAGTACTCGATGTTCCCGTCGAACGCGATGTCCTGCTTCAGGTTCGCGTCGTACCAGACGTCCGAGGGGCCGACGTTGCCGTCCAGCACCATCTTGTCGACGCGCTCGGGGTACACGGTCGCGTAGGACGAGCCGAGGTACGTGCCGTAGGAGGCGCCGTAGTAGTCGAGCCGGTCGTTGCCCAGTGCCTTCCGGATCGACTCCAGGTCGTTCACGGAGTCGATCGTCTTGACGTGGTCGAGGAGCCCGATGTCGTCGGCCCGCTCGCAGTCGCGGGCGTACCCGGCCGAAAGCCACAGCCAGGTGGCCACGGACCCGATCTCGCCCTCGCCGTACGCGGGGCGCGGCGCGTTGGTGTAGGTCTTGTCACAGCTCAGCGCGGGCTTGCTCATGCCGACGCCGCGCGGGTCGAAGCCGATGACGTTGTACGCCTCTTGCATCTCCGGGGAGTTCTGCGCGAACACCCGCGGGCCGAACAGCGCACCGCCGCCGCCCGGTCCGCCCGGGTTGACGACGATGTCGCCCTCGGCGGGGCCGTCGCCGGTGTGCGGCGTCTTCGTTAGCTGCAGCGTGATCTTCGTGCCGTCCGGCTCGGCGTAGTCGAGCGGGACCCGCAGCTCGGCGCACTGCACGGTCTTCGACACCGGGTACAGCGAGTCGTAGGCCGAGTGCACCGTCTCCACGAAGTCCGCGGGGCAGGCGTGCCATTCCAGCGCGGCGGGGTCGAATCCCCCGGCCGGTCCGGCGGACGGGCTCGCGGCCTGCGCGCTTGTGGCGCCCAGCCCGGTGAGACCGAGCGCGGCCAGGGTGGCCACCGCGACGATCCTCTTCACATATCCCCCTAACGTGCCGACTCGGTCGAGCCAGACATATGGGTAAATGAGTGAAGATTGTTACGACGCTCGCGGTGGCGCGGACAGGCCCACCACAAGGTGGATACCGAATCGTGACAAGATCACCGGAACTTCGTGATCACCCTGAACGTTCCGATCTCCGGGCATGAAGAAGCCCCCGGAACGGATTCCGGGGGCCTTCGCGCGGAACGGGCGCCGGTCAGCTCACGACGACCTCGGCGCCGGGGCCGGAGACGGAGCCGTCCTCGCCGATCTCGATGCCCATGTCCTCGGCGATCCGCATGGCCTCCTCGATCAGGGTCTCGACGATCTGCGCCTCCGGGACGGTCTTGACGACCTCGCCCTTGACGAAGATCTGCCCCTTGCCGTTCCCGGACGCGACGCCGAGGTCGGCCTCGCGGGCCTCGCCGGGGCCGTTCACGACGCAGCCCATGACCGCGACGCGCAGCGGGACCGGGAAGTCCTTCAGCCCCGCCGTGACCTGCTCGGCCAGCGTGTAGACGTCCACCTGCGCGCGTCCGCACGAAGGGCACGACACGATCTCCAGGCCGCGCTGCCGCAGCCCCAGCGACTCCAGGATCGCCGTGCCGACCTTGACCTCCTCGACCGGCGGCGCCGACAGCGACACCCGGATCGTGTCGCCGATGCCCTGGCTGAGCAGCGCGCCGAACGCCACCGACGACTTGATCGTCCCCTGGAAGGCCGGGCCCGCCTCGGTGACGCCCAGGTGCAGCGGGTACTCGCAGGCGGCGGCGAGCTGCCGGTACGCCTCGATCATCACGACCGGGTCGTTGTGCTTGACGGAGATCTTGATGTCGCGGAAGCCGTGCTCCTCGAACAGCGAGCACTCCCACAGTGCCGACTCGACCAGCGCCTCGGGCGTGGCCTTGCCGTACTTCTCCAGCAGCCGCTTGTCGAGCGAGCCCGCGTTGACGCCGATGCGGATCGGCACGCCGGCCTCGGTCGCGGCCTTGGCGATCTCCCCGACCTTGTCGTCGAACTTCTTGATGTTGCCCGGATTGACCCGGACGGCCGCGCAGCCCGCGTCGATCGCGGCGAACACGTACTTCGGCTGGAAGTGGATGTCGGCGATGACGGGGATCGGCGACTTGCGGGCGATCGCCGGCAGCGCCTCGGCGTCGTCCTGCGACGGGCAGGCCACCCGGACGATCTGGCAGCCCGACGCGGCCAGCTCCGCGATCTGCTGCAGCGTGGCGTTCACATCGGCGGTCAGCGTCGTGGTCATCGACTGCACCGACACCGGCGCGTCGCCGCCCACCGGCACGTTCCCGACCATGATCTGCCGGGACTTGCGGCGCGGCACGGCCGCGACCCCCGCTTCCCGTCCGTCACGGACCGCCGGAATTCCCAGTGAAACGCTCATCCCTCTCCTCTGTTCGCCTCTGCTCGCCCGGAGACGCTCTCGGACCCCCGCAGAGAAGGCGGGCGTTCCCCGCGTGTCACGACCCGCCCGGCCCGTACAAGCCTAGGCGCCTCGGGCGAATGAGGTGACGGCGACCGGCATGTAACAGTGTGTCCATTCGGCTACGTACAGTAAACCTCTCGGGTCATTCCGGCAGCTCGAGAGGGTTGAACAGGTCGGCCAGAATCAGCAGCACCCCGAACCCCACCAGTAAGAGAACGGCGAGGTAGGTGAGGGGAAGGAGCTTGGTGATGTCGGCGGTGCCCGGGTCCGGACGGCCGCGCAGGCGCGCCAGACCGGCGCGTGCGCGCTCGTAGCCGACGACCGCGAGATGCCCGCCGTCCAGCGGAAGCAGCGGCACGACGTTCAGCGCGCCGAGGAAAATGTTCAGCGAGACGACGAGCGACAGAAACAATACGAGCTTGTCGCGGACCGAGCCCTCGGACGAGAAGATCTGCCCCGACACGTCGGTCGCGCCGACGACGCTGCCGACCTGCCCGCCGGGCGAACTCGCCCGCTCGTCCGAGAACAGGTTCGGGATCGCCGACGGCAGGTCCGCCACGACGCGTCCGATGCCCTCGACGGTCGTCGCGATGCCGCGCCCGGCGAACACGACCGCGTTGATCGGCCCGACCCGCTCGTACCCGGCGCCGGTCACCCGCGCCGACATCCCGATGAACGGTTCCCCGCCCAGCTCCGCGAGCCGCACGCGGAGCGTCACCGGTTCGGGCGCGCCCCGCCGCTCGACCGTCACGGCGACCGTCCGTCCGGGCTCGGCACGGTCGATGGCGCGGGTCAGCTCCTCCCACCCGGCGACCCCCGTACCGTCGAACGCGACGATCCGGTCCCCCGGCCGCAGCCCCGCCCGGGCGGCCGGGGACGGCGGACGGTCCGGGCCGCACTCGGCGCCCGCCCCGGCGGGAACGCACGCCGACACCCGGTCGACGGTCGTGGTCACGGTCCCCGGGTCGCGCACCCCGATCGTCATCGCCATCACCATGAGCAGCAGGAACGCGAAGACGAAGTTGGCGGCGACGCCCGCGGCGATCACGATCGCGCGGCGTCCGGCGGGCTGCCGGTAGAACGCGCGGGACCGGTCCGCGGGGTCGATCTCCTCCAGCGGCGTGTACCCGACGATCTTGACGAAGCCGCCCAGCGGGATCGCCTTCACGCCGTACTCGGTCTCGCCGCGCCGCCGCGACCACAGGGTCGGCCCGAACCCGACGAAGTACTCGGTGGCCTTCATCCCGAACCGCTTGGCGGTCAGCAGGTGCCCGGCCTCGTGCAGCATCACCGACGCGAGCAGCGCGACGACGAAGGCGACGGCGCCGAGGAGAAAGGCCATCCGGGCCCCCTTGGGGTCGGCCCCGGACGGGCCGGGGGTCAGGCGAGTCCGGTCACTTGCGCGGTCCGGGCGCGCGCCCACGCGTCGGCGGCGAGGACGTCGTCCACGGTCGGTCCCGCCGACCCGGCGGAGCCCGGGTCGTGCTCGTCCATTACCCGCGCGATCGTGTCGACTATCGCGAGGAACGGAAGGCGTCCCGTCCGGAACGCTTCCACGCATTCCTCGTTGGCGGCGTTGTAAACGGCCGGGGCGGTGCCGCCCAGCTCGCCGGCGCGGCGCGCGAGCCGCACCGCCGGAAACGTCTCGTCGTCCAGCGGGAACAGCTCCCAGGTGTGGGCGCGCGTCCAGTCGACGCCCGGGGCGGCGTCCGGGACGCGGTCGGGCCAGTCCATGCCGAGCGCGATCGGCAGCCGCATGTCGGGCGGGCTCGCCTGCGCCAGCGTGGAGCCGTCGGTGAACTCGACCATCGAGTGGATCACCGACTGCGGATGCACCATGACCTCGATGCGGTCCATCGGGACGTCGAACAGCAGGTGCGCCTCGATGACCTCCAGCCCCTTGTTGACGAGGGTCGCCGAGTTGATCGTGACGACCGGGCCCATGTCCCACGTCGGGTGGTTCAGCGCCTGCTCGGGGGTGACGTCCGCCAGCTCGTCGCGGGTGCGGCCGCGGAACGGGCCGCCGCTCGCGGTCAGCACCAGCCGCCGCACCTCCTCGGGACGGCCGCCGCGCAGGCACTGCGCGAGCGCCGAGTGCTCGGAGTCGACGGGGACGATCTGCCCGGGCCGGGCCCGCTCGCGCACCAGCGGGCCGCCGATGATGAGCGACTCCTTGTTGGCGAGCGCCAGCGTCCGTCCGGCGTCGAGCGCGGCGAGCGTGGACGCCAGACCGAGCGCCCCCGTGACGCCGTTCAGCACCACGTCGCACTGCCACCCTGCGACCTCGGCGACCGCGTCCGGGCCCGCGACGATCTTCGGGATGGGGTACTCCCCCGCGGCGTAACCGCGGCGCTTGGCCTCGGCGTAGAAGGCGAGCTGCAGCTCCTGCGCGGCGGACGCCTTGGCGACCGCGACGATCTCGGGCCGGAACTCCAGCGCCTGCTCGGCCAGCAGCCCGACCCGGCCGCCCCCGGCGGCCAGGGCCGTCACACGGAACCGGCCGGGATTGCGGCGGATCACGTCGAGCGCCTGGGTGCCGATCGATCCGGTGGAGCCGAGCACGACGACGTCGCGGGCGGCGTCGGTGGCGTCAGAGGGAGTCATCACGGAACCCATTGTCGGTCATCGCGCCGCGCCCCGCCCGCCCCCGGCCGAATCGCCCGGCGGCGGGGTCGGCCGGTGGCGCGTTCGGCGGGCTAGCGGCGGAGGAGCGGGAGCCGCAGGACGAAGCGCGCGCCGGTGGCGTGTTCGTCGTCGCGGCCGGTGTCGGCGGCGTAGAGGCTGCCGCCGTGCGACAGCGCGATGACGCGCGCGACCGCCAGGCCGAGGCCGCTGCCGCCGTCGACCCGGCTGCGGGCGCTGTCCAGGCGGGTGAAGCGGTCGAAGATGCGGTCGCGCTCGGCGGGCGGGATGCCGGGGCCGTCGTCGCAGACCTCGACGACCGCCTCCGGCCCGTCCGTGCGCACCTCGACCTCGATGGATCCGGCCGCGTGCCGTTCGGCGTTGGCGAGCAGGTTGACCAGGAGGCGGCCGAGGCGGATCGGGTTGCCCTCGACCATGATCCCGGTCTCGACCTTCGCGTTCAGCGGGACGGGCGGGGTGCGGACGGCGATCTCGGCGTCGACCAGCGCGCCGATGTCGATCGGTTCGAGGGCGGGCTCCTCGCCGGCGTCCAGGCGGGCCAGCGCGAGGAGGTCGTCGACGATCCGGTGCAGCCGCTCGACGTCGTGCAGGGCGCCTTCCAGGGTTTCGGGGAGGTCGGCGTCGCCGGGCGCGGCCAGCGCCAGCTCGATGCGGGTGCGCAGGCCGGTCAGCGGGGTGCGCAGCTCGTGCGAGGCGTCGGTGAGGAACGTGCGCCGCTGCCGGGCGGAGCGCTCCAGCCGGTCGAGGACGCCGTTGACCCGCGCGGCGAGGCGGGCGGGCACGTCGTCGGTCGGCGGGACGCTCACCCGGCGGGTCGCGTCCGTCGCCTCGCAGATGTCGGCCATCTCCGCCTCGGCGGCCGCCACCGGACGCAGCGCGCGTTCGGCCGCGCGGCGGGCGCCCCAGGCGGTGAGGCCGAGCCCGGCGGCGCCGAGCGCGGACATGACGGGCACGACGACGCGGCCAGCGCGCGTCCGCGAACACGTGCAGGACGGCCGCGGCCGCGGCGTCCCGAGCAGCAGCGGAGGGCCCGTCGACGCCAGCGCGCCCGCCGTCCCGCGTGCCCGTGCGGAACGCGGGCGGTGCACCCGGCCCTCGGCTTTTCGGACCGACATGTCTCCTTTGTACGTATTGCACGGCAAAGGAGACATTCGCCGACCGTATGGACAGGACTGATCTTCTGCCCGGCGGCGTCCGGAGGCGACACGGGAGGCTTTGCCGCCCTTTTCACCTTCGCTAGCTGCCGCAACACACTCCCCCGCCTATAAAGGAGTCACGTGAAGCCGACTCCCGCGAGGGGATGGGACATGGGCCCTGCGGACGATCCGACGTTCGACCCGGCGCCGCTGAACACCGCGCAGCGCTCGGGCGACGCCTGCATCGGCTGCGGCAAGAGATGGCCCCGGCCGCGCGTCCGCGTCGGCCGCCTGCCGGATTCCACCGGGGTGTTCGCGTGCGACGACTGCGCACCCGCCCCGCCGGTACCCCGCCCGCGGCGGGGCCCACGGGGGTCGCGCGGCACGGGCGCCGGATCGCCCGCGCCGCCGACCCCGGTGCCGGTGACGGCTCTGCACGCCGCCGTCACCATGGAGTCTCTCCAGGGAGAAGGGTGACCCGGGCCTTCGGGGGGAAGCCCGGGACCACCCGAGAGGCGCGCCCGGCTGGGGGCGGCCGGGCGCGCCGGAGAGACTTCTCACGGTCGCGTTCCGCCCCGGCACGACGCCGGAAGGTTCGACGCTAGAGCTTCGTCGACTCGATCCAGGTGCGCGTCCACTCTGCGTAGCTCGTGCAGCGCGCCTCGTCCGCCTTCTCCCCGTCCGCCTTCTCCCCGGCGTCCGCACCCGGCTTGCGGCCGCAGTCCTCGCGCGGCGTGTGCGCGAAGATCACGTTCTCCAGGTAGTCGCGGTCGCCGACGCGGTAGGCGCTGCAGAAGCCCGGCCGGAGCCGGTCGCCCGAGCACGCCTGCGGGTTGGCGGGGGCGACGCCCGTCCACTCGGCCACCTGCTGCTGCACGTCCGCGGACGCCGTCCACTGCAGCCACTGGTACATGCAGTTCGGATGCTGCACCCGGGAGCTGATCATCCAGGCGTCCATCCAGCCGGTCACGCCCTCCGCCGGGACGGCACCGCGCACCGGCTGCGACGCGCGGTTCAGGACGTCCACGTGGTACGGCCACGCCTGCCCCAGCACGGCGCCGCCCGCCGCGAACGCGCTGACGGCGTCGGCGGGCAGTTCCCAGTACTCGGCGACGTGCGGGCGCTGCTCCTTCAGAACGCGCCCGGCCGCGGCGAGCTGCTCGGGCGTCAACGCGTACGGGTCCTCGATGCCGAGGTCGGGCTCGGCGCCCTTCAGGTACAGCGCGGCCTCGGCGATCGACAGCGGGCTGTCGCGCATGACCAGCTTCCCCGAGTACCGGCGGGCCCGGCCGGGGTCGAACAGCGCCGCCCAGCTCGACGGCGCCTGCACCGACCGCGAGTCGTGGACCAGCAGGTTCGAGCCCCACACGTACGGGACGCCGAAGTACTTGCCGTCCCGTTCGAGGAGGCCGCGCAGCGTCGGCTCCAGCTTCTTGTAGCCGTCCACCAGGTCGGTGTTCACGGGGACGACCTGGTTCTCGGCGATGAGCCGCCCGGCGACCTCGGGCGCGCGGCGACGCCGTCGTAGTGCCGGCCCCCGTCGCGCATCAGGTCGGCCATCTCGCGCGGCGTCGTGACCACCTTCCAGCCGATCTTGCAGCCGGTGCGCTCCTCGAAGGGGGTGACCCAGTCGACGCGCGGGTCGTTGCCGCCGTTCTCGATGTAGCCGGGCAGCGTCACGAGGTTGAGGACGCCCTCGCCGGGGCCCAGCGTGCTCGCCACCTTGGCGACGCCGACCGGTTCCCGCTCCTGCTCACCCCCGCCGCTGCACGCGACGAGCCCCGCCGTCGCCAGCACCGCGGTCGTCCCGAGGGCCGCCAGCACCTTGGCCCGCACCCCGTCCAGCAGGCGCGTGTTCGTCAGGCGCGTGCCCGTCAGCCGCATGTCGCTCCCAGCTCGCTTCGCGGGTCCGCTCCCCCGGATTCACGAACGTCCCCGTCGGCGCAGCGTAGCGCCTTCACGGCGGAGCGGCGGCGCGTCCGCGCGCGACCGGGCGGGCGCGCCGCACCGGGCCGTCCTTTTCCTCGGACGGACGCCGCCCGGCGAAAGAATCGCCCCCCGTTCGGCACGCGAACCGCCGGGCGGCTTTTCCCGCGACCGGAACAACGCGCATCGCGCGAGGTGCGGTCAAGCCCGATCCGACGTTACCGGCGACGACCATTCACCGCCATTCACCGACACCGTTTCCGGGCGTCCGACAATAGAGGTCCGCCACGGTCCCGGGGAGCGGCGGGCGGCGCCCGCGTCCGCGCCGTGTGCGGGGTCCCCGGCGAGGGGGCACGGCGCGGCCGCCGCCCGGCCCGGGACCGTGGCGGCGCCGGCGGGCGCGGCGGGTTGGGGAACAGCGGTCACCCTGCGGTGCTGCCCGGCCACGCGATCACCGGCGCCGGCGGAACGGCGACGGTGTGACGCCCTCGAGCCGAAGGAGGTTCGAGGGACGCCGTTCGTCCCGCCGGGTGTCATTGGGCGAGGGCCGCCGGCCGGCCTCGCCCCGGGGTCGTCTCCACGGGGTCTGCCGAATGGTCTCGATCCCCGCGATGAGGGCCTGCGGGGTGTCGGCCTCCAGGAAGCCGCCGACGTCCAGTTCGCGGGGCGGCAGCGCCCACCAGCGGCGGGTGAAGGGACCGAACCAGAAGGTCCAGCCCGGAAAACGCCGTCCGAGCGCGTCGACCTCTGCGGCATGGTCGTCTGCGGTCATTGCGCGGCTCCCTGCGCCGGCCCCGCGGTCATCGTCGCCACCGGGCCCTGACTTTCAATTTCGCCTCATTTAATTGAGACAGTCAGATTGTGTCGCCGGGCACAGAAAGAGTCAATGGAAGTTGCTATTATTCGCTGCCGTGCCGCGCCCGTAAGAAGGCGACGCGAACGCGGAAGGACGCCGCCCCGGCCCGCTCATCCGCGGCCGAGCAGGCGCACCAGGTCGGGGTCGGTGGCGAACAGCCGGTCCAGCTCGGCGGCGCCCACCCGGTCGGCGAGGATCTGCAGCGCGATGTCCTGCCGGACGTACTCGGCGGCCATCAGCGCGACCGCCGGGTCGGCCGTGTAGATCCCCCACGCGGCGTCCTCGGCGAAGCCTCCGACGACGGCCTCGCGCCGGTCGCCGACCACCACGATCAGCCGGTACCCGAGGTCCTCCAGGACGGCCTCGGGCGCGGAGTACCGGTGCCGGTGGACGCGCGCGCCCGCACCCGGCGCGGCGTCCTCGCCGAACGCGACGACCGAGGCGTCCACGCCGCGTGCGGCGGCCTCCTCGACCGGGCCGCGCAGCCGCCGCATCTCCTGCGGCCAGCTCGACACGAACAGGTCGCGGCGGGCCGCGGCGACGACGTCCTCCGCGCGGTCGAGCATCGTCTCGGCGTCCTTGAGCCCGTGGATGGGCGGCGCCTCGGGCGCGGTCGCCACGGCGGGCAGCGCCGTCCGCAGCGCCGCGACCGAACCGTCGAACTCGCGGCGCATCCGGTCCAGCAGCGCCTCCGGCGGCAGCGGCAGGTACTCGGTGGCGTCGGACGAGCCGCGCACCTCGTAGGCGGCGCCGCGCGCCACGAGCTTGCCCAGCGTCTCGTACACGGTGCTGCGCGGGACCCCGGACCGCTTGGCGACCTCGTACCCGTTGACCGGCCGGCCCGCCGCGACGAGCGCCACGTACGCCTTGGCCTCGTAACCCGGCATGCCCAGCCGCCGGAGGTGCTCCAGGACGTCCCGCGTGCTCACCGCCGTCATGCTACGCGCCGCGGCGCCCGCCCCGGCCGATCGCCGGCCGGCCACTGGCATGATCGCGGGCATGACGCGCCGCCTGGACGACGCCGAACTGGAGGCGTCCGCGGTCGTGGCGAACATCGCCATGAACCGGGGGCGCACGCTCGCCTCCTACCGCCGCGAACTCGGCGTCGATCCGCTCGCCGAGGCGGGGACCGGCCGCTGGCTCGATCTGTGCTGCGGGACGGGACGCGCCCTCGTCGACGCCGCCGCGGTGTCCGCGGACGTCGAGATCACCGGCGTGGACCTCGTCGGGCACTTCCTCCCCGGCGTGCCGCCGCCGAACGTCCGGCTCGTCGCGGCGTCGGTGACCGCCTGGGAGCCGGACGCCCCGGCCGACCTGATCACGTGCGTGCACGGCCTGCACTACGTCGGGGACAAGCTCGGGCTGCTCGCGCGGGCCGCGTCCTGGCTGACCGGAACCGGCCTGCTGGTCGCCGACTTCGACCCGCGTTCGGTGCGGCTCGCCGACGGCTCCCCCGCCGGCGCCCGCCGGCGGCCGCGCTCCGCCGGGCGGGGTTCTCGTACGACTCCCGGCGCCGCCGGATCTCGCTCCGCGGCCGCCGCGCGGTGACGTTCCCGTACCGGTACCTGGGCGCCGACGACCGGGCCGGACCGAACTACACCGGCCAGCCCGCCGTCGACTCCCACTACTCGTTCCTTACGGCGCCCCCGAACCCGCTGTAAGCGGCCACTGACCCCGGTCGGCGGCGGCCGTTCCGGCTCCCTTACGATGGCGCGCCATGGCCTCCCCAGCCGACTGGACACCGCCGCCGGACCGCCTCGTCCGCGCCGCGCGACTGGCCCTCGAACCCTGGCGCGCGTGGACGTCGCCCGTCTTCCACGGACTGCACCACGTGCCGTCCGGCGGGCCCGCCCTGCTGGTCGGCAACCACACCGTCTACGGCCTGCTGGACGCGCCGCTGATCTTCTTCGAGATCCATCGGCGCCGCGGCGTCTGGCCGCGCTCGCTCGCCGACCACGCGCACTGGCTCGTCCCCGGCTGGCGCACGGTCATGGACGTCGGCGGGGCGGTGGACGGCACCCCGGACAACGCGCGTGCGCTGCTGCGGGACGGGCGGCAGGTCGTCGTCTTCCCCGGCGGCGCCCGCGAGGCGACCCGCGCCCGCGAGGACCGGTACCGGCTGCAGTGGGACGGCCGTCTCGGCTTCGCCCGGCTGGCCGCCGAGACCGGCTGCCCGATCGTCCCGTTCGGCTCGGTCGGCGTCGAGGAGATGTTCACGCCCGTCCTCGACTCCGGCAGCGCGCTCCTCGCCCCGGCCCGCGCGCTGGGCCGCGCCGTGCTCGGCGAGCGCGGCGACCGCGACGTCGTCCTGATGCCGGTCTCCCGCGGGATCGGCCCCACGCCCGTCCCGCGCCGGAACGCCTCTACTTCCGCTTCGGACCGCCCATCGACACCTCCCCGTGGGCGGGCCTGGACGCCGACGACCAGGCGGTCACCGAACTCCGCGACCTGACCCGCAAGGCGGTCTCCGGCATCATCGACGGGAGGCCGCGCCGAGCAGGCCGCCGACCCGGGGCGCACCCGCTGCGCCCGCGCCGCCC
>NZ_MKJY01000002.1 GCF_001942465.1 Actinomadura sp. CNU-125
GGGCCGCAGCAGGCCGCCGCCCGCCGCGCCGCAGCAGCCGTACGGGCAGCCGCCGCAGGGCGACCGTTCGGCGCCCCCGCCTCCGCCGACCATGGTGGAGCAGCCCGTCCAGCAGTTCGGCGAGCAGCCGCCGCCTCCGCCGCCGCAGCAGCCGTTCGGGCAGCAGCAGCCCGGCGGGTTCCCGCCGCCGGAGCAGTCGCCGTTCGCGCAGCCGGAGCAGCAGCCGTTCGGCGGGCAGCCGGGATACCCGCAGCAGCCCGCGCACGGCGCGCCGCCGGAGCAGCCGCAGGAGCCGCCCGCCGACCGGACGCTGATCGTCCCCAATCCCGGCACGGGCGAGCAGGAGAAGCCCCGCCCGGTGGTGGACGACCAGGCCACGCTGCACTGGTCGCCCGGCACCGACATCCCGGTCGCGACCGGTCCCGAGCGCAGGCAGGAGCCCCCGCCCGAGCCGTGGCAGGCGCCCGCCCCGCCGACCACGCCGGAGCCCTGGTCGCCCGAGGCGCCGCAGTCGCAGCCCCAGCAGCCCCAGCAGGTCGAGACCGACCGGACGCTGATGGTCCCGCCCCCCGGGGACGGTACGGGGCCGCAGCAGCCGCAGGGGTTCGGCGGCGTGGAGGAGCCCCGTGCGACGGAGGCGTTCGATCCGTCCGCGCAGGGCCGTCCCGCCGAGTCGGGCGGCCTTGCCGACCACACGGTCTTGGACGGCGGCGGCCTCGCCGACCACACCGTGATGGACCTCGGCCAGCAGCAGTGGCAGGCCGCGGGGCAGCAGCCGCAGGCGCCGCAGCAGCCGCAGGCGGGTGCGCAGCCGTTCGGCCAGCAGCAGCAGGACTACGGGCAGCAGTCGCCGTACGGACAGCAGCAGCAGTTCGGCCAGCCCGACCAGCAGCAGTTCGGCCAGCAGGCGCCCGGCCAGGCGCCCGGCCAGGCGCCCGGGCAGTACTCGCCGTTCGGGCAGCCGGACGCCTCCGGCGGGCAGCCGGTCGGCAAGCCCGACGAGCAGCACGGCGCGCTCCAGTTCGGGCAGCAGCAACAGCCCTTCGGCCAGCAGCCCGGAGCCCCCGGCCAGCCGGGGCAGTACGGCCAGCCCGGTCAGCCCGGCCAGTACGGCGGGCAGCCGGGGCACGGCGCCGACGTCCCCAAGTCCAACAACCTGAAGGTCGTCCTCATCACGGCGGCCATCGGCATCGTCATCCTGATCGCGATCGTCGTGGGCGTGCTGGCCACGTCCGGCTAGCACGCCGGTCAAGTTTCGGCCACATCTTCCCCATCGCGGGGTGCGTGGGTCACAATGCCGACGGGTCTCCCGCCTCCACGGGCGGGAACTTCCCGTCGGCATTCGGCCGTTTTAAGGCGAAATCGGCTGCTGTGGGGCCCGTCGGCTTGCGCCGGAGGCCGTCCGCGCGGTAGTGCGCTGCTCGCTTTGCACTTTGGCGTCGCGGTCGGTAACCTTTTCGCTTGTGCCCGCAGTATGCGGGTCGCTATGCGTGCGCGTAGGTGCCGCCCGTCAGGGCTGGGCCGCCGCCGCATCCACTCCCCGGCTTGATCTGGCCCTTTTCGGGTCGGGCGGTCTGTGTTGGTTTCCGCGGGGTTTCTACCGCGTGGTGACGACACGCCCGACCGCGTGGGTCGGAGAGCGTCGGGAAACCGGCAGGTCACAGCCTCTCCTGAGGTGGTGATTGCACACAAGACTTACCGGCTCGGTACGAGGAAGACGGAGACGCGGTGCCCACGATCCAGCAGCTGGTCCGCAAGGGCCGCCAGGACAAGGTGACCAAGAACAAGACGCCCGCGCTGAAGGAGAGCCCCCAGCGCCGGGGTGTCTGCACGCGCGTCTACACGACGACGCCCAAGAAGCCGAACTCCGCGCTTCGCAAGGTCGCCCGTGTCCGGCTGACCAGCGGGATTGAGGTCACGGCCTACATCCCCGGTGTCGGTCACAACCTGCAGGAGCACTCGATGGTGCTCGTGCGCGGCGGTCGTGTGAAGGACCTCCCGGGTGTTCGGTACAAGATCATCCGCGGTTCCCTCGACACGCAGGGCGTCCGCAATCGCAAGCAGGCGCGCAGCAAGTACGGCGCGAAGAAGGAGAAGAGCTGATGCCGCGCAAGGGCCCCGCTGGCAAGCGCCAGTTGATCGCTGACCCGGTGTACAACTCGCCGCTGGTCACCGCGCTCATCAACAAGATTCTCCTGGACGGCAAGCGTTCCATCGCGCAGAGCATCGTCTACGACGCCCTTGAGGGCGCCCGCGAGAAGACCGGCAACGACCCGGTCGTCACGCTGAAGCGCGCGCTCGACAACGTGAAGCCGACCCTTGAGGTCCGCAGCCGCCGTGTCGGTGGCGCGACCTACCAGGTGCCGGTCGAGGTGCGGCCCGCCCGCAGCACCACGCTCGCGCTGCGGTGGCTCGTGGTGTACGCCCGGCAGCGTCGCGAGAAGACGATGACCGAGCGTCTGATGAACGAACTCCTGGACGCTAGCAACGGCCTCGGCGCGTCGGTCAAGAAGCGCGAGGACACGCACAAGATGGCGGAGTCCAACAAGGCCTTCGCTCACTACCGCTGGTAACCCGGCGGATCTGCAACGACGAGACGACGCGAGGACGAAAGTGGCTACCAAAACCGGTGTAGACCTGGCCAGGGTCCGCAACATCGGGATCATGGCCCATATCGACGCTGGCAAGACCACGACGACCGAGCGCATCCTGTTCTACACGGGGATGAGCTACAAGATCGGCGAGGTCCACGACGGCGCCGCGACCATGGACTGGATGGAGCAGGAACAGGAGCGGGGGATCACCATCACCTCCGCCGCCACCACCTGCCACTGGCCGGTCGACGAAACCGACCACACGATCAACATCATCGACACCCCCGGGCACGTCGACTTCACCGTTGAGGTGGAGCGCAACCTGCGGGTGCTCGACGGCGCGGTCGCGGTGTTCGACGGTGTCGCCGGCGTGGAGCCGCAGTCCGAGACCGTGTGGCGGCAGGCCGACCGGTACGGCGTGCCCCGCATGTGCTTCGTCAACAAGCTCGACCGGGTCGGCGCGGAGTTCCACCGCTGCGTCGACATGATCGAGAACCGCTTGAACGCGACGCCGCTGGCGCTGCAGCTGCCGATCGGCGCCGAGGCCGACTTCCGGGGCGTCATCGACCTGGTGGCCATGAAGGCCCTCCTCTGGAACGAGGAGGCCAAGCTCGGCGAGATGTACGACACGGTCGACATCCCCGAGAGCCACGCCGAGGCGGCCCGCGAGTGGCGCGACAAGCTCGTCGAGACGCTCGCCGAGAACGACGACGAGATCATGGAGCTGTACCTGGAGGGCACCGAGCCCACCACGGAGCAGCTGCACGCGGGCATCCGCCGGGCCACGATCGCGGCGAACCTCACGCCCGTCATGACCGGCACCGCGTTCAAGAACAAGGGCATCCAGCCGCTGCTGGACGCGATCGTCCGCTACCTGCCGTCGCCGCTGGACGTCGAGGACATCGAGGGCCACGCCGTCCGCGACGAGGAGAAGGTGCTCAAGCGGAAGCCGAGCGAGGACGAGCCCTTCTCCGCTCTGGCGTTCAAGATCGCGAGTGACCCGCACCTCGGGAAGCTCACCTTCGTGCGCGTGTACTCCGGGGTCCTGGAGACCGGCACGAACGTGATGAACTCCGTCAAGGAGCGCAAGGAGCGCATCGGGAAGATCTACCGGATGCACGCCAACAAGCGCACCGAGATCGAGCGCGCGGGCGCCGGCGACATCGTGGCGGTGATGGGCCTCAAGCAGACCACCACCGGCGAGACGCTCTGCGACGACAAGAACCCGATCGTGCTGGAGTCGATGAACTTCCCGGCACCGGTGATCCACGTCGCGATCGAGCCGAAGACCAAGGCCGACCAGCAGAAGCTGGGCACCGCGATCCAGCGGCTGGCCGAGGAGGACCCGTCCTTCCAGGTCCGCACCGAGGAGGACACCGGCCAGACCGTCATCTCCGGCATGGGCGAGCTCCACCTGGAGATCCTCGTCGACCGGATGAAGCGCGAGTTCAAGGTCGAGGCCAACGTCGGCAAGCCGCAGGTCGCCTACCGCGAGACGATCACCAAGGCCGTGCAGAAGGTCGAGTACACCCACAAGAAGCAGACGGGCGGCTCCGGCCAGTTCGGCCGCGTGATCATCGACCTGGAGCCGCTGGGCGGCGGGTCCGACGGTTACGAGTTCGAGAACAAGGTCACCGGTGGCCGCATCCCGCGGGAGTACATCCCGTCGGTGGACGCGGGCTGCCAGGAGGCCGCCGAGTTCGGTGTCCTGGCCGGCTACCCGATGGTGGGGGTCAAGGTCACCCTGCAGGACGGCGCCTACCACGACGTCGACTCTTCGGAGATGGCGTTCAAGGTCGCCGGTTCCATGGCGTTCAAGGAGGCCGCCCGCAAGGCGTCCCCCACGCTGCTTGAGCCGATGATGGCGGTCGAGGTCACCACGCCCGAGGAGAACATGGGCGACGTGATCGGCGACCTCAACAGCCGCCGCGGCCAGGTCCAGTCCATGGACGAGCGGCACGGGATGCGCGTCGTCAAGGCGCTGGTCCCGCTGTCGGAGATGTTCGGCTACGTGGGTGATCTGCGCAGCAAGACCCAGGGCCGGGCTGTTTTCACGATGCAGTTCGACTCCTACGCCGAGGGTTCCCGGGAACGTCGCGCAGGAGATCATCGCCAAGGCGCGGGGCGAGTAGCACCCGGCCTGCCCACAGATCACCAGGACACACACGAAGCGGTCGTCTAGGCGGCCGAGGATCGCAACAAGGAGCAACCAGTGGCGAAGGCCAAGTTCGAGCGGAACAAGCCGCACGTGAACATCGGCACCATTGGGCACATCGACCACGGTAAGACCACCCTTACCGCGGCGATCACCAAGGTGCTGCACGAGCAGTACCCCGACCTCAACCCCTTCACGCCGTTCGAGGACATCGACAAGGCGCCGGAGGAGCGCGAGCGCGGCATCACCATCTCCATCGCGCACGTCGAGTACCAGACCGAGTCCCGTCACTACGCCCACGTGGACTGCCCCGGTCACGCCGACTACGTGAAGAACATGATCACCGGTGCGGCGCAGATGGACGGCGCCATCCTGGTGGTCGCCGCGACCGACGGCCCGATGCCGCAGACCAAGGAGCACGTGCTCCTGGCCCGCCAGGTCGGCGTGCCCTACATCGTCGTCGCGCTGAACAAGTGCGACATGGTCGACGACGAGGAGATCCTGGAGCTCGTCGAGCTCGAGGTCCGCGAGCTGCTCTCCGAGTACGAGTTCCCGGGCGACGACCTGCCGGTCATCCGCGTCTCCGCCTTCCAGGCGCTGCAGGGCGACGAGAAGTGGTCGCAGTCGATCGTCGAGCTGATGACCGCCGTCGACGAGAACGTGCCGGAGCCGGTGCGCGACATCGACAAGCCGTTCCTGATGCCGGTCGAGGACGTCTTCTCGATCACCGGCCGCGGCACGGTCGTCACCGGCCGGATCGAGCGCGGCGTGATCAACGTCAACGAGGAAGTCGAGATCATCGGCATCAAGGACACCGCGTCCAAGACGACGGTCACCGGTGTCGAGATGTTCCGCAAGCTGCTCGACCAGGGCCAGGCGGGCGACAACGTCGGCCTCCTCCTGCGCGGCACCAAGCGCGAGGACGTCGAGCGCGGCCAGTGCGTCATCAAGCCGGGCACGACCACCCCGCACAGCGAGTTCGAGGCGCAGGTCTACATCCTGTCCAAGGACGAGGGCGGCCGCCACACGCCGTTCTTCAACAACTACCGTCCGCAGTTCTACTTCCGGACCACGGACGTGACCGGTGTGGTGAACCTCCCCGAGGGCACCGAGATGGTCATGCCGAGCGACAACACCGAGATGCGCGTCGAGCTCATCCAGCCCATCGCCATGGAAGAGGGCCTCAAGTTCGCCATCCGCGAGGGTGGACGGACCGTCGGTTCCGGCCGCGTCACGAAGGTCATCAAGTAACACCTCTCGTCGATGCGGCGGCCCGGCCGCGCACGCCTGCCGGCCGGGCCGCCGCCTCACGAATCCTGAAGTAACAGCGGCACTACAGCAAAGGACACCGAGGCCACCATGGCGGGACAGAAGATCCGCATCCGGCTCAAGGCCTACGACCACGAGGTCATCGACACCTCCGCGAAGAAGATCGTTGAGACGGTGACGCGGACGGGCGCCAGGGTCGCGGGCCCGGTGCCGCTGCCGACCGAGAAGAACGTGTACTGCGTCATCCGCTCGCCGCACAAGTACAAGGACAGCCGCGAGCACTTCGAGATGCGCACGCACAAGCGGCTGATCGACATCCTCGACCCGACGCCCAAGACGGTCGATTCGCTGATGCGTCTCGACCTTCCGGCCGGCGTTGACATCGAGATCAAGCTCTGAGGGACGCACCAGAATGAGTACGCAGAGGAAGGGCGTCCTGGGCGAGAAGCTCGGCATGACCCAGGTCTTCGACGATGAGGGCCGGATCGTTCCGGTGACCGTCGTCCAGGCCGGGCCCTGTGTCGTCACCCAGCTCAAGACCCAGGAGAAGGACGGCTACACGGGCGTCCAGATCGGGTACGGGCAGATCGACCCGCGCAAGGTCAACAAGCCGCGGGCGGGGCACTTCGAGAAGGCGGGCGTCACGCCGCGCCGCTACCTCGTCGAGCTCCGGGGCGACACCGAGCTGGAACTCGGCCAGGAGATCACCGCCGCCGTCTTCGAGGCCGGCCAGAAGATCGACGTGACCGGTACGAGCAAGGGCAAGGGCACCGCCGGTGTCATGAAGCGCCACGGCTTCCGCGGCCTCGGCGCCTCGCACGGCACCCAGCGCAAGCACCGCTCGCCGGGCTCGATCGGTGGCTGCGCGACCCCCGGTCGCGTGTTCAAGGGCCTCCGCATGGCGGGACGGCACGGCAACGCCCGTACCACCGTGCAGAACCTGACCGTGCACGCCATCGACGAGGAGAAGGGCCTGCTGCTCATCAAGGGCGCGGTCCCCGGTCCCAACGGCGGCGTGGTGCTGGTCCGCGACGCAGTGAAGGGGACGGGCAAGTGACCTCCAAGCTCGACATCGACCTGCCCGCCGAGGTTTTCGACGCCAAGACGAGCGTGCCGCTGATCCACCAGGTCGTGGTGGCGCAGGAGGCGGCGGCCCGGCAGGGCACCCACGCGACGAAGACCCGCGGCGACGTGTCCGGCGGCGGCAAGAAGCCGTACCGGCAGAAGGGCACCGGCCGCGCCCGGCAGGGCTCGACCCGCGCCCCGCAGTTCGCCGGCGGCGGCATCGTCCACGGTCCGCAGCCGCGCGACTACTCGCAGCGGACGCCCAAGAAGATGAAGGCCGCCGCGCTCCGCGGCGCCCTGTCCGACCGCGCCCGGCACGGCCGGGTGCACGTGGTCGACCACATCATCGAGGGCGACGCCCCGAAGACGAAGACGGCGCTGACGGCGCTGCGCTCGGTCACCGAGGCCAAGCGCGTCCTCGTGGTCCTCGACCGCGACGACGAGCTGACCTGGAAGAGCCTGCGCAACGAGCCGAGCGTGCACGTGCTCGTCTCCGACCAGCTCAACACCTACGACGTGCTGGTGAACGATGACGTCGTCTTCACGCAGAAGGCGTACGACGAGTTCATCTCGCGCGCGGCGAAGAAGTAAGGAGGGGGACTGTGGCACGGATCGCTGACCCCCGCGACGTCATCATCGCGCCGGTCGTCTCGGAGAAGAGCTACGGGCTGCTGGACGAGAACAAGTACACGTTCATCGTCCGCCCGGACGCCAACAAGACGCAGATCAGGCAGGCCGTCGAGGAGGTGTTCAACGTCAAGGTGACGAACGTGAACACCCTCAACCGGTCGGGCAAGCGCAAGCGCACCCGGTACGGCTACGGCAAGCGCAAGGACACCAAGCGCGCCATCGTCAGCCTGGCCGAGGGCGAGCGGATCGACATCTTCGGCGGCACGGCCTAACAAGCCGTAGTCGTCCCGAAGACAGACAAGGGATGAACGAAAAAGATGGGCATCCGTAACTACAAGCCGACCACTCCGGGTCGTCGCGGCTCCAGCGTGGCCGACTTCGTCGAAGTCACGCGCCGCGAGCCCGAGAAGTCGCTGCTCAAGCCGCTCCCGAAGAAGGGCGGCCGGAACAACCACGGCCGGATCACCACCCGGCACCAGGGCGGCGGGCACAAGCGCGCCTACCGGGTGATCGACTTCCGCCGGCACGACAAGGACGGCGTCCCGGCCAAGGTCGCGCACATCGAGTACGACCCGAACCGCACCGCGCGCATCGCGCTGCTGCACTACGCGGACGGCGAGAAGCGCTACATCCTCGCCCCCCGCGACCTGAAGCAGGGCGACCGGGTGGAGAACGGGCCGGGCTCCGACATCAAGCCGGGCAACTGCCTCCCGCTGCGCAACATCCCGACGGGTACCGTCATCCACGCCATCGAGCTGCGGCCCGGCGGCGGCGCCAAGCTGGCCCGCAGCGCGGGCGCGGGCGTCCAGCTGCTGGCCAAGGAGGGCAAGTACGCCACGCTGCGTATGCCCTCCGGCGAAATGCGGATGGTGGACGTGCGGTGCCGCGCGACGGTCGGCCAGGTCGGCAACGCCGAGCAGTCGAACATCAACTGGGGCAAGGCCGGACGTATGCGGTGGAAGGGCAAGCGCCCGACCGTCCGCGGTGTGGCCATGAACCCGATCGACCACCCGCACGGTGGTGGTGAGGGCAAGACCTCCGGTGGCCGGCACCCGGTGAACCCGAAGGGCAAGAAGGAAGGCCGCACTCGCCAGGCGAACAAGTCGAGCGACCGGCTGATCGTCCGTCGTCGCAGCAAGAAGAAGCGGTAGGAGTCGCTCGTCATGCCACGTAGCCTCAAGAAGGGCCCCTTCGTGGACGACCACCTGATCAAGAAGGTGGACGCCCAGAACGAGAAGGGCACCAAGAACGTCATCAAGACGTGGTCGCGGCGCTCCATGATCGTCCCGGACATGATCGGGCACACGATCGCCGTGCACGACGGCCGCAAGCACGTCCCGGTGTTCATCACCGACGCGATGGTGGGGCACAAGCTCGGCGAGTTCGCGCCGACGCGCACGTTCCGCAGCCACGTCAAGGAAGACCGCCGTAGCCGCCGCTGAGCGGTCGAGCAGTAGATCGTAGGAGAGAGGGACAGCGATGGAAGCCAGGGCCCAGGCGCGGTACATCCGCGTCACGCCCAGGAAGGCCCGCCGCGTGGTGGACCTCATCCGCGGCCTGCCGGCCGCGGAGGCTCAGGCGGTGCTGCGGTTCGCCCCCCAGGCTGCTGGTGAGCCTGTGGGCAAGGTGCTGGCGAGTGCCATCGCCAACGCCGAGCACAACTTCAAGCTCGACTCGGACACGCTGGTCGTCAGCCGTGCGTGGGTGGACGAGGGGCCGACGCTGAAGCGTTTCCGTCCCCGCGCCCAGGGCCGGGCTTACCGCATCAACAAGCGCACGAGCCACATCACCGTGGTCGTGGAGTCGCGGGACGAGGCTTCGGCGACCGGCGGCGGTAAGAAGACGAGGAGGGCCCGGTAGTGGGTCAGAAGATCAACCCGCACGGGTTCCGGCTCGGCGTCACCACCGACCACAAGAGCGTGTGGTTCGCCGACAAGCTCTACAAGGACTACGTCAAGGAAGACGTCCAGATCCGGCGCATGCTGCAGAAGGGCATGGACCGGGCGGGCATCTCCAAGGTGGAGATCGAGCGGACCCGTGACCGTGTCGAGGTCAACATCCACACGGCGCGGCCGGGCATCGTCATCGGCCGCCGCGGCGCGGAGGCCGAGCGGCTCCGGGGCAACCTGGAGAAGCTGACCGGCAAGCAGGTCCGGCTGAACATCCTCGAGGTGAAGAACCCCGAGATCGACGCGCAGCTCGTCGCGCAGGGCGTGGCCGAGCAGCTGTCCAGCCGGGTCGCGTTCCGCCGCGCCATGCGCAAGGCGATCCAGTCCGCGATGAAGTCGGGCGCCAAGGGCATCAAGGTGCAGTGCGGCGGCCGTCTCGGCGGCGCCGAGATGTCGCGGTCGGAGTTCTACCGCGAGGGCCAGGTGCCGCTGCACACGCTCCGCGCCGACATCGACTACGGCTTCTACGAGGCCCGGACGACGTTCGGCCGCATCGGCGTGAAGGTGTGGATCTACAAGGGCGAGGCCGCGCAGACCCGCGCCGAGCGCGAGCAGCAGGCCGCCCAGCAGCGCGCCGCCGGCGGTGGCCGGGAGCGTCGTGAGCGTCGTGGCGGTGGCCGCGGCGGCCGTGGTGGCCGCGGTGGCGAGCGCGGCGGCGAGCGCGGTGGCGCGCAGAAGCAGCAGCAGAGTTCCGAGCAGCCCGCGCAGGCGACCGAGGCTGCTCCGCAGGGTGAGGGGAGCTGAGTAACCCATGCTGATCCCTCGCAAGGTCAAGCACCGTAAGCAGCACCACCCGAAGCGCAGGGGCATGGCCAAGGGCGGCACGCGGGTGACGTTCGGCGAGTACGGCATCCAGGCGGTCGAGGGCGCGTACGTCACGAACCGGCAGATCGAGGCCGCGCGTATCGCCATGACCCGTCACATCAAGCGTGGCGGCAAGGTGTGGATCAACATCTTCCCGGACCGCCCGCTGACCAAGAAGCCCGCCGAGACCCGCATGGGTTCCGGTAAGGGCTCGGTCGAGTGGTGGGTGGCCAACGTCAAGCCGGGACGCGTGATGTTCGAGCTCTCCTACCCCAACGAGGAGATCGCCCGGGCGGCGCTGATGCGCGCGATCCACAAGCTCCCCATGAAGTGCAAGATCGTGAAGCGAGAGGTGGGTGAGTCCTGATGGCCAAGGGTCTTACCGCCGTTGATCTGCGGACCGAGCCGGACGACGTCCTGGTCACGAAGCTGAAGGAGGCGAAGGAGGAACTGTTCAACCTCCGCTTCCAGTCGGCGACCGGCCAGCTGGAGAGCCACGGGCGGCTGCGCACCGTGAAGCGCGAGATCGCCCGCATCTACACCGTGATGCGTGAGCGAGAGCTCGGCATCGTCGAGATCTCCGAGGACGCCGTGGAGGGCGACGAATGACCGAGCAGACGACGCAGCGGAACAGCCGCAAGGTGTTCGAGGGCCTCGTGGTCAGCGACAAGTCGGACAAGACCGTGGTCGTGTCCGTCGAGGACCGCGTGAAGCACCCGAAGTACCACAAGGTGATCCGGCGGACGAAGAACTACAAGGCGCACGACGAGGCCAACGAGTGCGGCGTCGGCGACCGCGTCCGTCTCATGGAGACCCGCCCCCTGTCGGCCACCAAGCGCTGGCGCGTGGTGGAGATCCTCGAGAAGGCCAAGTAATTACCCGGTTCCACCAGGCTGCTCCCCTGATCGGCGAGCAGAACCGGTGTGACGAACAGGAGTCAACGTGATCCAGCAGGAGTCGCGACTCAAGGTCGCCGACAACACGGGTGCGAAGGAGATCCTTTGCATCCGGGTTCTCGGCGGCTCGGGTCGGCGCTACGCGGGAGTCGGCGACATCATCGTCGCGACGGTGAAGGACGCCCTTCCCGGCGCCGGCGTGAAGAAGGGGGATGTCGTCAAGGCGGTCATCGTGCGCACCCGCAAGGAGCGCCGGCGCCCGGACGGCTCCTACATCCGCTTCGACGAGAACGCGGCCGTCCTCATCAAGGACGGCGGCGACCCCCGGGGCACCCGTATCTTCGGCCCGGTGGGCCGCGAACTGCGCGAGAAGAAGTTCATGCGCATCATCTCGCTCGCGCCGGAGGTGCTGTGATGAAGATCAAGAAGGGTGACGAGGTCGTCGTCATCGCGGGCAAGGACAAGGGCGCCACCGGCACGGTGCTGCGCGCCGACCCGAACCGCGAACGTGTTGTCGTCGAGGGCGTCAACATCATCACCAAGAACATCAAGGCCGACGCGCAGCGGGCCGGCAAGGAAAGCGGCCGGGTCCAGGTCGAGGCGTCGATCCACATCAGCAACGTCGCGCTCGTCGAGAAGGGCGAGCCGGTGCGGATCGGCTACACCTTCGACGAGGACGGCAACAAGGTCCGGGTCACCCGCCCGCACAAGAACCGCGCCAAGTCGGCCGGCAAGGGCGGTAAGGAGTCCGCGTCCGATGACTGAGACCGTGACCGAGCGTCCCGTGCCGCAGCCGCGGCTCAAGCTGCGCTACCGCGAGGAAATCGCGGGGCAGATGCGCGAGCAGTTCGGCTACGAGAACGTCATGCAGATCCCGGGCCTGACCAAGATCGTGGTCAACATGGGCGTGGGGGACGCGGCGAAGGACGCCAAGCTGATCGAGGGCGCGATCCGCGACCTGTCGGCGATCACCGGCCAGAAGCCCGCCGTGAACCGGGCCCGCAAGTCCATCGCGCAGTTCAAGCTGCGCGAGGGCATGCCGATCGGCGCGCACGTCACGCTGCGCGGCGACCGCATGTGGGAGTTCCTGGACCGGCTGCTGGCCACCGCGCTGCCCCGGATCCGCGACTTCCGCGGCCTGTCGCCGAAGCAGTTCGACGGCAACGGCAACTACACCTTCGGGCTGACCGAGCAGGTCATGTTCCACGAGGTCGACCCCGACAAGATCGACCGGTCGCGGGGCATGGACATCACGGTCGTGACGACCGCGAAGACCGATGACGAGGGCCGGGCGCTGCTCAAGCTCCTGGGCTTCCCCTTCAAGGAGAGCTGAGCAGATGGCGAGGACGAGAGTCAGTCGACTTCGCCAAGGCGTCGCGCAAGCCGAAGTTCGAGGTTCGCGCGTACACTCGATGCTCGCGCTGCGGGCGTCCGCGCTCGGTCTACCGGAAGTTCGGCCTGTGCCGGATCTGCTTCCGGGAGATGGCCCACCGCGGCGAGCTGCCCGGCATCACCAAGTCCAGCTGGTGACCGCCTCCCCCTCCTCGTGAGGGGGAGCGCAACCGGCGTGTAATAACCACCGGGCACCCAGTGGGGTGCCCACGACCGCGCCAAAGGTCCACGGCCCGCGCCGGGCCGAGGAAACCGTGGCGAGGAGGGCCAGCAGGCCATGACGATGACCGACCCGATCGCAGACATGTTGACGCGTCTGCGTAACGCGAATTCGGCGTACCACGACCAGGTGGCGATGCCGTACTCGAAGATCAAGGCGCACATCGCCGAGATCCTCCAGCAGGAGGGCTACATCTCGGGCTGGAGCGTGGAGGACGCCGAGGTCGGCAAGAAGCTCCTCATCGAGCTGAAGTTCGGCCCGACCCGTGAGCGTTCGATCGCCGGTATCAAGCGCGTGTCGAAGCCGGGTCTGCGCGTGTACGCGAAGAAGGACAACCTGCCGAAGGTCCTGGGCGGACTCGGCGTCGCGATCATCTCGACGTCGTCCGGCCTGATGACGGACCGGCAGGCCGGCAAGCGCGGCGTGGGCGGGGAAGTCCTCGCCTACGTTTGGTGAGGGGAGGAATCTAACAATGTCACGAATCGGACGTTCCCCCATCACCGTGCCCGGTGGCGTCGATGTCAGCATCGACGGCCAGCAGGTCACCGTCAAGGGGCCGAAGGGCACGCTCTCGCAGACCGTCGCCGAGCCGATCGAGGTCAACCTCGAGGACGGGGTCATCTCGGTCACCCGGCCGAACGACATCCAGAAGGTCCGGGGCCTGCACGGCCTCACCCGTACGCTGATCAACAACATGGTGGTCGGCGTCACGGACGGCTACAAGAAGACCCTCGTCATCCAGGGTGTCGGCTACCGCGTGGTGGCCAAGGGCAAGAACCTCGAGTTCTCGCTCGGCTACAGCCACCCGATCACGGTCGAGCCCCCGGAGGGCATCACCTTCACGGTGGAGAAGCCGACCCAGCTCGTCGTCGAGGGCATCGACAAGCAGCTCGTCGGCGAGATCGCCGCCCGCATCCGCAAGCTGCGCAAGCCCGACCCGTACAAGGGCAAGGGCGTGCGTTACGAGGGCGAGCAGATCCGCCGCAAGGTCGGAAAGGCTGGTAAGTAGTCATGGCAGGCACCAAGACCCTGGCCGGGAAGGCCACGTCGGCGCGGGCCAAGTCCCGCAGGCGCCGGCACCTGCGGGTCCGCAAGAAGGTCGTGGGCAGCGCCGCGCGGCCGCGCCTGGTCGTGACCCGCTCCAACCAGCACGTGTTCGTCCAGGTCATCGACGACGCGCAGGGCCACACGCTGGCCAGCGCGTCGACGATGGAAGCGGACCTGCGCGCCGACTCCGGCGACAAGACGGCCAAGTCCCGCAAGGTCGGCGAGCTCGTCGCCGCCCGTGCGAAGGAGGCCGGCGTCTCCGCCGTCGTGTTCGACCGGGGCGGCAACAAGTACCACGGCCGCATCGCCGCTGTCGCGGACGGTGCGCGCGAGGGGGGCCTGCAGCTGTGACGGCCCTTGTGAGCACGACGAACGAGAAGAGGAACCACTGATGGCAGCGCAGAGGCGTGGTGGCGGTCAGGGTGGCGACCGTCGCGACGGCCGCCGCGACGACCGCCGCGGTGGCGCCGACAAGGGCCAGTCGTACATCGAGAAGGTCGTGGCGATCAACCGGGTCGCCAAGGTCGTCAAGGGCGGGCGTCGCTTCAGCTTCACCGCCCTGGTGATCGTCGGTGACGGCAACGGCACCGTCGGCGTCGGTTACGGCAAGGCCAAGGAGGTGCCGGCCGCGATCGCCAAGGGCGTCGAAGAGGCCAAGAAGCACTTCTTCAAGGTGCCGCGGATCCAGGGCACCATCCCGCACCTGGTGCAGGCGCGCGACGCCGCGGGCGAGGTCCTGCTGCGTCCGGCGAGCCCCGGTACCGGTGTCATCGCGGGCGGCCCGGTCCGCGCCGTCCTGGAGGCCGCCGGCATCCACGACGTGCTGAGCAAGTCGCTGGGCAGCGACAACGCGATCAACATCGTGCACGCCACGATCGCGGGCCTGAAGGCGCTGAAGCGTCCCGAGGAGATCGCGGCCAAGCGCGGCCTGCCGATCGAGGACGTCGCTCCGGCCGCCATGCTGCGGGCCCGCGCCGCGGGCAGCGAGCCCCGGGCGGAGGTCGCATCTTCATGACGCAGCTGAAGATCACGCAGAAGAAGTCCGTGATCAGTGAGAAGCAGAACCAGCGTGACACGCTGCGCACCCTCGGCCTGAAGAAGATCGGGCAGACCGTGGTCCGCGAGGACCGCCCCGAGGTTCGCGGCATGATCCGGACGGTGGCCCACCTGGTCACCGTCGAGGAGGTCGACTGACCATGGCGGCTGATCTCGAGAAGAACGCCTCGGGCTCGCAGGGTGCGCCTCTGAAGATCCACGACCTGCGTCCGGCCCCCGGCGCCAACAAGGCCAAGACCCGCAAGGGCCGCGGCGAGGCGTCCAAGGGCAAGACCGCGGGCCGCGGCACCAAGGGCACGAAGGCCCGCAGCACGGTCCCCGTCGGGTTCGAGGGCGGCCAGATGCCGCTGATCCGCCGGGTGCCGAAGCTCAAGGGCTTCAAGAACCCGAACCGGGTCGAGTTCCAGGTCGTGAACCTGGACAAGCTCGCCGACCTCTACCCCGAGGGGGGCGAGGTCACGGCGGAGGACCTGGCGGCGAAGGGCGCGGTGCGTCCGGGCCGTCCGGTCAAGGTCCTCGGTTCCGGCGACATCTCCGTCGCGGTCCAGGTGAAGGTGCACGCCTTCTCCGGTTCCGCGAAGGAGAAGATCGCCGCGGCCGGTGGA
The DNA here is from genome assembly GCF_001942465.1 of Actinomadura sp. CNU-125. Lineage (GTDB taxonomy): Bacteria > Actinomycetota > Actinomycetes > Streptosporangiales > Streptosporangiaceae > Spirillospora. The sequence continues at coordinate 15,683 of NZ_MKJY01000002.1, forward strand.
ACCGCCGACGAGCTGTAAGAAGGAACACTCGCGATGCGGGGGCCGTCTTCGCCGAGCGCCGAGGGCCGGAAGGTCCGGGCGGTCGGTGAGGCGGCCCCCCTTGCTTCTGCTGTTAGAGTCACACCGGCAAGGCGGCTAACGTGAGCTTGCACACGGCCGCCCCCGCCGGACCGCATGGACCTGTAACCGGCCCCTCGGCGGCCATGATTTCGTCAGTCGCGCAGGAGGAATGGTGCTGACCGCGTTCGCTCGGGCTTTCCGTACGCCTGACCTGCGTAAAAAGCTGCTCTTCACGTTGTTCATCATCCTGATCTTCAGGCTGGGGTCCAACATCCCGACCCCGAACGTGAACGTGCAGGTGCTGCGCGAGACCGCCGATGCGGCCCGGGACAGCAGCCAGTTGTACGGCCTCGTCGACCTTTTCAGCGGCGGGGCGCTGCTGCAGCTTTCGATCTTCGCGCTGGGCATCATGCCCTACATCACCGCGAGCATCATCCTGCAGTTGCTGACGGTGGTGATCCCGAAACTGGAGGCCCTCAAGAAGGAGGGCCAGTCCGGCACCACGAAGATCACCCAGTACACCCGGTACCTGACGGTCGCGCTGGCGATCCTGCAGGGCACCGGCATCGTGGCGATGGCCAGCACCGGACAGCTCTTCCAGGGCGTCTCCGGCAGCGGCGACATCCTGTACGACACGGGCATCTTCCCGATCATCACGATGGTCGTCGTCATGGTGTCCGGCACCACGGTGATCATGTGGCTCGGTGAGCTCATCACCGACCGCGGCGTCGGCAACGGCATGTCGATCCTGATCTTCACCCAGGTCGTGGCGGTCTTCCCCGCACAGTTCTGGGGCATCTACAAGGCGCAGGGCGGGTTCATCTTCGCGCTCGTCATCGCCGTCGGCCTGGCGATCATGGCGTGCGTCGTGTTCGTCGAGCAGGCCCAGCGGCGCATCCCCGTCCAGTACGCCAAGCGCATGGTGGGCCGCCGCATGTACGGCGGCACCTCGACCTACATCCCGCTGAAGGTCAACCAGGCGGGCATCATCCCGATCATCTTCGCCTCGTCGCTGCTGTACCTGCCGGTGCTCGCGACGCAGCTGTGGCCGGACACCAAGTGGCTGCAGGAGGTTCAGCCCTACCTCCAGCAGGACAACCCCTGGCACATGGCGGTCTTCTTCGCCTTCATCATCTTCTTCACGTACTTCTATGTGGCCATCACCTTCAACCCCACTGAAGTCGCCGACAACATGAAGAAGTATGGTGGTTTCATCCCAGGTATCCGTCCTGGCCGGCGACCGCCGAGTACCTCGACTACGTGCTGACCCGGATCACCACACCCGGCGCGCTTTACCTGGGGATCGTGTCCCTGATCCCGATGGTGGCTTTCGCACTCCTGAACGCCACCCAGCAGTTCGCCTTCGGGGGCGCGAGCATCCTGATCATCGTCGGCGTCGGACTGGATACCGTGAAGCAGATCGAGAGCAAACTGCAGCAGCATCACTACGAGGGCTTCCTCCGGTAGTGCGTATCGTCCTGGTGGGCCCCCCGGGAGCGGGCAAGGGGACGCAGGCCCAGTTCATCGCATCGCATCTGTCCATCCCGAAGATCTCGACAGGTGACATCTTCCGCGCCAACGTGAGCGGCGGTACCGAGCTCGGCCGCAAGGCCAAGGAGTACATGGACCGCGGCGACCTCGTCCCCGACGAGGTCACCATCGCGATGGTCCGCGACCGACTCGCCGAGGACGACGCGCGCGACGGCTTCCTGCTGGACGGCTTCCCGCGCAACGTTCCGCAGGCCGAGACCCTCAAGAAGATCCTCGACGAGTTCGGCGTCCGGCTCGACGTCGTGCTCGAACTCGTCGTGGACGAAGACGAGGTCGTCCGGCGGCTGTCGGGCCGGCGCACCTGCACCAAGTGCGGGAAGATCTGGCACGTCGACTTCGACGACAAGAAGGACGACATCTGCGACGACTGCGGCGGTCGCCTGTTCCAGCGCGACGACGACAAAGAAGAGGTCGTCCGGCACCGGCTGGAGGTCTACCAGGAACAGACCGCCCCCATCGTGCGGTTCTATGGAGACGAGGGCATTCTGGCGCGCATCGATGCCGCCGGCCCGGTCGATGAGGTCACCGCACGCGCGCTGGGCGCGCTCCGTCCGTCGGAGAGCTGACGGCGGGACACCGAGCACCGCGCGCGGGCGGCCGCGCCGATCGCCGGGATCGCACACTCGCGGTCCCGGCGAAGCCGTTTTGGGAGAGGGATGTTCAGACGCAGGACCGCGATCCAGGTCAAGACCGCCGAGCAGGTCGAACTGATGCGGGCGGCCGGCCTGCTGGTCGGCCGGACGCTCGAACTGCTGCGCGAGTCGGTCAAGCCGGGGATCACCACCCTCGACCTCGACGCCGTCGCCGAGGAGCATATCCGCGACAACGGGGGCGTCCCGTCGTTCAAGGGCTACCACGGCTTCACCGGGACGATCTGCGCGTCCATCAACGAGGAGATCGTGCACGGCATCCCGCGGGCCGGGAAGGTGCTGCACGAGGGCGATGTCATCTCGATCGACTGCGGCGCGATCGTCGAGGGCTGGCACGGCGACGCGGCGATCACCGTCCCCGTCGGGGAGATCACCGACGACCTGCGGCGGCTGCTGGAGGTGACCGAGGCGTCCCTGTGGCACGGCCTCGCGGCCGGGACCGCCGGAGCGAGACTCACCGACATGTCGCACGCCGTCGAGTCGTACGTCCGTTCTCAGGGCCCCTACGGCATCGTCGAGGGGTACGGGGGGCACGGCATCGGCACCGAGATGCACATGGACCCGCTCATCCCCAACCACGGCGCCCCCGGGCACGGGCCGGTGCTGCGGTCCGGGATGTGCTTCGCCGTCGAGCCCATGGTGAACCTCGGGACGAAGCAGACCGTCGAACTGGACGACGGCTGGACGGTCATCACCACCGACGGGCGCGCCTCCGCGCACTTCGAGCACACGTTCGCGGTCACGCCCGACGGGCCCCGCGTGCTGACCGCTCTTGACGAAGGCCGGGAGTGGTTCGCCAAGCTTGAAGGACAGACCGCGCCCTGACGGGAGTCCGGGCGGTTCGGGAGGGAGCTGACGTGGCGCCGAATCCGGACATTCGGGCGTCGGACGCCGATCGCGACCGGGTGGCCGAGAGCCTGCGGGAGCACTGCGCCGTGGGCCGCATCACGGTGGACGAGCTGCAGGAGCGGCTCGAAGACGTCTATGCCGCGAGAACCCTCGGACGCCTTGAGGAGATCACCGCCGACCTCCCCGAGGAAGACCTCTACCAGCTGCCCGTGCCCGCGACGCAGGCCAAGAGCACCGACGTGCCCGCCCCCCGGGCCGGCGGCGGGACGAGCGTCGAACGCGCCGCGTGGGCGGGGCTGGGCGCGATCGGCGCGATCAACCTCGCCGTCTGGCTGATCATCGGGGTGACGGCCGGGTTCGTCTACCCGTGGTGGATCTGGGTCGTGGGCCCGTGGGCCGCGGTCCTGGTGATCCGGACGGTCATGGGCCCGCGGCGCGGGTGACGCCCGGTCACTCGACCTCCATCAGCGGGCGGTAGTTCCCCGTCGGGACGAAGTGCGTCGTCGCCGAGCCGTGCTCGTCCACCAGGTGGATGGCGAACCCCGCGGGCTCCCCGGTGACCGCCGCGCGTCCCGGGTGCGTCAGGTCGAGGAACAACTGCCGGTAGGTGCTCGGGCACGTCGTGCTGACCTTCCCCCCGATCGACCCCACCGAGCCGCGGTGCACGTGCCCGGAGATCACGCGGACGATCTGCGGGTGCCGCTCGACCACGGCCGCGAACCCGGCGGGCTCCACGAACCGCATGTCGTCGATGAACCGGATGCCGATCGGGAACGGCGGATGGTGCGTCGCGACGACCGTCGGCGTGTCGGGCGCCGCGGCGAGCGTCTCGTCCAGCCAGCGGAGCCGGTCCTCGTCGAGGTGCCCATGCGGATGCCCGTCCACCGTCGTGTCGCAGCACACCAGGCGCGTCCCGGCGACGTCCACCGCGTACTGCAGCGGCGCCTGTGGAACGGTCCCGGTGGCCGCCACCGCCGGATGGTCCTTGAAGACGGCCCGCAGCGCGTCCCGGTCGTCGTGGTTGCCCGGCATCGGGTAGACGGCCATCGGCAGCGGCGACAGCAGCGCGTGCAGCCGCGCGTACTCGGCGGGCAGCCCGCCGTCGGCGAGGTCCCCGGTGAGCACGACGCGTCCGGCCGCGCCGGCAGCGTGAGCAGACTCGACACCGCGGCCCGCAGCGCGCGCACCGGCCCCGAGCCGTCGTCCACCTCGCCGTCCCGCCCGACCGCCAGGTGGATGTCGCTCAACTGCGCGATGATCGCCATTGATCCTCCCCCTTGCAAGAAAACCACGGACCCGCGGCCCGGGCGTCCGGAGGGCCGCCGTCCGGCCGCTCCGCCGGGGACCCATGCCGGGACGATCTTGTCGTCAGTCGGCCGGGCTGTCGACTCGGGCAGAATGAGAAGAAGATCACGACTCGGTCTCGGGCCCGTATCGGTGCTGTCCCCACACCCTGAACACTTCCTGGAGGCGAACCGTCGGCCTCCGCTCCGCTACGGCCGCCGGGAAAGGCGTCCCCCCCACCGGTCATGGAACCGGGCTGCGGCGTTCCGGCGTCGGTTGTGGACGGTCGCCCCCGCGCCGGATTGCGGCGTCCCCCACCGGTCATAGCCGGTCGCCCCCGCCGGCGGTCGTGGACGGTCATTCTCGCGCCGGGCTGCGGTGCCCAGCCGCCGGTTGTAAATGGTGGCCTCCCGCGCCGGGGTTGGAGTGGTCCGGCGTCGGTCATGGACGGTCGCCCCCGCGCCGGGCTGCGGTGTTCCGCGTCGGTCGTGGACGGACGGGGTGCTGTGGTCGCCGGGGCGGTCAGGCGACGTGGGGGATCACCAGGGACAGGGCCGAGGTGACCTCTTCGGGGGCGGGGGCCACGTCGGGGACGACGTCGCGGAGGGCGAGCCAGCCGTTGATGGCCTGCACGGTGGGCTTCGCCTCGACGAGCTGCGGGTCGTCCAGTCCGTACCAGGCGGCGACCTTCGACCAGCGCCACAGCCGGTGGCCCGCGGTCGACATCTCCGACGCCGGGAAGCCGGTGGCGCCGCGGGCGCCGGTGATGGCGTGCCGGACGGAGTCGGCCGAGCGGCCCACGCGTTCGGCGATGTCGCGGATGGTGAGCAGCGGGTCGGCCTCGACCTGCAGGACGTGCAGGCCGGGCGCGCTCGTCTCGACGTGCTCGACCAGCTCCATGATGGCGGCGGCGAGGGTCGGGCCCTGCCAGGTGCAGGACGCGTTGCCGGGACGTTCGGCGTGCTGGGGTTCGGTGATGATGGACACCGTGACCGAGCCGTGGGTGCGGTCGAACAGGGGGTCCAGCTCCTCCTCGTAGAGGGGACGGCTGAGGATCAGCGCGAAGTCATAGCTCGGCATGCTGACCCTCCTCGTACGTCTCTACTCCTGAAAGGTACCAACGCCCTGACAGGGTATGCTTGTGTTGGGAGTAGTCTCCGCCGCCGTGTCGTGCGACGATTTCGCATTCGGGGGCACGGTGACGTACACTCCTGTGTCGGTCCGTCGGCCGCCCGAATCCCGTTCTCGGCTTCCCCGCCGTGGCGTGGGCGCGGCCGGAGTCTCGCGGAGATTCTTTCAACGAGGGATGCGTCGGACCGACGTCCAATGAGCCGATCAGTGAAGCGCGGAGGACATGCCCAAGAAAGAAGGGGCCATCGAGATCGAGGGCACCGTCATCGAGTCGCTGCCCAACGCCATGTTCAAGGTGGAGCTCGACAACGGGCACAAGGTGCTCGCCCACATCAGCGGCAAGATGCGGATGCACTACATCCGGATCCTGCCGGACGACCGCGTCGTTGTGGAGCTGAGCCCCTACGACCTCACGCGCGGTCGGATCGTCTACCGGTACAAGTAACCCACTGGGGTTGCCTTCCGTGCGCCTGGCAGCGTGCGGGTGACCCTGAACCATAGGAGACCCAGTGAAGGTCAAGCCGAGCGTCAAGAAGATCTGCAAGAACTGCCGCGTCATTCGCCGGCACGGCCGGGTCATGGTGATCTGCTCCGACCCGCGCCACAAGCAGCGTCAGGGCTGACGGCCGCAGGCCGGAAGACCCGCTCGACAAGCGCATCGCAGTCTTCGCGCGTTCCGCCGTACGTCCCTCGCGGACGTACGGCAGTGGCGTGTGAAGGACCACCCTCGGATCGCCGGAGGCCGGGGCCGCCACCCGGGCAGGGTGTGTGCGGAGGCGATGCGTCCATACCTCCGCGAAATGAAAGGAACTGCCCAAGATGGCACGCCTCCTCGGCGTCGACCTCCCGCGCGACAAGCGCGTCGAGGTCGCTCTCACCTACATCTTCGGGATCGGCCGGACGCGCGCCCTCGAGACCCTCGCGGGCACGGGCGTCAACGGCGACCTGCGGGTGCACCAGCTCGGCGACGACGAGCTGATCAAGCTGCGCGACTGGATCGAGGGCAACTACCGCACGGAGGGCGACCTCCGCCGGGAGATCCAGGCCGACATCCGCCGCAAGATCGAGATCGGGTGCTACCAGGGCATCCGGCACCGCCGCGGGCTGCCGGTCCACGGCCAGCGCACGCAGACCAACGCGCGCACCCGCAAGGGCAAGAAGAAGACCGTGGCCGGCAAGAAGAAGGCCGGCAAGAAGTAGTCCGGTGCGGACCTCGCGTCCGTCCGGGTCGACGACCTCGAGAGTAGAGAGAGCAGATGCCTCCTAAGAGCCGTGTCGGCGCCAAGAAGGTGCGCCGCAAGGAAAAGAAGAACGTCGCTCACGGGCACGCCCACATCAAGAGCACGTTCAACAACACGATCGTCTCGATCACCGACCCCAACGGGAACGTGATCTCCTGGGCCTCCTCGGGCCACGTGGGCTTCAAGGGCTCCCGCAAGTCGACGCCGTTCGCCGCCCAGCAGGCCGCCGAGGCCGCCGCCCGGCGCGCGATGGAGCACGGCATGCGCAAGGTCGACGTCTTCGTGAAGGGCCCGGGTTCGGGCCGCGAGACCGCCATCCGTTCGCTGCAGGCGACCGGCCTCGAGGTGGGCTCGATCCAGGACGTCACGCCCGTCCCGCACAACGGCTGCCGCCCGCCGAAGCGTCGCCGGGTCTGAGGTCAGGGGAGATCTAGAACAATGGCTCGTTACACCGGTGCGGACTGCAAGCTCTGCCGCCGCGAGAAGATGAAGCTGTTCCTCAAGGGCAGCAAGTGCGAGGGCCCGAAGTGCCCGATCGAGATCCGTCCTTACCCGCCGGGTGAGCACGGCCGCGGTCGGCCGAAGGAGACCGAGTACCTGCTGCAGCTGCGCGAGAAGCAGAAGGCCAAGCGCATCTACGGCGTCCTTGAGCGGCAGTTCAGCAACTACTACGTCGAGGCGAACCGCCAGGACGGCAAGACGGGTGACAACCTGCTCGGCCTCCTCGAGCGCCGCCTCGACAACGTGGTCTACCGCGGGGGCTTCGCCAAGTCCCGCGACATGGCCCGCCAGCTGATCCGGCACGGACACATCCGGGTCAACGGCCGCAAGGTCAACATCCCGTCGGCGCTCGTCAGCGAGGCCGACATCGTCGACGTCAAGCCGAAGTCGCTCGAGATGACGCCGTTCCAGGTCGCCAAGGCCGAGGCCGGCGACCGTCAGGTTCCGGCGTGGCTCGGCGTGGACGCCGACAAGATGCGGATCTTCGTGCACGCGCTGCCCGTCCGGCAGCAGATCGACGCTCCCGTCCAGGAGCAGCTGATCGTCAGCTCTACTCCAAGTAAGAGCTCGGGGCCGCCGGGATCCCCACGGATGTGGGGATCCCGGCGGAACGGGGAACGATCCCCGGAAGTACTCCGATCGCGGTCGTCAAATAGCGGGCACCGCGGGAAGAAGGCACAACCATGCTCATCGCTCAGCGTCCCACTCTCACCGAAGAGCAGGTCGACGAGTACCGGTCGCGGTTCACCATCGAGCCGCTGGAGCCGGGCTTCGGCTACACCATCGGCAACTCGCTCCGCCGCACGCTGCTCTCCTCGATCCCCGGCGCCGCCGTCACCAGCATCCGGATCGAGGGCGTCCTGCACGAGTTCTCCACCGTGCCGGGCGTCAAGGAGGATGTCACCGACATCATCCTGAACCTCAAGGAGCTCGTCGTCTCCTCCGAGCACGACGAGCCCGTCGTGATGTACCTGCGCAAGCAGCAGGGCCCGGGCGAGGTGACCGCCGCCGACATCGCGCCGCCGGCCGGTGTCGAGGTCCACAACCCGGACCTGCGCATCGCCACGCTGAACGGCAAGGCGAAGCTGGAGATGGAGCTCACGGTCGAGCGCGGCCGCGGCTACGTCTCCGCCGCGCAGAACAAGCAGCCCGGCCAGGAGATCGGCCGCATCCCGATCGACTCGATCTACTCGCCCGTCCTCAAGGTCGTGTACAAGGTCGAGGCGACCCGAGTCGAGCAGCGCACCGACTTCGACCGTCTGATCCTGGACGTCGAGACCAAGCAGGCGATGCTGCCGCGCGACGCCGTCGCGTCCGCCGGCAAGACCCTCGTCGAGCTGTTCGGGCTGGCCCGGGAGCTCAACGTCGAGGCCGAGGGCATCGACATGGGCCCGTCCCCGACGGACGCCGCGCTCGCCGCGGACCTGGCCCTGCCGATCGAGGAGCTGAACCTCACGGTCCGCTCCTACAACTGCCTCAAGCGCGAAGGCATCCACTCTGTGGGCGAGCTGGTCGCCCGCAGCGAGCAGGACCTTCTGGATATAAGGAATTTCGGCGCCAAGTCGATCGAAGAGGTCAAGCAGAAGCTCAACGACATGAGCCTCTCGCTGAAGGACTCCCCGCCCGGATTCGACCCGAGCGCGGCGGCCGACAACTACGGCGACGACGACCAGAGCTACGCCGAGACCGAGCAGTACTAGAACCCAGATCCCCCGGACGGCCGGGGGCGCGTTCCCCGGCCGTTCCGGACTCGACTGACACCGGTACCTGACACGGCCGGTGCAGGAAGGAAGCACCATGCCCAAGCCCACCAAGGGTGCCCGCCTCGGCGGTTCCGCCGCGCACCAGCGCCTCATCCTGGCGAACCTGGCCACGGCGCTGTTCGAGCACGGCAGCATCACCACCACCGAGGCCAAGGCCCGGCGGGTGCGTCCGCTGGCGGAGAAGCTGATCACCAAGGCGCGCAAGGGCGACCTGCACAACCGTCGCCAGGTGCTGCGCGTGGTCCGCGACAAGAGCGTCGTGCACGAGCTCTTCACCGAGATCGCGCCGCGCTTCGAGAACCGTCCCGGCGGCTACACGCGCATCACCAAGATCGGCCCCCGCAAGGGCGACAACGCCCCGATGGCCGTGATCGAGCTGGTGCAGGAGCCGATGGCCGCCTCGACGGCCGCCGCCCCTGCCGCCGCGCCGGCGGAGGAGCCCGCCGTGGACGTCACGAAGGCCGACGCCGACGAGGCCGCGACGGCCGAGACGGCGGAGCAGGCGGAGTCGTCCGAGGGCAAGGACGAGTCCGGCAAGGAGTGACCCGGTAATATTCTGGGCCGACTTCTCGGTAAGACATTGAAACGGGCCCGCCGTCCGCTACAGGACGGCGGGCCCGGTTCTTTGCCAGACTTGGGTCCATGGTCATGTTAATCAGCCGCCGGTTGAACGAGGGCGGCGCGCGTCCCACCGGACGAGCGAGGAATGCGAGGGACAGGAAACGTCGACCGACATGACCGCACTGGTACGACTCCGGCTCGATATCTCCTACGACGGGTCGGATTTCGCGGGCTGGGCACGGCAGCCGAACCAGCGGACCGTCCAGGGAGTGATCGAGGACGCGCTGGCGCGGATGCTGCGTCTCGACCCGCCCCCCATGCTGACCGTCGCGGGCCGCACCGACGCCGGCGTCCACGCACGGGGGCAGGTCGCGCACCTGGTGGTGCCCGTCGCCGCGTACTCGGCGATCAACGGGACGATGCCGCGCCGGCTGGCCGGGCTGCTGCCGCCGGACGTGCGCGTCTGGCGGGTGTCGGTGGCGCCGGAGGGCTTCGACGCGCGGTTCTCCGCGCTGGCGCGCCGCTACGTGTACCGGGTGTGCGACAACCCGAACGGTGTCGAGCCGCTGCGCCGCCACGACGTCCTGTGGCATCCGCGGCCGCTCAACCTCGACCGGATCAACGAGGCCGCGCGGCTGCTGACCGGCGAGCACGACTTCGCCGCGTTCTGCCGCAAGCGGGAGGGCGCGACGACGATCCGGGAGCTGCAGCGCTTCGAGTGGGCCCGCGACGACCGCGACCCCTACCTCGCGCTCGCGACCGTCGAGGCGGACGCGTTCTGCCACTCGATGGTGCGGGCGCTCGTCGGCGCGATGCTGGTGGTGGGCGACGGCCGCCGCGACGTCGACTGGCCCGCGCAGGTGCTGTCGGCGCGCGTCCGTGACTCGGCGGTCAATGTGGCGCCCGCGCACGGGCTGGCGCTGGAGGAGATCCGCTACCCCGGGGACGAGGACCTGGCGCGCCGCGCGCAGGAGACCCGCCGGGTCCGGACCCTGAACGCCGCCGCCGCCGTGGCCGCGGCGGAGGCCGCCGAAGCCGTGGAGAGCGCGGAGGCGCCGCCCGGCGAGGCGTCCTGAACGGGACGGGCCGGACGGCGCCTCGGCGGCGCGCTCGGGGTCAGCCGCCCGCCCGCTTGTCGATGGGGCGGGCGTTGTGGTCGATGAACTGCTGGGCGACCTGCTTGGCGACCTGGTCGCCGGGCCGGACGGGCGAGCCGTCGGAGTGCTGCACGTACGCGTAGACGACGTACCGGCCGCGGACGGTCGCGGCCGCGTAGCCGCCCGCGCGGTCGATGTCGGCGGTGTGCTCGCCCGCCATGCCGCGGAACCACTCGTACCGGCCGGGGTCCCCGGCCCGGCTGACCGCGGCGGCGGCGGCCTCGTTCGGCATGACCGCGACGCCGGACGTGACGGCGATGGCGCGTCCGGCGTCGAGGTACGTCGCGCGGACGATCTTGCGGCACTGGTGCTGCTGGAGTGCCCGCAGCATCGCGCCGTGCGCCGCGTACTTCAGGTCGCGGTTGATCGATCGGCGGTCGAGCCGGTAGGCGTGCCCGCCGAGCTTGATCGTCGTGGTCGGGAAGACCTCGGTGAACGCCAGCGGTTTCGGGTCGGTCTTCTCGTTGTCGATCTTCTGCGGCGGCCCGTCCGGGACGGGCGGGGGCGGCGCCTGCGTCGGCTGCGTGGCGGCCGCGGTGGGCGTTTCCACCGGACGCTCGGCGGCCTTGCGGGTGGCGCCGTCGTCCGATGAACCCGAGCCGCCGAGGGCGAACAGCGCCGCCGCCGCGGCCAGCACGACCGCCGCGCCGCCGCCGATCAGGAGCGTGCGCTTGTTCCGCGCGGCCTTCCCGGCCTTCCCGTGCTTCCCGGGCCGCTCGGACGCCTGCCGGGGCGGCGGGGGCGTGTCGCCGGGCGGTGCGGCCTGCTCGTGGGGTGTGCCGGGCGGGGGTTCCTCCCCGTCGGCGCCGCCGGTCTGCTCGTGCGGCCCGGTCTCGCCGCTGGGGGGCCGGAAGCCGCGCGGCAGGATGCGTCCGGGACGAGCACGGGCCCCGACGCGGTCACGGCGGCTTTCTCGGCGGCTTTCTCCGCCTCTTTGGCACGTTCGAACGCGGACGGTTCGGGCGGCGCGGCCGGCGGGACCGTGGCCCGCGCCGGTGCGGCCGTGCCGTTCGGCGCGGCGACGACGGCCGGTGCCGCCGCGGCGGGTGCCCGCGCGGCGTCCGTCCGGGCCGGTGGGGCCTCGTCGGGACGGACGGCCGGGATGCCGTCGGGGTCGGTGTCGGTGAACGTGGACGGTGCCGGCGGGACGAGCGGTTCGGCGGGCACGGCGCCGCGCGAGTCCACCTGCGGGATGCCGACCCCGGCGACGAGCGCCGCCGCGGCGGCTGCCCCGCGGCGGCCGGTGGTTCGGCGGCCGGGGCCGCGGTTCCGCCGCCGGGCGCCTGCACGTCCGGGACGTCCGTGGCGGTGTCGTCCGTGGCGGTGTCGTCCGTGGTGGGGGCGGCCTTCGCCGGTTCGGGGGCGTCCTCGGTCGAGTCGGCCGCCCACCAGGGGGCTTCCAGGCCGAACGGGGGACGCCGGTGCGCCGCGGGCGCGGACGCCCCGGCCTGGGGAGACGCGTCGCCGCCGGAGGACGGCACGGGGGCGGCGGAGGCGGCGGACGACTCCGCCTCCCCGCCGGTCTCCCGGGTGTCTTTAGGTCCAGACATAAGCAGAGAGGGTATTCAAACTGGTCACTTCTGGAGGGGTTTGCCTTCGGTTTCCCGGTAGTGCAGGGCCAGCGAGAGGTTGCTGCCCTTGTAGATCTCGGCTCCGAAGACGCGGACGGTGTCGTGGTGCCGCTTGGAGATGGTCTTGCCGTTGGGGCGCTGCACCCAGGTCATCACAAGGTAGTGGCCGCGCGCTGTGCGGTGCCGAGCGCGACGCCCTTGCCGTTGGTCTCGGTGATGCCCTTGCCGGGGAGTGCCAGCAGGTAGGCGTCGTCGTCCATGGCGGCCTTCGCGGCGGCCTTCGCGTGGGCCTCGGACTTGAGGTTGAGGACGCCGAGCGTCCCGATGAGCCCGCCGCCGCTGATGGCGTAGGTGGCGCGGAGGGCCTGCGTGCAGTCGCCCTTCTGCACGGCCTTGTCGAGCGCGGTGCCGCCGACGACGCCGGTGCACTTCTTCTGCGAGTTCCAGGCCGTGCGCGCGTACTTGTGGTCGTCGATCTCGAACTTGCCGTTGCCGAAGACCTCCTTGAGCGTCAGCGGCGACGGGTCGGTGGTGCGGCTCTGCAGCTTCACCGGCGCCAGCGTCACCGACGGGGTCGGCGTGGGCGGGGGCGTCGTCGGGGTCGGCGACGCGGCCGCGGCGGGCTCCTCGGAGCCGCCGCCCAGCATCGACGAGAGCGCGACGCCGCCGCCGACGAGGACGAGCCCCGCGACGACCGCCGCGACGATCACCAGCGGACGCCGCCGGCGCGGACGCTCGTCGTCGAAGCCGGGGCCGGGGCCGAACTCGCGGTCGGGGCCGAAGTCCGGATCGTCCATGCCGAACCCGGCGTCGTACGGGCCGGACGGCTGGGGCGGGCCGTCGTACGGCGTGTCGTACGGCGTGTCGTGGGGCGCGCCGTACGGACGGTCGTCTCCGGGACCGTACGGCGACTGCGGCGGCCACGGTTCGCGGCCGCCGGGCTTGCCTTGATCTCCCGGGTAACCCATGGGGTGGACCATACCGAACCTCGGACGGGTCACTTCCAGCCGAAGGTCTGCGTCCACAGCTTGCCGTCCGGGCCGTCGACCATGCCGACCCCGATCGCGCGGAGGTCGCAGTTCAGGATGTTGCGGCGGTGTCCTTCGCTGTTCATCCAGCCGCGCACGACGGCCTCGGCGCTGCCGTAGCCCTTGGCGATGTTCTCCGCGCCGGGGCTGGAGTAGCCCGCCGCCTCCATGCGGTCCCAGGGCGTGTCGCCGTTCTGGGAGGTGTGGCTGAAGTACCCGTTGGCGGCCATGTCGGCGGAGTGCCGCTCGGCGGCGACCATCAGCCGGTCGTCCGCGCGCAGCGCGGAGCATCCGGCGTCGGCGCGTTCGGCGTTGGTGAGACCGATCACGGCCTGCTCGACGGACGTCGCGCCGTCGCCCCGGAACGTCCGGGAGCCGTCCGACGACCCGTCCGAGCCGTCCGAGCCGCCGGACGACGACGATCCGCCGGACGGCTCGTCCCGCGCGGTCTTCTCCGGACGCGACGTGGACGGTGTCGGCGTCGGGGTCGGCCGCGGCGGGGCGCTCATCGTCTTGAGCGGCGGCGGCGCCTCCGAGGTGGACGGCGCCACGGCGTTCGCGGGGGCGTCCGGGGACGGCGCGTTCCCGCTCTCGGACGGGACGGCCGCGGCGCGGTCCTCGGGTCGGCGTCGGACGCGGCGGGCCGTTCGGGGGTCTGGGCGGGCAGGACGAGCCGGTC
>NZ_MKJY01000003.1 GCF_001942465.1 Actinomadura sp. CNU-125
CGCCCGTGCTCGACGCCCGCCGCGACGCCCGCGCGACGGACGGGCGGACGGAGAACGCGGCGGCGCGGGCGCTGCCCGTCGTGCGCGGCCAGCGCGGACGTCTCGACGTCCTGCGGGTACAGGTTGCGGCCCGCGATGACGATCACGTCCTTGAGCCGTCCGGTGACGAACAGCTCCCCGCCGTGCAGGAAGCCGAGGTCGCCCGTCCGGAGGTAGTCGGCGTCGTCGCGGAGGTCGGCGTCGAGGCCGGCGGCGCCGTCCGGCGGGGCGGCGGGGGACGCCGAGAACGTCTCGGCGGTCGGCACGGGCCGCCCGAAGTAGCCCGCCGCGACGTTGGGCCCGCGCACCCAGATCTCGCCGACCGTGCCGTCCGGGACGGGACGCCGGGTGCGCGGGTCGACGATCAGCGCCTCGTGCCCGTGGGCGACCGTCCCGCAGCTCACCACGTCCGCGGCGGGCCCGGCGCCCGCCGGGATCTCGCGGGCGGTGCCGCGTTCCAGCTCGGCCTTGTCGAGGCGGAGGCCGCGCATCGTCGTGCCGTCGGGCTTGCCGGACACGAACAGCGTCGCCTCCGCCATCCCGTAGCAGGGGATCAGCGCGGACTCCCGGTACCCGTACGGGGCGAACCGGTCGCGGAACCGGTCGAGGGTGGCCTTCAGCACCGGTTCCGCGCCGCAGTAGAGCTGCCGGAGCGTGCCGAGGTCCAACCCGGCGAGCTCGTCGCCGGACACGCCGTCCACGCACATGTCGAACGCGAAGTTCGGGGCGACGGAGATCGTGACGCCGTACTCGGACACGGCGCGCAGCCACCGGGCGGGCCGCTGCACGAAGTGGACGGGCGACATGATGACCAGCGGCCAGCCGCCGTGCAGCGCCAGCATGATGGTGCCCATCAGCCCCATGTCGTGGTACGGCGGCAGCCACGACAGGCCGATCCGGTCGGGGTCCGGGCCCATGTTCCGGTGCAGCACCATGCAATTGCTGACCAGATTGTCGTGGGTGAGAACAATTCCCTTCGGGTCTCCGGTGGACCCGGACGTGTACTGCAGCAGCGCCGGTTCACCGCACCGGACGGGCAATTCACCGACGCCGGACGCGGCGTCCGCGAAAAATGCGTCGTCCACGAATATCCAGCGCCGCGGACGCCGGTCGGCGGGCAGCCGCTCCGCCAGTTCGGCGGCCTCCGCCGCCTGCCACGCGGACGCGATCACCACGTCGGGCGCACTGTCGGCGATGATCGACAGGAACCGGTCGGCGGCCCGGCGGCCGGCCGGCGGGAAGGACGGGACCGCGGTCGCGCCGGCCGCGAAGATCCCGAACAGCGAGGCCACGTAGTGCAGGCCGGGGTCCACGGCGAGCAGGACGCGCGCCCCGTCCGCCCGCGCGCCGCCCCCGGCCTGCGGACCGGCCAGCTCGGCCGCCACCACCGCGGCGTGCCGCGCCAGCTCGCCGTAGGTCCAGTCGACCGCCTGGTCCGGTGTTCCGTCCGCGAGAAATCTGAAGGCGAGCCGATCGCCCTGTTCTCGCGCCCGTCGATGCAGAATTTCGGGCAATGGAATCGCAGATTGCTCCATTTACCGTCCCTGTCGAGAGGAAAACGACGACGGTCCGGAGATTTCCACGGCCCCGATGCTTCGGTCAATGGCCACGGGGGCGGCGGGGAGCAGATCTGTGTGCCGCGCCCAAGGCGGCCGGACGAAACTGGCGCGCCTGCACAACCGCGGCGCGGCGCCCCGGTGCACACGGGCCGGGGCGCCGCCTGGGAGGGCCGCGGCCTCAGGAGGTGCGCAGCAACCGCAACTGGTGCGCCGACCCCAGATGGGCGCCCCGCGGATCCCACGCGTCGATGGTCTCCTCGTTCCACCCGCTCGTCCCGGCGCTCCGCGTGCGCGCGCGCAGCAGCACCCAAGGCGACGACGCGGTCGCCAGCCCGTCGCCCGTCCGGACCGACAGCTCCATCGTCGGGACGAGCCGCAGGTCGTCCAGGACGGCCGCGTACGCGGGCGCGAGCGCGTCCATGAGCAGCATCAGGCGGTGGACGTCGGGGGCGTCGTCGTCTTCGAGCAGCCGGACCCACGCGGTCAGCTCCGGTTCCGCGCATCCCGCGTACGGACGGTTCGGGCCGACCGGGCGGATCTCCCAGAACTCCGAGATCGGGACGAACTCCGGCGGGATCCGGAAGATCTCGCAGTCCGGCGGCGGCGGCGCGGCGGGCGCGGGCGGCGCCACCGCCGGGCCGCCGGCCGCGTACGGCCCGGCGAAGATCGCGGACGCGTCGACGTGCACGCCCTCGCCCGTCCGCGCCTCCGCCGCGGTGGTCGTGACGCCGCCGGGCCGCAGCACCCGCGTCTCGACGGTGAACTCCCCGGCGAGCGCCCGGTGCATCCGCGCGACGCGCCGCAGCACCGCGTCCGGGGCGGCCCGCCGCTGCATCGCCGAGGTCAGCAGCGCCAGCGCCAGGCCGCCGTGCAGGCCGCCGAAGCCGAACAGCCGCTCGTCGGGCACCACCGGCCCGTCCGCCGGGGACCGCAGCAGCGCGCCGGGCGCGACGATCGCAGGAACCGTCATCGGCCACCTCCAGGTGAGTTGGATGATCCAACCCACCTTAGAGGGCAGCCGTCAACGATTCCCAGTCACCGCCGCCGGGCAGGTGGCCCCCTCCTGACGTTGACCTGCGGCGTGTTGCCCTTATCCGGGCGCCCATAAGGGCAACACGCCGCAGATCAACGAACTCGGCGGGACTAGTCGGTGCGGCCGGGCGAATCGTCCCCGAACTGGCGGAACGCCTGGACGGCCAGCCCGAGATCGATCACGTCCGCCGGGACCGCCAGCGAACGTCCGGTCAACTCCTCCAGCCGCCGCAGCCGGTTCTGCACCGTGTTGCGGTGGCAGAACAGGTCGTCGGCGACCCGGCTCGCCGAGCCGCCCGCGCGCAGCCACGCCTCCAGCGTCTCCAGCAGCGCGTCCCGGCGGCCCGCGTCCAGCGCCAGCACCGGCCCGAGCATCTGCGCCTGCAACTGCCGCGCCAGCCCGGGGTCGGCGTGCAGCATCGCCGCCGGGAACCGCTCCTCCAGGAACGCCACGCCCGGCCCGGCGCAGGCGTCCGCGCCGCCGCCTCCGCGCCCTGCCGCGCCCGCCCCAGCGACGCCAGCCCTTCGAGTGCGCCGCTGACGCCCGTCCGGTAGCCGCCGACGCCGTGCAGCGCGCCCGCCAGGCTCGTCGGCCCGGCCGTCCCGAGCACCGCCACGCCGACCGCGGTGACGCCGTGCCGCCGCCACACCAGCCGCGTGCCCTTCGCCCACGGCACGAGGTCCTCCTCCCGCACTCCCCCGTGGACGGGATGGCGCACCACCACCGCGTACCGTCCGCTCTCCGGGACGGCGAACGACCGGGCGACCGCCGCGACCGTGCGCCCCTCGTCGTCCCCGTTCAGCAGCGCGTCCAGCAGGTGTCCCGCGCGCCGCGGCTCCACGATCTCGTCGCGCGCGCCGCGCAGCGCCGTCACCGCCGCCGCCGAATGCTCCTCGGTGACCCGCCAGATCGCGTCGATCAGCAGCGCGACGTCCCGGTGGTCGAGGCCCTCCTCCATCGCCCACTGCGTCGACGCAAGCGACAGTTCGCGGCCGCCAAGGTGGTACGCCCGCAGCAGCGCGCGCTCTGGCACCCCCTGCCGTCCCCGCCGCGTCCCCGTCCGGTGCGGCATGTCGAGCGTCGCGGGGATCTCCGGGGACGGCAGCGTCACCGCGTCCAGCGCGCGGTCGATCGACCGCGCGATCCACTGCGGCGGTTCCTGCGACGGGATCGTCCCGCTGCTGCGGTAGGCGTGCTCGGCCTGCTTGAGCGAGTCCAGGACGCGCCCCGTCAGATGGTGCACCCGCAGGCGCATCGCCTTCTGGTAGCGCTGCCGGACGTCCGCGCCGACCTGGGGCCGATCATCGATCACAGGTGTACGGACATGCGTGCCTTCGGGCATGGCGTTCCTCTCGGAGATCGACGGAATGCCACCTCGTACCGGGCCGGAAGCCCGGGGGCGGGGGGCGACTCCGCCAGTCTCGGTCACCCGTTCGACCCGCTCCAGACGTCTTTCGACCGGTCACGGACCGTGACACCATCGGAGTCCGTTTCTTGTTATGGTCGGTAACTTTGCGCCCTGCGTCCGAAGTCGATCACGCGGCGACCGCGACGCCCACGTCAGCCGCCGCCCGGCGCGCCCGCGCCCCGCCCCGCGAGCCCGCCCGCCCGCCGCCCCGGACCGTCCTGGATCGGTCAAAATGGCCATCGAGGGATCACATGGGAGCAATCGTT
This sequence comes from Actinomadura sp. CNU-125, assembly GCF_001942465.1. Taxonomy (GTDB): domain Bacteria; phylum Actinomycetota; class Actinomycetes; order Streptosporangiales; family Streptosporangiaceae; genus Spirillospora. Next base: position 4,306 of record NZ_MKJY01000003.1, read on the forward strand.
CCCTTACTCGACACTCGGGGAACAACCGGCGATTTCGCCGATGCGGACGCCGGTCCACACCCGTTCGTGCACGGCCGGAACCACCGGCGAGGCCCCGGGACCTCTCAGACGGACGACCCCCCTCGTGAGACCCACATCACACGGAGGCGATGTCACACTCGTCCCCGGGACCCTCCTCTCACAGGCATGGAGGCCACCGGCATCACCGACACCGCGACCCGCGTCTTCGCCGACCACCGCGAGCTGCTCTTCTCGGTCGTCTACAACCTGCTCGGCAGCGTCGCCGACACCGAGGACGTCCTCCAGGACACGTGGCTGGCGTGGGCGCGCGCGACCGCCCCGAGGTGACGAACCCGCGCGCCTACCTCGTCCGCATCGCCGTCAACGCGGCCCTCGCCCGGCAGGCCGCGATCAGCCGCCGCCGCGAGACCTACATCGGCCCCTGGCTGCCCGACCCGCTCGTCGCGGGCGCCGACGAGTCCGCCGAACGGACCGAGGCCGTCTCGATGGCCCTGCTCGTCGTCCTGGAGACCCTCTCGCCGCTCGAACGGGCCGTGTTCGTCCTGCACGAGGTGTTCGGCTACCCGCACCCCGAGATCGCCGCGATCCTGGACCGCAGCCCGTCCGCCGTCCGGCAGCTCGCCCACCGCGCCCGCGCGCACGTCCACGCCCGCCGCCCCCGGTTCCCGACGGACCCGGGCGTCCAGCGGCAGGCGACCGAGCGGTTCCTGCGCGCCGCCCTCGGCGGCGACATCGGCACGCTCCTGGAGATCCTCGCCCCGGACGCACCCTCTGGATGGACGCCGGCGGCAAGCGCGGCACCCCCCTGCGCCCGATCCACGGCCGCGACCGCGTCGCCCGCACCCTCGCCGCCACCGCGCCCCGCCGGACCGACCTCGACATCGACTACCGCACCGTCAACGGCGACCCGTCCGCCGTCTTCTTCGCCGACGACGCCCCCTTCGCCGTCATGGTCCTCGACCTCGACGGCGACCACATCACCGGCATCTACACCGTCACGAACCCCGACAAACTCCCGGACGCCGACTAGCGCGGCGCCCACGACCGTCCACCGAGCCGACGGTCCCGTCCTGATGTTGATCTGCGGCGTGTTGCCCTTATCCGGCCGCTCATAAGGGCAACACGCCGCAGATCAACGAACCCAGGTGAACCTTGGTGGTCGCCGCACTAGGATCGGCGGACGCCGCCCCCCGGAGCCGACGCCGTGACCCGTTCCCTGCTCGCCGTGATCCGTCCCGTCGCCATCGCCGTGCTCTTCGCGTTGATGGGCGGCCCCATGGTCTACGTGGGCGTCCGGCAGGCGACCGTCGGCTCGACGCTCGACGACCGCGGACGACGCGCCGTCGGCACCGTCCTGGACACGCGGGAGAAGAGGACGAGCACGGGCAAGACCGCGGGCCACCGCACCGAACTCCACGTCGAATTCACGACCGCCGACGGCGCCCGCCGCACCTTCTGGGACGGGGGCGAAGCCGCCGTCGGCGACACCGTCGACATCACCTACGACCCCGAGAACCCCGAAACCGTCATCATCGGGACACCGGCGAGCAGCATGTCGGTCGGCGGGATCGGCCTCGCCGCGACCGGCGGCATCCTGCTCCTGGCCGCGCTCGCCGCCACACCGTTCTACCTGCGCCGCTCCCTGAGGGCGGCACGCACCGCCGCCCCTCCCCGCCACGCCCGGTGACCCCGGGGAACGACCGCGAGCCGCCCTCGGCGGGACGGCCGGGTCGGACGGACGTGCGGTGCGGCGTGCGGGGCGGGTCAGCGGTTCGGCAGCATGCACACGGTGTCGAGGCCCAGCACGTGGTTGAGCCGTCCGAAGGCGAGCCACGAGCCGATGCTCATGCTCAGCTCCACGATCTCGACCTGGCCGTAGTGCGCGGTCATCCGGTCCCAGAACTCCTCGTCGAGGCCGTGGGGGTCGAGCGCGTACCGCTCGGCGTACTCGGCGGCGAGGCGGGTGCGGTCGTCGAACGCGTCGGTGGTGCGCCACTCGGTCACCGCGTCGAGGAACCCGTCCTCGACCTTCTCGCCGTCCCGGTCGGTCCGCCAGTCGAGGCAGAAGGCGCACCCGTTGACCTGCGCGATCCGCAGTCGCGCGGCCTCGAACTCGCGGAGCCCGAGCGTCGTGTGGGCGTACACCGACATGGAGAAGTTCGCGGCGGCGGGCCCGATGCCGGGCACCATCTCGCCCCACACGTACTCGATCGGGTCCTTGCCTTCGGGGATGTCGATGTTCATCGTGCCGTCCTTCCGAGCTTGCCGGTCGCGGGACGCATCGGGACGTCGAGCGCGTCGTAGAGTCCGGGTTCGGCCGCGACGAGCCAGTCGATCGCGCCGACGAGCCGTCCGACCGCGGTGGCGTTCCCGCCCGCCGCACGGTTCCCGGTCTCGTCGGTGGCCTCGACCGTCACCTCGATGCGCGGGACGCCCTCGATGATCACGCGGTGCGCGCCGTCGCCGTCCGGCGGCATCGGCCAGTCGGTGGCGCAGGTCGGGTGGATGCGGGTGACGTGCTCGACCACGATGAGGGGTTCGCCCCCGACGATGCCCTGCACCTCGAACCGCACCGCGCCCTGCGTGCCCTTCTCGAAGTCGCCCATCGACTCGGTGCTCACGGTGGCGTCCAGCGGGCGCCGCTCCAGGGTCTCGCGGACCTCGTCGAGCTCGACGCCGAGCCCCCGGGCGATCAGCCGCACCTGCCCGCCCCACACCATGGTCGGGACGGTCGGCGCGAGCATCGGCGGCTCGTAGTCCATCGGCTGGCCCATGCCGACGAGGTACCGCACCGAATCGGGCTGGTCGTAGGTGGAGTAGTCGAAGATCTCCTGGCACCGGACGACGTCCACCTCGGTGCCGAGGCCGCTGACCAGCAGCGGCAGCACGTCGTTGCCCCAGCCCGGGTCGACGCCGGAGACGAACAGCGAACCGCCGCCCTCCGCGACGGCGTCCAGCACGGCCCGCCGCATCTCCGGCGGGGCGTTGCGCTGGTCGTAGAGCGCGTACAGCGCGGGGGTGACGACCACCGCACCGGCCCGGATCGCCCGCACGATGTCGGCGAGGGCCTCGTCGGGCCGCACGTCGCCGGACGCCGCGTACACGACGGCCCCGGGGCCCGCGTCGAGCACCGCGCCGACGTCGTCGGTCGCCGCGACGCCGAGCGCGCGTCCGATCTCACCGAGCTCACCGGCGTCCCGCCCGACCTTTCCGGGGTCGTGGACGAGCACGTCCGTGAGTTCCAGCGCGGGGTGGGCCTCGACGGCCCGGAGGGCCAGCCGACCGACGTTACCGGTGCCCCAGACGACCGTGGAGATCATACGCCGGAGGTTAACAGGGGCCCGAACGGTTGCCAAGCAAGCATTTGGTTCACTGACCGTAACCGATTACCCCGAGTGCGTGATCAGACGTAAGTTACTCTCGCGTACGTTGTGGCTTTTCCTGCACGGTCGATGTAGAACCTGTTCCAACCCACCCTGACCGTGAGGGAGCTCACATGAGTGACCCGTCCCTGCCAACACGCCGATCGGCGGGAGTGTCCCGCCGTGGATTCATCGCTGGAACCGGTTCCATCCTGGGACTCGGCCTGCTGTCCCAGACGAGCCACGCCGCCGCGGCCACGACCTCGATCGGTAACGGCGAGCGCGTTCCGGTCCTGATCATCGGATCGGGCTACGGCGGCTCCGTCGCCGCCCTGCGCCTCGCCCAGGCCGGCATCGACGTGCACATGATCGAGATGGGCAAGGCCTGGGACACCCCCGGCTCGGACGGCAAGATCTTCGCGAACACCAAGACCCCGGACGTCCGCTCCTACTGGCTCCGCACCCGCACCAAGCAGCCGATCAGCAACTTCCTCGGCTTCCCGCTGGACAAGGACGTCCCCCGGCACACCGGAATCCTGGACGCCGAGGACTTCAGCGGCATCACCGTCTACCAGGGACGCGGCGTCGGCGGCGGCTCGCTCGTCAACGGGGGCATGGCCGTCACCCCGAAGCGCGAGCGGTTCGGCGCGATCCTCCCGTCCGTGGACGCCGACGAGATGTACGACGTCTACTACCCGCGCGCCAACGCCGGGCTCGGCGTCAACGAGATCGACCGGGCCTGGTTCGACACCACCGACTGCTACCAGTACGCGCGCGTCGGACGTAAGCACGCCGAACGTTCCGGCTTCGACTTCGTCTACGTGCCCAACGTGTACGACTTCAACTACATGAAGCAGGAAGCGGCCGGGAACGTTCCGAGATCGGCGCTCGCCGGCGAGATCCTCTACGGCAACAACGCGGGCAAGAAGTCGCTCCAGCAGACCTACCTCGCCCAGGCCAAGGCGACCGGCCGCGTCACGATCTCGCCCCTGCACCGCGTCACCTCGGTGACTCCGGCGTCCGGCGGCTACACCGTCACCATCGAGCAGCTCGACACCGGCGGCAACGTCACGGCCACCAAGACGGTGACGGCCGGAAAGGTCTTCTTCGCCGCGGGCAGCGTCGGCACCAGCAAGCTCCTCACGAAACTCAAGGCGACCGGCGCGCTGCCGGGCCTCAACGGCGAGGTCGGCAAGGGCTGGGGCGACAACGGCAACATCATGTGCGGCCGCGCCAACCACATGTGGGACCCGACCGGCTCGCTCCAGTCGTCCATCCCCACCGTCGGCATCGACAACTGGGACGAGGGCGGCGCCTTCGCCGAGGTGGCCCCGCTCCCCACCGGCATCGAGACCTACGCCTCCCTCTACCTGTCGGTCACCAACAACCCGCACCGCGCCCAGTTCTCCTGGAACGCCGGAACCGGCAAGGTCGACCTGAACTGGCAGACGTCCTGGAAACAGGCGGGCATCGACATGGCCAAGTCGGTCTTCGACAAGATCAACCGCAAGGAGGGGACGATCTACCGCACCGACCTCTTCGGCGTGTACAAGATCTGGGGCGACCACCTCACGTAACCACCCGCTCGGCGCGCCGTCCTCAACAAGGCCACCGACAACCACGGCCGCCTCCACGGCCACCCGGGCCTGTACGTGATCGACGGCGCGCTCATCCCCGGCAACACCAGCGTCAACCCGTTCGTCACCATCACCGCCCTGGCCGAACGGAACATCGACAAGATCATCGGCACCGACTTCTAACGCCCCCGCGGCCCCGGCCACAGCCTCCGTGGCGGGGTCGCCCCCTCCTAATGTTGATCTGCGGCGTGTTGCCCTAACTCGGGCGCCCATAAGGGCAACACGCCGCAGATCAACGAACCCAGGTGGACCTTGCTGGTCACCGCGCTAGCCTCGCCAGGCTTGGAACTCCACCTCGAACTCGTCCCGGGTGACGACGTTGACCTTCCGGAGATCGACCTTCGCCGTGCCGTCCTGCAGGTCCGTGATGTGCGCGTTGCCGATCTTCCAGACGCCGAGCAGACCCGAGTGTTCCGCGCCCACCCCCATGAAGGCGGAGCGCTGCTTGCGCATCACCTTCGCCAGTTCGGCGGCGTCGCGCGCGTTCACCAGGGTCACGCCGACCGCTGTGGCCAGGGCCGGCACTCGGCCGCCGACGGTGGCGCGGCTGTCGGCGAGCGCCCGCGCGGCCGCGAGCCGAGCGTCCGGCGAGGCGTTGCGGAGCGCGTCGTTGTACGCCCGGCACGCGTCGGCGATCTCCTTGTACACCGCCTGCACGGCCGTGTTCACCTCGACGGTCGTGGTGACCAGCGAACGCTTCTTGACCGAGAGCGCGAACTCCACGACCTTTTTGACCTTGCCGTTCAGTTCGCTGATCGCCCCGGCGACTGAATCGACCGAAGTCGTCGACGCGGTGAGCGCGTCTTTGCCCAGATCATCGAACTTCTCGATCGCCAGGGCCGCACCGTGCGCGCCACGGTACTCCATCAGGTCGCCGTCCCCGCCCCAGGAAGATTCGCCAGCTTGTCTCCGTCGTACACATCGGGAAAGAGGTGCTCGACCCAGTAGTTGGAGTTCTTGACCGCCGCGAGGCAGAACTCCTTCTCCGCGTCTCGGCGCGCGTCGCTTTCGCTGTGGAATTCCCCGACGAGATTGATCTTGTCGGCCTTCAGCATCCCGTTACCCCCATTCGCCGTGGATTCATAATCCACGCATCGGGTAACGGATGCCACGCTTCGTTCCTGACCGCTTGCGGCCAGTGATCATCGCAGGGCATCGAGGCAGAACCGGACGGACAGTCTGCGAAGTAGACGCCGGCGACGACCGGACCAGCTACCGGTCGTACCGCCCAGAGCGGATCTCGTCCGCCAAGACACCGAACACCGCCCGCCCAACAAGGACCCTCGGCCCGTCCGGGTCTTTGGAGTCCCGCACAGCAACGACCGCAGCCAGCCCGGCCACCTCAACGCAGTTGCCCCCTTCGGAGTCACTGCGGGAGCTCTTGCGCCAACACACTGACGATGGATCGGCGGTACTCACGGAGCTCCATGATGCTCTGGATGACGTTGGCGGAATCTTTGGCGCTGAACGCCTCGGACCTGACTACGTCGAAGAGTACGGCAAGTTGCCGTACTACATCGCTATCTGTGAGCATCTGCGCGTTTCCCGCCGTACCTTCCATGTATGCGATGTCCTGCTGTCGCCTGAAGCTAAGAACCTGATATCCGGTCGGATGGAAGACAAGAGCGTCTGCGGGCAGGACTTGGACGGAGAACTTCGGGTTGTCCATCAATTCCAACAATCTCTTGCACTGACCAACACGCACCTCTGGACGCAAGTCACGTATCACCGCTTCTCTAATCAGCAGAAAAATCCAAGGAGGATCCTCCCTACTCAGCAGGACTTGACGCTCCATCCGGATGGAAACAAGTTCTTCGAGTTTGTCCGACTGCAGCCCAACGCTCAGCACGAGCCGGGCGTACTCTTCCGTCTGCAGCAGACCCGGAATAAGCAGCGGCTCGTAGATATTGATCCTAACCGCTTCTTTTTCCGCGCCGATCAGGGGACGAAAACCTCTCGGAATCAACCCATTCTTACGTGCTTCAATGTGCATGCCCCAGAGACGCCAAAAAGGCCACTCGCCGCAAAAAAGGTGTCCAGATCTTCGGCAAGCCCTTCCGACGGGGGCTTCTCGAACGTCTCGATCTTGGATATCCACTGAGGCGAGCACCCCAACGCCTGAGCGAGCTTGTTTCGAGACAGACCCGCGTTCTCCCGCCGAACCCGCAACTCGGCAACGAAGACCTCCTGGTAGGTGGTGAGGTCGTTGCTCTGACTGGATGCCATGGGACGCTCCGTGGGTGCAGGGCGGGTGTCGGGGGGTGCCGCCGGGTGTCGCTCGGGTGCCGTAGGGGTGTCACTGGTTCATAGCGCAGAGTAATTGCGCCCTGCAAGGCTCGTCATCATCCTTTCGGACGACATCGCAAAGACTTTCGAGCCGATGAACGATCAAGAACTCGCGGAGCTTCGCACGCGATACCCCGCCTGGAACATCCGCAAGCCGCCGAACGCGGAATGCCTAGTGGCGACCCGCATGGGACATACTCTGTCCGATCGGGAGATTTACCACGGCCTGTCCACGACCCTCATCGAGAACACGTACGTCGCCCCCGTCGAGGCACTGGCCAACCAAAACGAAATCGAGGATCGACTGTGATGTCGCCCCTCATCCTCGCCGGCACCTCGATCTTGCTGGTCCTCATCGTCTTCGTGTTCACGGTTCTCGGGATCGCGGCCTACAACGACAACGGTTACGTCGGCAAACACCGATAACCGCACAAGCTCGGCTGCCGCCCTCCGGTTCCCACCCCTGTGCCCCGGCCCCTGGCCGGCGGGAACCATCCCCTCGGGGGCGGCAGCCGTCCATCCCCACCGCGCCCCGGCAGCCGAAATCAAGCCGACTCGTCGGGCGCCGTTCCTAATCGGTGTCCAGGAGTGGGGCTTAGCCCGGGTCCTGATTCTGCGCGTCCCGAACGGTGTCGGATGTGCTGGTCGTTCCGGTTCGGTCTGGACGGTCCGATGCCCCGCACGATCGCTCCGGTCGTGCGGGGGCGGTGCCGTCCGTCGCCGGATCGGAGGCGTCACGCTCGCACTCGATCGGCCGTCATCGTGGCGGTCTCTGCGCGGTTTCTCACTTGGAGTCGAGGCGGCCCAGTGGGTGGGCGGGGTCGGCCAGGACCGCTTGGACTTCGGTCCAGGCGGTGTGGTCGATGCCGAGGGCGTGGCGCAGGTAGGCGAGGGTGACCTGCTGGACGAGCGCGACGCGTGCCGGGTTCTCGTCGGTGGTCTCGGCGGCGTCGTAACCGGCGATGCCGCCGAGGAAGTGCTGCGCGCCGAAGAGGGTGAGCAGGCTCTTGTCGCCCGAGCTGAGGGTATACGGGTCGGCGGTCCAGTCGGCTCCACGGGTCGACAGCGGGAGTTCGTCCTTGTCTCCGGCGACCACGAGGGTCGGCGCGGTGATGTGGGAGAAGTCCTGGTCGCGCAGCCAGGGGAGGTTCTCGGCGGCGTACGGGGTCAGGTCGTCGCCGCCCTTCCCGGCCGTGGCCAGCAGGACGCCCGCCGTGACGCGCGTGTCGGAGAGATCCTCGGCGACGCCGGTCTGCGGGTCGGTGACGCGCAGGCCCAGCAGGATCGCGGCCGTCTGCCCGCCGAAGGAGTGCCCGGCCGCGGCGACCCGACCGCGGTCCGGGCGTCCGGTCAGGCCGGGGACGGACGCTTCCAGCACATCGAGGCCGTCGAGGACGCGCTTCATGTCCTCCACGCGGAACCGCCACACCTGAGGGTCGTGGGCGGGGCCGCTCAGCCTTCGGGAGTCCAGGTGCGTCGCCTGGATCACCACGAAGCCGTGAGCCGCCCAGTAGTCGGTGAGAGGCGCGTAGCCGTCGAGGTTCGAGCCGAACCCGTGCGCGAACAGGACGATCGGCAGGTCGCGCCCGGTAACCGGCGCGGACACTCGGACGTGCAGATCCGCGCCGCGTCCGGGGGCGGGCAGCACGATCGGCTTGACCGAGACGATCGGAGTGATTTCGGACGTCATGAACGCTTCCTTCGTACCCGGCGGTCGGGCCCGATCGGGTCCGTACCGGGTACGCTAAAAGCTGACATCGATGTCAGGGGCAAGCCATGTGCCGCACTTCACGGAGGTGGGCTGATGCGGATCGGGGAACTCGCCTCGAAGACAGGGGTCAGCGTCCGCTCCCTGCGGTACTACGAGCAGCAGGGCCTGCTCGCGGCCGAACGCAGTTCGAGCGGCCAGCGGCACTACCCCGAGGGCGCGGTCGAGCGGGTGCGGCTGATCCAGCGGTTGTTCACGGCCGGTCTGTCCAGCCGGACGATCGCCGAGCTGCTGCCGTGCGTCGTCGACGGGCGCGCCACGCCCGAGCTGCTCGCCCGGCTGGCCGCCGAACGCGAGCGGATCGACCGGCAGGTCGCCGAGCTGGTCGGCACGCGCGACCAGCTCGATTCCGTCATCACCGGCGCGGCACGAACCTGCGCACCGGCCGGACCTGTGAGGCGCGCACCGATCTACCGGGCTGACCCCCTTATTTGGTGATGGAGGCGAGGGCGCGGTCGGGTTCCCAGTGGGCTCGCATGGACGTGACGAGGCCCGCGTCGTCGACCTTGTAGATCAGGACGCAGTCGATCGTCACCTTGGAGCCGTCGCCCATCGTCGTCGTGATCGTGGTGACGTTGGCGCAGGAGTCGCCGTTGGCGAACGAGTCGCGGATGTGGAATCGGAACCGGGCCACCGTCGCGATGTTGTTGTCCCAGAACGCGGCGATGCCCTCGTGGCCTCGGTGGCCCTCGCCGGACGGGTCCATGAAGGACGGGCCGACGGGGTCTTCGAGGAGGCAGTCGGTGGTGAAGAGCTTCAGCCACGCGTCCTTGTCCTCGGCGAGGACGGCCGCCATGGACGCGCGGGAAGCGCGGCGGGCGGGGTGGTCGGCGTCCGGGGCGTCCCAGATAACGGCTTCCATGGCAGAACTGTAACCTGTTCCTGTTTTGGCGTCGATGGGTCAGTTCGCCTTGCCGATGACGGTCTCGGCGAAGCGTTCGAGGTGCTCGATCTTCTTGGCGAGGGGCTCGGTGTCGGGGCCCTTGACGTAGGGGTTGCGGAAGCCCACGATCACGTCGGTGACGCCCTTGTCCTCCAGGCGCTTCACGCCGTCGGGCGTGTAGGCGTCCATCGAGATCACGTGGATCTCGAAGGGGTCGGCGGCCTTGCCTTCGGCCTCGCGGATCGCGTTGATCCTGGTCAGGAGGGCGTCGAGGTCGTCGCCGCCGCCCGCGTGCATCCAGCCGTCGCCGCGCACGACGGCGCGGCGCAGCGCGGGTTCGCTGTGCCCGCCGACGAGGATCGGGAGCGGACGGGCCGGGTTGATCTTGATCGCGGGGACGTCGAAGAACTCGCCGTGGAACTCGAAGTACTCGCCGGTGCCCAGGCCGCGGATGATATCGATGGCCTCGTCCATGCGCTTGCCCCGGCGCTCCCACGGGACGCCCATCACCCGGAAGTCCTCGGGCCACGGGCTCAGGCCGACGCCGAGGCCGAGCCGGTCGCCGATCAGGCCGGTGATCGACATCGCCTGCTTGGCCACCAGGACGGGCGGACGCACCGGGAGCTTGAGGACGAACGGGGTGAAGCGGATACGGGACGTCACGGCGCCCATCGCGGCGATCAGCGTGAACGTCTCGATGAACGCCTTGTCCTCCAGGAATCCGCGGTCGCCCGTCTCGGTGTACGGGTACGAGGTGTCGGATTCCTTCGGATAGATGAGCGAGTCGGCGACGGAGATGCTCGTGTATCCCGCGTCCTCGGCCGCCCGCGGAGCGGGAGGTAGTGGGCCGGGTCGGTCATCGCCTCGGCGTAGGTGAACCGCATCACCGAATACTAGAACGTGTTGCAGTTACGCGCCAGGGGTCAGCGGCGGCGCAGCAGGATCGAGAGCCAGGCCGAGCACAGACCCGCGCAGCACGTGAGGACGGCGGCGGGGATGGCCCAGCCGGACGGCATCGTGTACACGAGCGGGGTCAGGACGGCGAGCCAGCCCGCGAGCGCGAACGGGACGGCCATGAAGTACTTGCGAGGGGCGCCGTCGAGGGTCGTGGGCTCCAGCACGGGCGTGACGAGGGACAGCACGGCGAGGGCGAGCGCGGCGGTGCGTCCGTCCCCGAGAACGGCGCCCGTGGTCAGCATCGCCGCGCCGACGCCGAGTGTCAGCCCGGCGATCTTGTAGTGGATCGCCGAATCCACCAGGGGGCGGCGCCGCCGATCGCGGTACAGGTATAGGACGGTGAGGGTGTTGTTTCCCCAGCTCACCCATATCAGGACGGTGATCACGGCCATGACCGCCAGCCACGGGGCGAAGCAGCACCACGCGAACCACCAGCCGATCTGCGCGCGGGGGCGCGTGCGCAGCCGCCACAGGACCAGGTGCAATCTGTGCAGGGGGTTCCGGCGCAGTTCGGCCTGCATGCTCGCGCCGCGCATGCTCTCGTGGGCGGGATTGATCCGCAGCACCTCGCGGTACGCCTCGGCGGCGGCGCGGTGGCGGCCGGACTTCGCCAGCGCGAGGCCGTGCACCCAGTGGGCGAGTTCCCGCTCGGGGGCCAGTTCCAGCGCGCGCTCCGCGTGCTTGCGGGCTTCGTCCGTCGCCCTGTACTGGAGGAGGATCAAGGTCATGACGGCGTGGGCTTCGTGGTCGTCCGGGGCCAGGGCAAGCGCGCGCTCTGCGGCATCGCACGCCGGGGAGCGTTTCCCCATGAAGTAGTACGCCCACGCCAGTCTTCTGTGGACGAACACGGCGTCCGGATTGCGTTCCAGTGCGTTCTCGAAGGCGGCGATGGCCTCGCGCGAGTGACCCGCCCGGGACAGGATCGAGCCCGCCTCCGCGTGTCCCATCCAGTCGTCCGGATGGGCGGCCACGTAAACGTTCACTGCTTCCAGGGCGCCGGGGAGGTCACGCTGGCGCGACAGCGCGCGCGCCAGGTACAGGTACGCCCCGCGATTCTCAGGGTCTTCGGCCAGGGCGGTGCGGATCTCGCGTTCGGCGTCGGCGGGACGGCCCAGGTCGAGCAGGACCTTCGCGCGTTCGATGTGGACGCGCGCGCGTTCATGCCCGCGAGAGGGTGTGGCGGCGGTGCAGGAGGACGGAGAGCCAGGTGGAGCACAGGGCGAGGTAGAAGGTGATGAGCGCCGCCGGGCGCGTCCAGCCCGGGTCGAAGGTGTAGGCGATGGGGATCAGGACGGCGAGCCAGGCGATGAGGGCGAGGGGCAGGAGCAGGAACAGGGCGTCGCGGTTCCCGTCGAGCGTCGCCGGTTCCATCATGGGCGTGATGAGGGCCAGCACGGCGAGGCCGAGCAGGACGGTGCGTCCGTCGTGCAGGGCGGCGCCGAGGATCACCATCGCCGCGCCGATGCCGAGCGCGGCTCCGGCGGTCCGGTAGAGGAAGGCCGGTTCCACCAGGTCGCGGCGTTGCGGGTCGCGGTGCAGCCACAGGGCGGTGAGGAGGATGTTCACCCAGTTCACCCACATCAGCAGGGTGCAGACCACCATGAACGCGGCCCAGATCGGGAAGATGCTCAGGACGAGCCACCAGACGATCTGCGCGCGGGGCTTGGAGCGCAGCTCCCACAGGCGGCGGTGCAGGCCGAACAGCGGGTTGCGGCTCATCTCCGCCTGCAGGACCGCGCTGCCGCCGCCCTTCCAGGCGGGGTCGATGCGCAGGGACGCACGGAACGCGTCGGCGGCGTCGCGGGGCCGTCCCGTCTTCAGCAGCACCGTGGCATGTGCGCGGTGCACCACCGCGTTCTCCGGGGCCAGTGCCAGCGCGCGCTCCGTGTGCTCCCGGGCCCGGTCCTTCTCCCCGTACCTGGCAAGGGTCATGCCCAGGACGGCGAGGAGGTCGGGATCGTCCGGGGTCATGGTCAGGGCGTGTTCTGCGGCCGTCCGTGCCGCGTACCACTCGTCCAGTTCGTAGTGGGTCCACGCCAGCCGGTTGTAGATGTACGGCTCGTCGGTGTTGTGGGCCAGCGCGTGCTGGTAGGCGACCACGGCTTCCCGGTGGCGTTGGGCTTCGAGCAGTACCGAGCCCGCCTCCGTGTGGCCGACCCAGTCGTCCGGACGGGACGCGACGTAGGCGTTCACCGCGTCGAGCGCGCCGTCCGTGTCGCCCTGGATCGACAGCGCGCGCGCCAAGTACAGGTAGGCCCGCACGTTGGCGGCGTCCTCGGCGAGGACGGAGCGGGCCTCGCGCTCGGCGTCGGCGGGACGCTGCAACTGCAGCAGCATGCGCGCCCGCTCCAGGGCGGCGTCCGCGCGCGTCGCGTCCGTCACCGGCCCTTGCCGCCGATCCAGGGCAGCAGGTCGTCCCAGGTGCCGCTCTCGTTGGCGTGCATGACGTAGTTGCGGGCCGTCGCCATCCACTCGGGGACGGCCGTCGGGCGGGCGGCGCGCGCCGCGTCCAGCAGGTCGCCGGTGGCGAGCGGGAGCGGACGCCCGGCGCGCATCGCCTCCTGCAGCTTGGCCTCGACCGCCCGGTCGACGACGCCCTTGAGGTCGGCGCCCGCGAACCCGTCCGTGGCGCCCGCGACCTTCCGGAAGTCCATCTCGGCGAGCGGCACCTCCCGGCAGAGCAGGGACAGGACGGCCGCGCGCGCGGCGGCGTCCGGGGGCGGGACGAACACGAGCCGGTCGAACCGTCCGGGACGGCGGAACGCGGCGTCGAGGTACCAGGGGGCGTTCGTGGCGGCGAGGACCAGCACGCCCTCGTTGGCTCCGGCCTCCACCCCGTCGAGTTCGGCGAGGAACTGGTTGACGACCTGCCGGTTCGTGGCGTGCCGCATGTCCGAGCGGCGCGCGGCGAGCGCGTCCACCTCGTCGAAGAACAGGACGCACGGGGCGTTCCGGCGGGCCGTCTCGAACGTCGAGTGCAGGTTCCGTTCGCTCGACCCGATGTACATGTCGAGGATGTCGGACAGGCCGACGCTGATGAATCCGGCGCCGAGTTCCCCGGCGGCCGCCCGCGCGAGGTGCGTCTTGCCGCAGCCGGGCGGCCCGTACAGCAGGACGCCGCCGCCCGCGCGCTTGCCGTAGGCGGCGAACAGGTCCGGCTGCTGGACGGGGAGCAGCAGCTTCATTCGGAGGGTCTGCTTGACCTCGTCCATCCCGGCGACGTCGTCGAACGTGACGCCGGAGCCGGTCCCGGACGGTACGCGCCCTTCCGGCGGCTCGGCGTCGATCTCCTCGACCGGGACGGGCGGCGCCTGCGAATGTCCGAGGGCCGCCTCGAACGCGGGGTCGGCGAGCGCGGCGTCGCGGGCGACGGCCTCCCAGTAGCGGGGCCGGGCGGCGGGGACGTCGCCCTCCGCGACCAGCGCCTTCGCGAGGATGAGCCCCGCCTTCGGCGGGCCGTCGGCCACCCGGTCCAGGGCCGCGATCGCCGCGCCGTTCTTGCCCTGCCGCAGGAACGCCTCGGCGAGGCCCGTCGCGAGGCCCGCGTCGCCGGGGGCGAGCGCGAGCGCCTCGCGGAACTGGCCCTCGGCGTCCATGAGCAGGCCCGCGGCCAGCAGCTGCTCCGCGAGGTGGCGGCGCAGCGGCAGGTTGTCCGGTGACACCTCGATCGCTTGGCGCAGGGCGTCCAGTGCTCCCCGATCCGTCACAGACCCAGCCTTTCCGGAGGGAATCGTCCTGGCGCGATGATGCCATGCGGCGCCGACGATGATCCGCCGCATCGGGGGCACCGGTAGGGCATGGACGCCGCCTACATCACCGGGCCCGGACCGGCGGACGCGATCCGCTTCGGGCCCCTTCCCGCACCCGCGGTCGGCCCGACGGACGTGCTGGTGCGCGTGCACGCCGTCGCCGCGGACCCCGTGGACGCGCTCGTCCGTTCGGGCGCGCACCGGACGGCGATGCCCGTCCCGTTCGTCATCGGCCGCGACCTCGTCGGGGAGGTCGTGCGGGCGGGACCGGGCACCGGGTTCGCCGCCGGACGGCGGGTCTGGTGCGACAGCCTCGGGCATCACGGGCGGCAGGGCCTCCTTCGCCGAGTACGCCGCCGCGGCCGACGGCGTCGTCCGGCTGCTGCGGACGACGCCGTGGCGGCCGCGCGTCGCGGGCCGGCCGCCCCTCGCCGACACGGCCGAGGCGCACCGGCGGCTGGAGTCGGGAGACGTGCGGGGCCGCCTCCTCCGGACGCCGTGACCGGGGCGGTCAGACGCCGAGGGAACGGCCGATGATCTCTTTCATGATCTCGGTCGTGCCGCCGAAGATCGTCTGGATGCGGACGTCCTGGTACGCCTTGGCGATGGGGTATTCGGTCATGTAGCCGTAGCCGCCGTGAAGCTGGACGCAGCGGTCGACGACGCGCTTGAGCAGCTCGGTGTTCCAGTACTTGAGCATCGCCGCCTCTTCGACGGTGAGCTCGCCCTTGCTCTCCTTGACGATGCATTCGTCGGTGAAGGTGCGGGTGACGGTCAGTTCCGTCTTCATCTCCGCGAGGGTGAAGCGGTTGTGCTGGAACTTGCCGATGGGACGGCCGAACGCCTCGCGCGTCTTGCAGTATTCGAGGGTCTGCTCGAAGGCCGATTCGGCGGCGGCCTGGGCGGTCGCGCCGATGGACAGGCGCTCGCGGGCGAGGTTCTGCATGAGGTAGATGAAGCCCATGCCCTCCTCGCCGAGGAGGTTCTTCGCGGGGACGCGGACGTTGTCGAAGAACAGCTCGGCGGTGTCCTGGGCGTGCATGCCGACCTTGTCGAGGTTGCGGCCGCGCTCGAACCCGGCCATGCCGCGCTCGACGGCGAGGAGGCTGACGCCCTTGGCCCCGGCGGACGGGTCGGTCTTGGCGACGACGATGACCAGGTCGGCGAGGATGCCGTTGGAGATGAAGGTCTTCGAGCCGTTCAGGACGTACTCGTCGCCGTCCTTGATCGCGGTGGCCTTGATGCCCTGGAGGTCGGAACCGGCGGCGGGCTCGGTCATCGCGATGCCGGTGATCAGCTCGCCGGAGCAGTAACCGGGGAACCAGCGGGCCTTCTGCTCGTCGTTGCACAGCTGGCGCAGGTAGCCGCCGTTGATGTCGTTGTGCACGGAGAAGCCGGGGCCGTGCACGCCCGCCTTGGCGAGTTCCTCGTTGAGGATCACGTAGTAGCGGTAGTCGGGGTTCCCGCCGCCGCCGTGCTCCTCGGGCATGTCGATGCCGAGCAGGCCCTGCCGTCCGGCGGCGAGCCAGACGTCGCGGGAGACGACGCCGTCCTTCTCCCACTGCTCGTGGTGGGGCGCGATCTCCTTCTCGATGAAGGAGCGGACCATGTCGCGGAACGCCTCGTGCTCCTCGGTGAAGATCTCCCGTGCCATCCGGCGGTCTCCTCGATAAGTGGCTACTGATACAGGATTAATGTAACACTAGTGGTGTCACATTGAGGGGGCGGGATGGAACTGACCGTTGACCAGCTGGCCGCGCGCGCCGGGGTCAGTGTGCGGACGGTCCGGTTCTACGCCGGGCGCGGGCTCCTGCCGCCGCCGAAGCTGCGGGGACGGACCGGCCTGTACGGCGAGGAGCACCTGGCGCGGGTGGAACTCGTCCGGGAACTGCAGAGCCTCGGGCTGACGCTCGCCGCGATCGAGAAGCACCTGGAGAAGATCCCCCTCGACGCGCCGGTGGAGGACCTCGCGTTGCAGCGGGCGCTGCTGTCGCCGTGGGCGCCGGAGGACGCGGAGGTGCTCGACCGGCACGAGCTGGACCGCCGGGTCGGACGCCACCTCGACGACGAGTCGCTGAAGCGCCTCGAAGCGCTCGGCGTCATCGAGCCCGCCACCGGGGACGACGTGCGCGTCGTCAGCCCGGCCCTGCTGGGCATCGGCGCCGAACTGGCCGCGCTGTCGCTGCCGCTGGAGACGCTCGTCGCGTCCCACGAGGCCGTCGACCGGCACACCGCCGCGCTGGCGGCCGAACTCCAGGGAGTGTTCCAGGACAGCGTGGTCCGCCCCTACCGGGAGGGCGGCCGGGCGCCGGAGGACCGCGCGCGGCTCATGGAGATGGCCGGGCGGCTCAAGCCGCTGCTGATCCAGTCGCTGGTGACGTCGTTCCAGCGCGCGGTGGACGAGGCGATCCGGCGGTCGACCGAACGCTGACCGGATCCGGCGAGAACCCGGCGAACGCACGAGCCACGTGATCGCCGTCCTTTACACTC
Organism: Actinomadura sp. CNU-125; assembly: GCF_001942465.1. Lineage (GTDB taxonomy): Bacteria > Actinomycetota > Actinomycetes > Streptosporangiales > Streptosporangiaceae > Spirillospora. The sequence continues at coordinate 21,459 of NZ_MKJY01000003.1, forward strand.
TTTCGGACCGCGGGCCGGGCCATGCTCCGGGCCCGCACGATCTCTGACGAGCGTGGGGGGCACCGGTGGGTTCCCGGGGCGCGTGTCCGTGCGGCGCACCACCCGAGCACGCCGACCAGCTCGTCTGCAAGAAGTGCTTCGTGCCGTTCGCACTGGTCGCCGAGCCCGCGACCGGGGGCGCGGGAAAGGGCGCGCTCCCGCCCACCCGAAAGGCCCCGGCCGCCTCCTCCCTGCTGCTGCTGGAGTTCCCGGACGGCCGGCTGGTCGTCGGTGCGGGCACCCGCCGCCCGCTGGGCCGCGACCCGTCCTTCAGCCCGGACGCCGCGCTGCTGGCACGGCACGACACCGTCTCCAGCAGGCACGCCGTGGTGGAGTTCCGCGAGGACGGCACGGCCACGATCGAGGACGTGGGCTCGCGCAACGCGACCTTCGTCAACGGCAGCCGCCTGGCGCCGCACCGGCCGCGGCCGCTGCGCGACGGCGACGAGGTCTGGCTGTCGACGTTGCTCGCAGGAACCGTCCGCATCACCGGGGTGGCGCGGAGGAAGGGTGACACCCGTTGAGCACACCCATCGACGACGGCGGCGGCGCACCGGACGTCCGGGCGCTCTGCTCCCACCTCGGCGTCGCCCGGGTCCGGGCGCTGAGCGACGGCGGCGAGGCGGACCTCGCGCTGGTCGAGGACGCGCGCGGCGCACGGTACGCGCTGAAGCACTACCGTCCGGGGTTCGCCGTCGATCCCGGCGTCCATGAGCGGCTGCGCGGCATCAACCACACGGCCGTCCTGCGGATCCACCGGTCCGGCGTGTTCCAGGGACGCCACTTCGAGCTGGCCGACTACTTCGCCGACCGGTCGCTGGCCGACCGGTGGGACCGGGAACCGCTCGACGCGGACGCCCTGCGCGCGCTCGTCCGGCACGTCGGCTCCGGCCTGGACGTCCTGCACCGCGCGGGCATCGTGCACCGCGACCTGAAGCCCGCGAACCTGCTGGTGCACCACGACCCGCTCGCCCCGGTGATCGCCGACTTCGGCGTCAGCCGCCCGCAGGAGCACACCCAGGTCGTGCCGGTCGTCGAGGGCACCGCCCGCTACGAGCCGCCGGAAGCCCACGAGGGCGTGGTCTCGGCCGCCGGGGACTGGTGGGCGCTCGGCATGATCGTCTACGAGCTGGCCACCGGCGAGCACCCCTTCGCCGGGCACACCGACCGCGAGATCGTCATGACCCTGGCCGCGTGGAGCCCCGACGGCAGCGGGCTGCCCCGCGAGGTCCGGCGGCTGTGCGAGGGGCTGCTCGCCCTGGACCAGCGGGAACGCTGGGACTGGGCGCGGGTGTCGGCCTGGCTGGACGGCGGCGAGCGGCCCCCCGCCACCCGGGCGGTCCCGGTCGCGATGCCGGACGGTGCGGGGATCCCGTTCGCGGGCGAGGTGCACACGTCCAAGAAGGGCTTCGCCGACGCCGTCCGGGACAACTGGGGCCTGGCCGAACGCCGTTTCCTCACCGACATGCGCACCGCGTACGGCCTCAGCGAGGGCTGGAGCATGCTGCGGGACTGGCTGCGCCGGTTCCGTTCCACCGACGACGCGGACGCCGAGCGGCTCGTCGACCTCATCGACCGGCGCCTGACCGACGACGCGCTCGAACCGGGCGTCAAGCTCCTCCACCTGCTCCGCTGGCTCGATCCCGAGGGCACGCCCGTCTTCAACGGCTCACCGATCACCGTCCCGAAGCTCGTGGAGGCGTGCGTCGGCGACCTGACCGGGGAGCGGCGTCCCCGCGCGACCGCGCAACGCGTGCTGCGGGACAGGAGGATCCAGCAGCTCCTGGCCGACTTCCCGGGCCTCGAACGGCTCCGCAGGGTGAACGCCGAGACGGCCGAACTGGGCGAAGCCTGGGGGATGGTGGTCCTGCGGGCGAACCTGCGCAGCGAAGCGTTCGTCCAGCACGACAAGGCCGACACCCCGCGCTGGACGCTGAAGTACCTCGCCGTTCTCGCCGGAGGCGAGAACGAGGCCCTGCACCGGCTCGCGGGCCGCTCCCCCGCGCCTCCGCGCGAGATCCAGGACGTGTTCGGCGTCTACCTGCGCGAGGCCGCGGCGGCCGACGAGGAGCGGCGCGCGCGCGGACGGTCCGCCGTGTTCGTCTCGATGGTCAAGATCCTGTTCGGTCATCGCGGTTTCCGGGATTCGCTCCTGCGAAAAGCGGCCGAGCACCGGAACGTAGAGCGGAATGTAGAGCAGAACGCACAGCGGACCCCAGAGCGGAACGTCGAGCAGGACTACTCCCTGGCTCGCCTGGTCGCTCTGCAGACGGAGTTCCGTGCCGGCGAGCGGGACCTGCTCTCCGAGCGCGCCAGGCGGGAGGCCGGGAAGCGGTTCCGGCGCTGGTACATGGAGTGGACGGTGCCGACCCTGATCGGCTGGGTCCTGGTGAGCGTCCTGGTGCCCCCGTTCAACAAGCCCGCGTTCTTCCTGCTCGTCCTGTACGGGGCCGCGGCGGCGGTGGGGTGCGGAATGCGCGCGCGGCGGTGCGGCGGCGCCTATCGGCCGCCCGAGTCGCTGTGGAAGTACGCGGTGAACCGCCGCTCGTACCCGAAGCCGCCGGGCCGGACCGTCCCGCTCTGGGTGCTCGTGCCGCTCGCACTGATCACGATGCTCGCCACGGCGATCCACGAACCGATCGCGGAGACGGCGGCCGCGTCCTTCATGTCGGGCCTGGTCGCGGTGCTGTGGCTGGGCGATCTCGCGGCGGCCGTCGCGCTGGCCCTTACCCGCAGTGCGTGGAACGAGGGCCATCGGCGCTCCGTCGCCGACTTCCAGAAGGAGGAGCGGCGACTGCTCGCCGCTCTGCCCGCCCATCTGCGCGACCGGCACCATCCGGTGGAGGCGGTTCCGGACGCCGGTCAGCCCGGGGGCCGCCCGCGGTAGGCGACGATCGCGCGGGCGAGCGGGTGCCCGGCGCCCAGCACCCGGTTCGCGCGGTCGGACAACCGCTCCAGGCGTCCGGCGGCGGCCGTTCGGTGGCCTCGCTCGGCCATGCAGCGTCCCCGGCCGAAGCCCGCCGCGAACATCGCCGGATGGTCGGTGTATCCGTTGTTCAGCCGCTCGGCGACGGCGGCGAAACCCCGGTCGGCCTCCTCGACCCGGCCGCCGGACAGCAGCCGCTCGGCGTCCTCCAGCCGCCGCCACGCCCAGCCGTCGACCTGGCCGGAGGCCAGCCGCCCCTTGGGCCGCCGCTCCGCCGGACGGGACGGCCGCCGCTTCGGCGGCCCGGCCGACCGCGACTCGCCCGCCAGCGTCGCGATCTCCGCCTCCGGCGGCTCGGCCGCGGTGCCGTGCGAGGACGGAACGGGGACAGCGCGCAGCGACCGCAGCAGCCCCTCCGCGTCCGGCCGGTCCGCCGGGTCCTTGGCGAGCGCCGCGTGCACCGCGCGCGCCAGCTCGCCCGGAACGTCCGGACGGACGCGGGCGAGCGGATCGGGCTGCGTCGTCCGGATGCGCTGGGCGGTGGTGCGCAGGTCACCGGCGGGATCGACCGGCGGCCGCCCGGTCAGCAGGAAGTACAGGACGGCGCCCGCCGCGTACACGTCGGCGGCGGTCCCGACCTTTCCGCCGCCGCACTGCTCCGGGGCCATGTACGCGGGGGTGCCGAGCACCGCGCCGCGCCGGGTGATCCGGGTCAGCTCGGCGACGCGCGGCGACGCCAGGCCGAAGTCGCAGACCTTCAGTGTCCCGGCCGCGTCCAGCATGAGGTTGCCCGGCTTGATGTCGCGGTGCAGGATCGGCGCCGGTCCGCGGTGCGCGAACGCGAGCGCGGACGCCAGCGCCGCGCCGTGCTCGACCGTCTCCGCCAGGCCCGGCCCCGCGCCGGGCCGCCGTCCGGCGTCGCCGTCGCGCCCGCCGAGCTCGCGCAGCGTCGGCCCCGGCAGCAGCTCCATCACCAGGAACGGGACGCCGTCGTGGAAGCCCCGGTCGTAGACCCGCACGATGTGCGGATGGTCGAGCCCGGCCAGGGCCATGGCCTCCCGGTCGAACCGGGCCATCGCCTCGGGACCCGCGATGCGCGCGTGGACGACCTTCACCGCGACCGCGCGGCCCAGCGACGCCTGGTCGGCGCGGTAGACCGCGCCCATGCCGCCTTGGGCGATGAGGTCGCGCAGCCGGTAGCGGCCGTCCAGCAGGGTGCCCGGCCCGAGCCCGCCGGTGCCGCTCACCGTTCGGACGCCTCCGCGGCCTCGCCGAGGACGGTGGCCTCCTCGCGTCCGGGATCGACCGGACCGGGGCGGTCGTCGTCGGCGGCGGTGAAGACGTACTTGCGGCCGCTCAGTTCGAGGGTGACCGTGTCGTGCAGGACCGCCGCGTGCCCCTTGCCCAGTGCGCGGCTCTCTCCGCGGTGCAGTCGCCGCGGCTCCCCCGAGTCCCCGGCGCCGCGCACCAGCGTCCCGTTCGTGCTGACGTCGCGGACGAACACGCCCGCCTCCGTGACCTCGACCTCCACGTGACGGCGGCTGATCCGCGCGCGCGCCGCGTCGTCCAGCCACTCCTTCAGCGCGATCCCGTCGTCGCCTGGCGCGCGCCCGACCACGACCGGTGTTCCCTCCGTGACCGTGAACCGGGTGACGACCGTGCCGTCCACCCGGACCTTCAGGGTCCGGCGGGCCGGTGCGGGGCCCGCGTCGATCAGCTGCGCGCGGTGCAGCGGGCAGAACGCCCCGCGCCGGGAGAACCGGGGCAGGGGCTGGCCGCCGCCGATCCGGCGCTCCCCGAAGAACACGCAGCGCTCCTCCGGGCATCGCCACCGCCGGCCGAGCCACCGCCGCCCGGCCTCCCGGACGACGCGCGCCCGCAGCCCGGCGTCCTTGATGTCGCGTTCCTCCTCGTACCGGGAGATCTCCCAGTCCGCCAGGACCGGCATCCGCCGCCACCGGACGCGCACCAGCCGGGGCGCCCCCTTCGGCGTGAACGCTTCCAGGAAGCGATCCCGGCTGCCCGGGATCCACGGATAGATCCGCATGTACTCGCGGTACAGATCGTCGGTGATCACCGGAAGCTCGGTGAGGTCGGCGAGCTGCAGCAGCCGGTCGTCGGCCACGTCCCGCGTCTCCAGCAGCCCCCCGTCGAGCCACGCGGCGAGCCGGTCCCGGTCGGCGCGCGGCAGGTCCCGGTCGCTCAGCAGGGAGTCGTCCGCGACGGCGTAGATCAGCGGGGCGCCCTCGCCGTCCCGCTCGGCCAGCCCCGCCACCAGGGCGTCGAAGCGCTCCAGCAGCGCCGGCGGCCCCGGCAGCAGGCCGCGGTCCCGCACCACGTTGGAGACGTCGACGAGGAAATGCGCGGCCCCGGCGTCCAGGATGAGACTGCGATCCGCCCTCATCCGCCGGATGCTACACAGGTTTCGTCCCTGAATCACCGGAATGCGCGGCCCGGCGTCGCCCTCCGTCGAGGGGCGGTCACGACATCTTCCACTCGCCGTCCTCGTAGTCGACGAGGCGGGGGTGGACGAGCGTGTTCACCTCGACGTCGCGCTCGCGGCGGTCCTTCGGGAACGTCTTCGCGGCCTGCAGGACCGAGTCGTCCAGGAAGCGCAGCTCGGGGACGTCCGCGGGGAGTTCGACCGGCGGCGGCTGCTCGGTGGGCGCGGCCAGCACGTATCCCCAGTCGCCGAAGCTCGGGACGTCCACGTGGTACGGGGTGGTCGCGAACCCGGCCGCGGCGATCGACTTCCGGATGCACCAGAACGATTTCGGCGCGAAGTACGGCGAACCGGACTGGACGACCATGCGGCCGCCGGGGGCGAGCGCGCGCTTCACCATCCCGTAGAACTCGACGGAGTACAGCTTGGCCGTCGCGACGTCGTCGGGGTCGGGCATGTCGACGATGATCGAGTCGAACCGTTCGCGCAGGTCGCGAAGCCAGTTGAAGGCGTCGGCGGTGACGGTGGTGACGCGCGGGTCCTCGAACGCGCCGCCGTTCAGCTTCTCGATGGGGCCGTAGGTGCGGGCGAGCCGGATCATCGCGGGGTCCAGCTCGACGAGCGTCACCTCGCGGACGCCCGGTAGCGCAGCACCTCGCGGAGCGCGAGGCCGTCGCCGCCGCCGAGGATGAGGACGCGGCCGCGCGCCCCGGCGAGCGCCGGATGGACGAGCGACTCGTGGTAGCGGTACTCGTCCACGGAGGAGAACTGCAGGTCGCCGTTCAGGAAGAGCCGCAGGTCGGTGGCGCCCGTCAGCGCCACGTTCCGGGTGATGACGATCTCCTGGTACGGCGTGCGCTCCGCGACCGCGATCGGGTCGTTGTACAGGGCCTGCCGGGCGGTGATCTCGAACCGGTCGGCGAGCGCGTACGTCCCGGACAGGACGGCGAGGACGATCGCCATGCCCGCCCACAGCGACACGCGCGTCCAGCGGCGGAGCCGGTCGCGGAACAGCCAGAGGACGACCGCGATCCCGGCGACCGCGTTGATCACGCCGACCAGCAGCGCGCCCTTGATGTGCCCGAACGTCGGCAGGAGCAGGAACGGGAACGCCAGCCCGCCGAGGAGCGCGCCCACGTAGTCGGCGGCGAACAGGTCGGCGACGGCGCTGCCCGCGTCCTGCCGCCGGATGCGCTGCAGGAGCGTCATCAGCAGCGGGATCTCCGCACCGATCAGCGCACCGATGGCGAACGCGACCACGATCAGCACTGGCTGGTACACGTGCACCCACGCGAACGCCGCGTACAACCCCATCACCGACAGGCCGCCGACGAGCGCGAGGGCGCCCTCGATGACGGCGAACGACGCGACGGGACGGCTCTGCAGCGGCTTGGCCAGCAGCGACCCGATGCCCATCGCGAACACCATGACCGACAGGACGATCGACGCCTGCGTGACCGAGTTGCCGACCAGGTAGCTGCCGAGCGCGACGAGCGCGAGCTCGTAGACCAGCCCGCAGGCGGCGCAGGTGAACACGGCCGCCAGGACGAGCGCGCGCGCGGCCCGCGCGGGCATGCGCGGGCGCCCGCCGCGCTCGTCCCCGCCGCGCTCGTCGCCGCTACGACACGCTGTCGGCGGTCACCACCCCGGACGTCATCGAGGAGGTCCTGTCGACCGGGGGATGCTGGAGGTGCTCCCGCTCACGCACATCCGCGGGCGTCGCTGCACGACTCGTTCGTCATCGTCGACGAGGCGCAGTCGCTCGAACGCGGCGTCCTGCTCACCGTCCTGTCGCGCATCGGCGCGGGCTCCCGGGTGGTGCTGACGCACGACGTGGCGCAGCGCGACAACCTGCGGGTCGGCCGCCACGACGGCGTCGCCGCGGTGGTGGAACGTTTGAAGGGCCACCCGCTCTTCGCGCACATGACGCTGACGCGTTCCGAGCGGTCGCCGATCGCGGAACTGGTGACCGACATGCTCGGCGACGTCACCGGGTGATCGCCCGCTGAAGCCACGTACCGTGCCGCCCCGGTGACCGTCCGGTCATCGGGGCGGTGCGATCTGTGCCGCAATGCCCTGCACCGAGGGTGATCGTCGCGACTCCGTCAGTTGATCTGTGACGAAGGACACAGTCGGGTCGGCGGCGGCGGGGAATCGCAGGTGGCGCCGTGGTTTGCGGGGTGTTACCGGCGAGTTGACAACGCGGCCGCCGTCCGCTCGTGTCTCGTTTTGGTTGCGGGACGGCCCTCGGACTCCGGCATTGTGTCTCCCCGTAAGCACCCCCAGAACGGTGCCCGGCCCGCCGCGCGGTCCCAGGAACGCGCGCGACGGACGGCGCGCACCGATCCGGGCCGCGGCCGTCCGGCCTCCGGACGGCACGGGCGGCGGGGGGGTGGAAGCCGTTCGCGCGCGTGCTCATGCGCGCGCGACCGTCGGAAGGACCGCCTTGTCCGGAGACCATCCCGGGTCCCCTAGGCGAGACGAACGACAGCACCTCGGCCCGCGCCCGCACGACGAGGACGTCCGCGTCGCCGGACCGTCCCGCGGAGCCGCCCGCGCCGGCGGGGACGGACGAGCCGGGCGGCGACACGCTCGGCTTCTCGACCGTCCCCGGCGAGCCCCGCAGCGCCGCGGGCGCGCCCGGGCCGGGCGACACGGCATGGGACCTTCCGGTCACCGAGCGCGTCGACGACCTGTTCGGCGCGCCCCGCGAGGAACTCTCCACCGGCCCGCGCCGTCCCGGCCCGGCCCGCGCGGGGCGGCGCCCCGGCGGCCGCCGCAG
>NZ_MKJY01000004.1 GCF_001942465.1 Actinomadura sp. CNU-125
CGCGCAGGACCCGGCGGCGCTGCTCGCCCGCTGGCGGGACGGCCGGCCCGCCGCATGCTCGACGCGCTCGCCGCCGTCCCGCCGGGGACGAAGATGCCGTGGTTCGGGCCGCCGATGAGCACGGCGTCCATGGCGACGGGACGGCTGATGGAGACGTGGGCGCACGGCGAGGTCGTCGCGGACGGCGCTCGGGGCGCGGCGCGAGCCGACGCACCGGCTCCGGCACGTCGCGCACATCGGCGTCCGGGCGCGCGACTTCGCGTTCGGCACCCGCGGGCTGACGCCGCCCGCCGAGGAGTTCCGGGTGGAGCTGACCGGGCCGTCCGGCGAGGTGTGGACGTGGGGGCCGGACGGCGCGCGGCAGTCCGTCCGGGGCCCGGCGCTGGACTTCTGCCGGCTGGTGACCCGGCGGCGGCACCGCGACGACCTCGCCGTGACGGCGGACGGGCCGGACGCGGACCGCTGGCTCGGCATCGCGCAGGCGTTCGCGGGGAGTCCGGGCGCCGACCCGGAACCGAAGGGCGCCTGAGCGCGGCCGAGAGTCTCGCCACTTCCGGCGGCGCGGGCGTTCGGAACCGTCTCCTGCGGATACGTGTAGAACATGACCGTTCTCATCGCTTTCGACGGTTCCGACGCCCGCGCCGCGTCGAGTACGCCGCCCGGCACCTGCGGCCCGAACCGACGGTGATCCTCACCGTCTGGGAACCGCTGCTCACGCAGATCACCTGGGCGCCGATCGCCGCCGCCGCGCCGGTGATCATGCAGACCGGCGGCGGCCGCGACCAGTTCGAGGAGGAGCAGCACGCACAGCTCCTCGCCGCGAAGGGCGCCGAGTTCGCCACCGGCGCGGGGTTGCCGGACGTGACGCCGCGCGCGGAGCGCAGCGGCGGTCCCGTCTGGGCGGCGATCGTCGACATCGCCGCCGAACTGGACGCCTCCCTCGTCGTCACCGGGTCGCGGGGGCTGTCGGGCGCCCGGTCGGTGCTGCTCGGCAGCACCTCGACGCGCGTCCTCCACCACGTGGACCGGCCGGTCCTGATCGTGCCGCCGGTCGCGGAGAAAAAGAAGAAGAAGGGTTAGGGCAGGCCGACCGCGCGCTCGAACGCGGCGTACGCGTCCGGGGTGAACAGGACGAACCGGGCGTCGGTCGCGTTCGTCGGCGTGGCCCGGACGGTGCCGACGGCGATGCGCGCGGCGTCGTCCAGCGGCCAGCCGTAGATGCCCGCCGACACCGCCGGGAACGCGATCGAGCGGACGCCGAGTTCGTCGGCCACGCGCAGCGACTCGCGGTAGCAGGAGGCGAGCCGGTCGGAGCGGTCCTCGCCGGCGGAGTAGACGGGCCCGACGGTGTGGATCACCCAGCGCGCCGGGAGTTCGCCCGCGGTGGTCGCGACGGCCTGGCCGGTCGGGAGCCCGCCGCCGTAGTGGGAGGCGCGCAGTTTGCGGCATTCGTCGAGGATCTCCGGCCCGCCCTTGCGGTGGATGGCGCCGTCGACGCCGCCCCCGCCCAGCAGGGACGAGTTCGCCGCGTTCACCACCGCGTCGACGTGCTCCTCGGTGATGTCGCCCCGAACCAGAGTGATCTTCATGTTCGCCGTCGCCCTCCGCACGATTCGTCCCCGCCAGAACAGAAGAATTCTCCCCCGCGCGTGCGCGAAACGCACCGGAGCGCTCCACGGCGGTACCCTCGGTGGCGGACGGGCAACGGGGGCGGAATCGCCCGTCCATCCCCGCATCCGGCCCCGTGTTCGGGCGAGGTCGGCACGTCCGCCGCCGATGGCGGGCGTGACCTGGGAAGAGAGTCTGCCTATCCTGCCGTGAACTGACCCGCGATGGCGTGAAGCCGTGGAGGTTACCCCCTTGAAGATTCTCCTCGCCGGAGCGACCGGAGTCATCGGCCGCCGGCTGACCCCGCTGCTCGTCCAGGCGGGCCACGAGGTCGCAGGGACGACGCGCGACTCCGAGCGCGCCGGGTCGATCACCGAGCTGGGCGCCGAGCCGGTCGTGATGGACGCGCTCGACCCCGGTTCGGTGCGCGAAGCCGTGGCCGCGACGCGTCCGGACGTGGTGATGCACCAGCTCACCGACCTGTCCGCCGAGAACTTCGAGGCGAACTCGCACCTGCGGATCGAGGGCACCCGCAACCTGGTCGACGCCGCCCTCGACGCGGACGTGCGGACGATGATCGCGCAGAGCATCGCCTGGCTGTACCGGCCGGGCGAGGGGCCCGCCGTCGAGGACGACGTGCTGGACGCCAAGCTCCCGCCGTACTCGGGCATCGCCGCGCTGGAGAAGGCCGTCGGGGAGATGCCGCACGGCGTCGTCCTGCGGTACGGGGCGCTGTACGGGCCCGGCACCTGGTACGCGCCGGACGGCGCCATCGCCGCGCGGGTGAAGGCCGGGAACATGCGGCCGAACCCGGCGTGGACGTCGTTCGTGCACGCCGACGACGCCGCCGCGGCGGCGCTCGCCGCGCTCGACTGGCCCGCCGGGCCGGTCAACGTCGTCGACGACGAGCCCGCGACGACCAACGACTGGCTGCCGGTCTACACCGCCGCGCTCGGCGTCCGGCACCCGCGCGGGGCGCGGCACGCCGCGGAGACGGGCCGTCCGGTGTCCAACGCGAAGGCGAAGAAGCTCGGCTGGAAGCCGCGCGTCGCGTCCTGGCGGACCGGGTTCGCCGAGATGGACGGCAGCTGAACGTCGCGTTCCGGACGGAACGTGACAATTCGGATCAGCCGAACTGGAACGACCGCTTCGCCAGGCCGAACCAGTAACCGTCGATGACGGACCGGCGGGCCGAGGCGTCGGCGCCGGTACCGCCCTCGGCGTCGGCGCCGAGCGCCACGAACAGCGGCGCGAAGTGCTCGGTGCGCGGGTGGGCGATGCGCGCCGCCGGGGCCTTCGCGCGGAAGTCCAGCAGCGCGTCGACGTCGCCCGCCGCGACGGCCGCGTCCGTCCAGGCGTCGAACTCGGCCGACCACGCGGGCGGCGCGGCGTCCGCGCCCGGGCGCATCTCGCGCAGGTTGTGCGTGGTGAAGCCGCTGCCGACGATCAGCACGCCCTGCTCGCGCAGCGGCGCGAGCGCCCGGCCGACCTCGAAGAGCCGCTCCGGCTCCAGCGTCGGCATCGACATCTGCAGCACCGGGACGTCCGCGTCGGGATACATCTCCACGAGCGGGACGTACGCCCCGTGGTCGAGGCCGCGCTCGTCGTCCTGGCGGGTGCCGGGCAGCAGCGCGCGGACGTCCGCGGCCAGTTCGGGCGCCGCGGGCGCGTCATACCGGACGCGGTAGTAGCGCTCGGGGAACCCCCAGAAGTCGTACACGAGCGGGACGGGACGGGTCGCGCTCAGCGTCGTCGGCGCCTCCTCCCAGTGCGCCGACACCATCAGGACGGCCTCCGGCTTCGGCAGTTCGGCGGCCCAGCGGGCGAGCTCGTCCGTCCAGACGGGGTCGTCGGCGAGCGGCGGCGCGCCGTGGCTCAGGTACAGAACAGGCATCCGGGACATGAGGGCCTCCAATGCGGCATCAGTAGTTCAAAACTAAACGAAAAAAGTTGAACTTTCAAGTCTTGAGCATTCAACGAATCAACTACACTTGGGGGCATGGCAGACCCCCCGTGGCTCGACGATGACGAGCAGGAGACCTGGCGCGCGTTCCTGTGGACGTCGCGGCTGCTCAACGAGGCCCTGGACCGCCAACTCCAGCGCGACTCGGGGATGCCGCACGCCTACTACATGATCCTCGCGATGCTTTCGGAGTCCCCCGGGCGCGCGCGCACGATGTCCGAACTCGCGGAGGTCGTCCACTCGTCCCCGAGCCGCCTCTCGCACGCCGTCAACCGGCTGGAGGCGGCCGGCTGGGTGCGCCGCAGCAAGCACCCCACCGACCGCCGCACCACGATCGCCGAACTGACGACGCAGGCTTCGACGTGCTCGTCGAGGCCGCGCCCGGCCACGTCGCCGAGGTCCGGCGGCACCTGTTCGACCCGCTCACGCGCGAGCAGACGCTGGAGTTCCGCGAGACGCTGCGCGCGCTGCTGAACTCGCTCGACCCGCAGCGCGAAGCGCCCTGCGCCCGCGGCGACGGCTGACGTTCCGCCGTCCCGTGGCCGACGGGCCTCACACCGGATCGCGGACGCGCTCGCGCGGTGCGCTGCCGCGGGACGAACCGGGCCGGCGGCCGAACGGCCGCCACCAGTTGTAGGCGCCCATCAGCCGCATGGCGGCGGGGACCAGGACCAGCCGGACGAGCGTGGCGTCTCATCACCCTAAGTGATCACCTGGGCGCGGAGCCGACCGCGCAACGGCCTCACCCTCCTGACGTTGATCTGCGGCGTGTTGCCCTTATGGGCGCCCGAGTTAGGGCAACACGCCGCAGATCAACGAAACCACGGGACGGTGGGCTAGCTCAGGAACTCGACGGTGTGGGCCTTCGCGTCGGGGTGGACGGCCGCGAGCAGGCGCAGGCCCTCCTCCTCCAGGGCGGTCCGCTCCGGGCCCGGGACCGGGGCGAACGGGTCGATCCGCAGCGTCGCCTCCCCGCGCCGCTTCTCTGCCTTCCACATGCCGTGGACGAAGCCGTCCACGAGGAACGTCGCACGGATGATCCCGTTCACGGTGAAGATCCGCTTGCGGTGCTCGTCGGAGATCACGCGCGTCCGGTCGGCGTGCGAAAGGGTCAGGTTGTCGAACTCTGGGACGAACCGGACGGGCGCCGGTTCGTCCGCGCCGGGACGCGGGGCCTCCGGCAGGTCGTAGAGGACGCGGCCGCGCTCGTCCCGGAACCGCACCAGCTTCGGTTCGAGCCGCTCCACGACGTCCCGCAACCCCACGAGCCCCGACCACTGCTGGACGTCCTGCACGCTCGCCGGTCCGAACGCCCCCAGATACCGCAGCACCAGCTCGTCGATCGACGGCTCCGCCGCCGCGCCCTCGCCGAGCCACGCGTCGAGGGTCGTGTGCCGGGCCGTCCCCGCCTTACCCCACAGGCCGCGCGGCGGCACCTGCACCAGCGGCAGCATGAGCCGGACGCCCCAGACGAGCAGCGCCGGGTCCTGCTCGGGCCACCGGTCGGCCAGCAGCGTCCGGAGTTCCTTGTCCGAGCGCGGCTCCTCGTCGAGGAGCGCGCGGGCGGCGTCCGCGACGGCCCGCATGTCGACGCCGTCCAGCCCGCGGCCCGCCGGCCCGGCCCGGTACCGGTCGAGGAGCGGCTGGGTCAGCGGCCGCAGGACGCGCGCGTCCCGGGCCCCGACCAGGTGCAGCGTGCCGCGCATGAGGACGATCCGCAGCGCCCGCCGCTCGGTCAGCAGCCGGGACACCGAGTCGAACTCGAACCCCTCCACCCGGCTCCACAGCCCGATGTACGGGGGGTTCGGCGCCTGCGCCTGCATCCCGACGAGCCGCTCGATCGCCTCCAGCGCGGTCACCGGCTCCCGCCGGAGCAGCATCTGGCGAGCGAGCAGCGCCCGGTTCAGCTCCCGCCTGCCGAGCACCGTCTCCGCGTCAGTCGTCATAACGCCCCCGGAGTTCCCGCCAGCCGGGCGGAGGGCCCGGCAGCTCCGCGACGCCCGTCAGGTGCAGGGCGTCCAGCATGAGCGCGAGGTACCGGTGCTGCAGCCGGTTCATCCGGGCGTCGTCGCCGATCCGGATCGTGTGCAGATGCTCCAGCAGGACCGACACGTCGCCGACCGCGATCTCGGGCCGCAGCGCCCCGGCCTCCTTCGTCCGGTCGAGCAGCCGTTCCGTGGCCGTGTGGATCTCCCGGCCCTTGCCGCTCATCTCCTCGGTGACCTCGAAGTTCCCGGCGAGCCGCATCGTCAGCGAGCCGGCGCCGATGTCCAGGCAGCGGCGCATGAACGCGGCGAACGCCTCCCACGGGTCGCCGCCGTCGGCGAGGGCCCGCTCGACCTCGGCGAGGTAGCGGTCCATGCCCTCGTCGGCGAGGGACTGCAGCAGCACCTCTTTGCTCTTGTACCGGCGGTAGAGGGCGCTGATCCCCACTCCGGCATGTTCGGCCACCGCGGAGATCGGCGCGCCCGGGTCCGCGGTGAACACCGCGCGCGCCGCCTTCCGGATCAGTTCGTCATTGCGCGCGGCCTGGGCTTTCCGCCCGCTCATCGGCCCCGCGGCCCTGTTGTCCATACCCGCAGCATAGCGGAACGAAGAATTCCGTTCTAGCTCGTACGGACGATCGGCCGCCCGCCCGGCTTGACGCGGGGACACCGCCGGGCGCATGATGAACACGTGTTCATGAACAAGCGTTCATGACGAGAGGAGCCCCCGTGGAAATCGTCAACACGCACCAGGCCGAGGCATGGAACGGGTACGAGGGCACGCACTGGGCCGACCACCACGCCCGGTACGACGCCGTGAACAGCGGCTTCAACCCGCACCTGCTGGACGCCGCCGAGATCGGCCCGCGCGACCGCGTCCTCGACATCGGCTGCGGCAACGGCCAGGTCACGCGGCTCGCGGCGGAGCGGGCGAACCTCGGCTCGGCGACCGGCGTCGACCTGTCGGCGCCGATGCTCGACCGGGCGCGGACCCTGGCCGAGCAGGAGGGCGTCGCGAACGTCCGGTTCGAGCAGGGCGACGCGCAGCTGTACCCGTTCCCGGACGGCGGCTTCGACGCCGCGATCAGCCGGTTCGGGATCATGTTCTTCGCCGACCCGGTCGCCGCGTTCGGCAACGTCCGGCGCGCCCTGGCCGAGGGCGGCCGGGCCGCGTTCCTCGCGATGGCGTCGCCGCAGGACGGCGACCTCGGCGCGGTGTTCGCCGCGCTCCCGCCGCTCCCGCGGCCCGCGCTCGGGCACGACGGCCCGCTCTCCCTCGCCGACCCCGACCGCGCTCACGAGATCCTCGCCGCCGCCGGTTTCCACGCCGTGACGAGCCGTCCGGTCGAGGCCGAACAGGTGTGGGGCCGCGACGCCGCCGACGCCGCCGCGTTCCTCGCCGCCTGGGGCCCGATCCGCTACAACTACGGCGAAGGGGACGAACTGGTCGCGACGATCGCGGACGCGCTGCGTCCGTTCGAGCGCGCCGGCGCCGTCCGGCTGCGCAGCACCGCCTGGCTGATCACCGCGCGCCGATGAAGCGCGTGGTGATCCTCGGCGGCTACGGGGCGGTCGGCCGCGAGGTCGTCGCGGGCCTGCGCGGGCACGTCCCCGAGATCGTCGTCGCGGGCCGCGACCCCGCGAAGGCCGGCACGATCCCCGGAACGACCCCCCTCCGCGTGGACCTCGCCCAGGCGTTCGGCGCGGTTCTGGACGCGGACGCCGTCGTGATGTGCGCCGAGCGGGAGAACGTGCGGGTCGCGCGGGCGTGCCTCGAACGGGGCGTCCACTACGTGGACGTGTCGGCGTCGCACGAGGTCCTACGCGGCATCGGGGAGCTCGACGGGCTCGCGGCGGCGAACGGCGCCTCGGCCGTCCTGTCCGTGGGGCTCGCGCCGGGCGTCACGAACCTGCTCGCGCACCGGTTCGCCGGGACCGGACGGCCCGTCGACATCGGCGTCCTGCTCGGTTCCGGCGAACGGCACGGCCCGAGCGCCGTCGAGTGGACCCTCGACTCGCTCGGCGCCCTCCGCGAACTGGACGAAACATGGACGATCCGGTTCCCGCCCCCGTACGGGACGCGCCGCGTCCACCGCTTCCCGTTCCCCGACCAGCACACGCTGCCGGGCCGCGTCCGCACCGGCCTGTGCCTCGACTCCCGCGCCGTGACCGCGCTGCTCCCCCGCGCCGCCCGGTTCCGGGACGCCCGGTGGCTGCGCGCCGCCGTCTCCCGCGTGCACGTGGGCGGCGACGGCTTCGCGGTCGCCGCCGCGTCCGGCGGGCGGGTCGCGGCGCTCTCCGGACGGCGGCAGAGCCGGGCGACCGGGCTGGTGGCGGCCCTGGCCGTCCGGCGGCTGGACCGGCCGCCGCGCGGCGTGCGGCACCTCGAAGCGGCCGTCGGTCCCGACTTCCTGGACGAACTCGCGGAACACGGCTTCGATCTGCACGAATACGATGCCGGGTGATGTCACCACGCAAAGCCGCCGCGCTGCGCCAGGGCGATGTGTCCCTGCGCGAGCACCTGATCGCGACCGCCGACCGCATGATGTCCGACCGCGGCGCGGCGGGCCTGACCGTCCGGGCGATCGCGCGGGAGGCGGGCGTGGCCGACGGCGTCCTCTACAACCACTTCGACGGCAAGGAGGAGCTGCTGGCGCTGGCCCTGCGGGCGCGCGTGCGGCGGGTCGAGGACGGGCTCGGGCCGCTCCCCGAGCCGGGCGCGGGGACGCTCGAAGCGAACCTGCGCGCGCACGTCGAGCGCGGGCTCGCCCTGCACAGCGCGCTGCTGCCCGCGCTCGCCGGGCTGACCGCGCAGCCCGACGTCCTCGCCCGGTTCGGGGCGTCGCACGAACCGGGCGACGAGTGGCGCGACCACCTGCACGCCTACCTGCGGGCCGAACGCGACCTCGGCCGGATCGCCGCCGACGCGTCCGTGCGGGCCGCCGCGTCGATGATCGTCGGGGTGTGCCACGAGGCCGTCCTGTCCGCGCTGCTGCACGCCGCCGAACCGGCCCCCGTGCCGGTCGCCGAGGTCGTCGCGTCCGTCCTGCACGGCATCGCGCCCGGCGATCGCTGAGCCGACCGGCGCCGCCGGGCGGCCGCCGGAAAGCGAACGCGACTAGATAATCCGCTACGGAACCAACTGGGTACGCTGGCGACATGACCGCTCTCGCCCCGACCAGTTCCGAAACCGACCTGTCCTTTCTCCTCGACCACACCGGGCTCGCGTTGAAGAGCCGGATGACGGCGGCGCTCGCCGAGGTCGGCCTGACGCCGCGCATGCATTGCGTCCTTGTGCACGCCCTTGAGCAGGAGCGCACGCAGATCCAGCTCGCGGAGATCGGCGACATGGACAAGACGACGATGGTCGCCACCGCGGACGCCTTGGAGAAGGCCGGTCTCGCGGAGCGGCGGCCGTCCTCGCGGGACCGGCGCGCGCGGATCATCGCGGTCACCGAGAAGGGGGCGGAGGTCGCCGCGAAGGGCCAGGAGATCGTCGACCGGGTGCACGGCGACGCGCTCGGCACGCTTCCCGACGACGAGCGGGACGTCCTCGTCCGCGCGCTGCGGCGGCTGGTCGCGGGCCATCTCGCGCGGCCCGTCGAGAGTCCGCAGCCGGTTCGGCGGGCGCGCGAGCGAGGATAAATAGTTCCGAAGCGGATCGTCTCTAACAGAACTATCTGCTAGCGTCTCTCCCATCGATCCACGATGGGAGAGACCCGTGCACGCTGTTCTACGGGCGCGCGGCACCGCGCTCGGGGTGCTGTCGGCCACGATGCTGATGACGATCCTCGACGGCTCGATCGTCACCGTCGCGCTGCCCGCGATCCAGGACGACCTCGGCTTCTCGGCCACCGGCCTGAGCTGGACCGTCAACGCCTACCTGATCGCGTTCGGCGGCCTGCTGCTGCTCGCCGGACGGCTCGGCGACCTCGTCGGCCGCAAGACGATGTTCCTCGCCGGGAACGCCGTGTTCACCGCCGCGTCGCTGCTCGCCGGCGCCGCGACCGGCCCCGCGGTGCTGATCGTCGCCCGATTCCTGCAGGGCGTCGGCAGCGCGATGGCCGCCTCGGTCGTCCTCGGCATCCTCGTCACCCTCTACACCGAGCCCGGCGAGCGCGCCCGCGCCCTCGGGGTCTTCGGTTTCACCGGCGCGGCCGGGGCCTCGATCGGGCAGGTGCTCGGCGGCGTCCTCACCGACGCGCTGAACTGGCACTGGATCTTCCTGATCAACCTGCCGATCGGCCTGGTCGCGATCCTGCTGGCGCTGCCCGCCCTGCCCCGCGACCGCGGCACCGGCCTCGCCGGGGGCGCGGACGTCGCCGGGGCGCTGCTCGTCACGTCCGGGCTGATGCTCGGCATCTACACCGTCGTGAAGATCGAGCAGTACGGCGTGCCGTCGGTCCATACGCTCGGCCTCGGCGCCCTCGCGGTCGCGCTGCTCGCGGGGTTCTTCGTCCGGCAGGCGAAGGCCGCGAACCCGCTGATGCCGCTGCGGATCCTGCGGTCGCGCAACACCTCCGGCGCCTACGCCGTCGAGATCCTCGCGTTCTCCGGGATGTTCTCGTTCCAGGTCATGGTCGCCCTCTACATGCAGAACGTCCTCGGCTACGGGGCGCTGGAGACCGGCGCCGCGATGCTCCCCGCGGCGCTGCTCAACGGTGCCGCGTCCCTGCTGCTGTCCGCGCGGCTGATCGGCCGCTACGGGGAACGCCCGGTGCTGCTGACCGGCCTGGGGATGCTGGGCGCCGCCCTCGCGCTGCTCGTCCGCCTCCCGGTGGACGGCGACTACCTCGTCCACCTGCTGCCGTCGATGCTGCTCGTCACCGGCTTCGGGTTCGCCCTGCCCGCGCTGACCGGCATCGCGATGTCCGGTGCCCGGCCGGAGGACGCGGGCCTGGCGTCCGGCCTGTTCAACACCGCGCAGCAGATCGGGATGGCGACCGGGATCGCGGTGCTGTCCACGCTCGCGGCGTCCCGCACCGGTTCGCTCGCCGCCGCCGGGGAGCCCGCCGCGGCCGCACTGACCGGGGGCTACCGGCTCGCGTTCGGTATCGCCGCCGTCCTGCTCGCCGCCGCGTTCGCCGTCGCCGTCGCGGTCCTGCGCACCCCGAAGCCCGGCGCGGCCGCACCCGCGCCCGCCGAGCCGTCCACCACGTCCGTCACCCTCTGAAGGAGCCCGACATGCCCGAATACGGACCCGGCCAGGGCCCCGGCCCGAAGCCCGTCACCCAGGACGACCTCGAACGCCTCCTCGCCGCGCAGCCGTTCGGCGTCCTCGCCATCGGCACGCCCGGCGGCCACCCGCACCTGTCGACCGTCGTGCACACCTGGGACCCCGACGCCCGGATCGTCCGGATCTCCACGGTCGCCGGACGCGCCAAGGTGCGGCGGCTCGCCGACGATCCGCGCGCCGCGCTGCACGTGTCGAGCGACGACCACATGTCGTTCGCCGTCGCCGAGGGCACCGCCGAGGTGTCCGCGGTGACCGAGACGCCCGGGGACGCGGTCGGCCGGGAACTGCTCGCGCTGACCCCCGGCTTCGCCGACCCGTCCGACGAGCGCGCGTTCTTGGAGCAGATGGTCGCGGACCGGCGGCAGGTGATCCGCCTGCACGTCACCCGGCTCTACGGAACCGTCCTCGCGGGCTAGGGCCGGTCAGTGCGGCAGGACGATCAGCAGCAGCGGCAGGCCCGCGACGAGCGGCACGGCGGCGGACGCCGCCAGCCGGGTCGCGCGCGGCAGCGGGCGCGGCTCCAGCAGCCGGTTCACGCGGGCCATCACCGGGATGTCGTCGCAGGTCGCCACCCCGAGCGTCCCCGACGGAGCCGCCGCCGGGCGGGCGGCGGCGAAGCGCAGCAGCGCCGTCGCCAGCTCGCGCGGCACGACCGGGCCCGGTCGTCGGCGGCCATCTCGATCAGCAGCTCCACGGCGTCCAGACATCGCCCCACCAGGTGGAACTGCGGGAACACCTGCCGCAGCGACGCGAACGGCAGCAGCACCAGGTCGTGCCGCTCACGGGCGTGCGCCCGCTCGTGGGCGAGCACGGCGGCCAGTTCCGCGGTGTCGAGCAGCTCCAGCGTCCCGGCGCTCACCACGACCTTGGACGAGCGGACGCCCGGCACGCAGTACGCGGCGGCGCCCGGATGGTCCAGGACGAGCGTGCCCGGGACGGCCGAGTCGCGGCGCGACACAAGCGCGAGCAGCGCCCGGTGCCGCTGCCGGGCCCGCACGACCCGCAGCACCGCGAACGCCAGCATGACCAGCAGCACACCGGCGAGGCTGACCGCGCCGAGCAGCGCCGTCATGTGGAGGGTGTCGAGCTTGGCGGCGCCGTCGTTGTAGAGGCCGGGCAGCCCGCCCGCGACGCCGCTGCGGTACGGCAGCAGCGCCAGCCCGAGCAGGGCGCCGATCGTGGCGATGCCCCAGCACAGGCCGAGGGCCTGCCACAGGGCGATGCCGATGCGCGGGGTCCGCCACGTCCAGCGTGCGCGAGACAGCACGTGTGCCCCGCCGACGGTCCCCAGGGAGATCAATGCGAGCAGGGCGGTTCCGGTCATGCCGGTGGTTCCTTCGACGTGAGGGCGGCCAGCGCCTGGCGGAGCACGTCGACCTCGTTGCTGGAGACCGACTTGACGAAGTGGACGAGCGCCTTGTCGCG
The DNA here is from genome assembly GCF_001942465.1 of Actinomadura sp. CNU-125. Classification (GTDB taxonomy): domain Bacteria; phylum Actinomycetota; class Actinomycetes; order Streptosporangiales; family Streptosporangiaceae; genus Spirillospora. The sequence goes on from NZ_MKJY01000004.1 coordinate 12,218, forward strand.
GTCGCCCGTCTCCTCCAGCGCGCCCAGCATCAACTCGGTGACGTACCCCTCCCGGCTCTCCACCGGACGGTACCGCCAAGCGCGGCCGTCGCGCTCGCGCGCGAGGAAGCCTTTCTTCGCGAGCCTGTCGAGAACGGTCATGACGGTCGTGTGGGCGAGGTCCCGGTCGCCGGCGAGCGCGCGGCTGACGTCGCGCGCGGTCGCGGCGCCGGAGCCGGCGTCCTCACGCGCCCAGAGGACCTCCATGACCGTGCGTTCAAGTTCTCCCAGACCCTTCACAAAGCCCAGGTTATCCGACGCCCCCGCGTAGTACTACACGCGGTAGGACGTCAGCGTCCCGGCGCCACGAGGCCCAGCTCATAGGCGATGATCACGAGCTGGACGCGGTCGCGGGCGTCCAGTTTCGCGAGCAGCCGCGCCATGTGCGCCTTCACCGTCGCGACGCTGATGACCAGCTCGTCCGCGATCTCCCGGTTCGACAGGCCGCGCCCCACCAGCGTCAGCACCTCCCGCTCCCGCCCGGTGATCCCCTCGACCGGACGGTCGGGGCGCGCGGCCCCGGCGTCCCGTCCGGCGTCCGGTTCCGGACGCGCCGCGAACTCCGCGATCAGCCGCCGCGTCACGCTCGGCGCGATCAGCCCGTCGCCGCGCGCCACCACCCGGACGGCCGCGAGGATCTCCTCCAGCGCCATGTCCTTCACCAGGAACCCGCTCGCGCCCGCCCGCAGCGCCCCGTAGACGTACTCGTCGTCGTCGAACGTCGTCAGCATCACCACCCGCGCGCCCGAGATGCGGCGGGTGGCCTCGATCCCGTCCATGTCGGGCATCCGGATGTCCATGACGACGACGTCCGGGGCGACCTCCGCGGCCAGCCGCACGGCCTGCGCGCCCGTCCCGGCCTCCCCCACGATCTCCAGGTCGGACGTGTCGGCCATCAGCACCCGCAGGCCCGCCCGGACGAGCGGCTGGTCGTCGACGAGCAGCACCCGGATCGTCACGCCGGGATCCTCGCCGCCACCCGGAACCCGCCGCCCGGCCGCGGCCCCGCCGTCAGCTCCCCGCGCAGCAGCGCCACCCGCTCCCGCATCCCGACGATCCCGAACCCGGCGCCGACCACCCCGCCGCTCCCCTCGTCCTCGATCTCGATCTCCACGCGGTCGTCCCGGTACCCGACCGTCACCCGGCACGCCCGCACGTCCGCGTGCCGCACCACGTTCGTCAGCGCCTCCTGCACCACCCGGTAGGCGCACAGGTCGACGTCCGACGGGACCGGACGCCGCGTCCCCGTGCGCCGCACGTCCACCCGCACCCCGGCGTCGCACGTCGCCGCGGCGAGCCGGTCCAGGTCGTCCAGGCCGGGCGCCGGGCCGAGCGCGCCCTCCTTGCGCAGGCCGGTGAGCATCCGGCGCAGGCTCGCGAGCGTGTCGCGGCTCGTCGCCTCGATCGCGGCCAGCGCCTTGCGCGCCTCCGCGGGCTGCGTCTCGATCACCCGTCCCCCGACCCCGGCCTGGATCGCGATGATCCCGACGCTGTGCGCCACCATGTCGTGCAGCTCCCGCGCGATCCGCAGCCGCTCCTCCGCGACGGCCCGCTCGGTCTCCCGCACCCGCAGCTCGTCGGCGTGCGTCCGCCGCGACCGCACCGAGTTCCCCGCCGTCCACGCGACGACGACCGCCAGCAGCAGCGCCGCCAGCAGGCTCACATCGGCGTTGAGGAACGCCGCGGTGAGACCGGCCTGGACGGCGGCGGCGACCGCGGCCGCGCCCAGCGACACCGGCCGCGACCGCAGCGACGCGACGAAGCCGAGCCCGACGTCGACCAGGAGGACGAGCAGCAGCAGCACCGTGCCGATCTGCATCTCCACCAGCGCGCAGGTCCAGGCGACCAGCAGCACCGTGAACATCGACAGCGGCCGGCGCGGCGCCATCCCGAGCACGAGCAGCGTCAGGACCGATGTCGCCAGCACGTCCAGTTGCTGGAACCCCGACCCTCCGCTCATGAAGGTCACCTGGACCACGGCCGGATACAGGACGGCCCCGCACCAGGCCAGGACCGTCCAGACGCCCCGGGGATTCAGAGGGAAGGACATGCGCCGATCGTAACGAGCGGTACCCGTCCGCACATTGGCCCACGGGCCTAATCCCCCGGGCTACCGGACCTCCCCGAAATGTGATCCACGGCCCGACGCGGCGTCCCCGCGCCATTCGTCATCGTTGGCCTTCCGCACCGGACGGAGGACGAACGTGAAACGGCTGGCGTACACGGCCCTCGCCATCGAACTGATCGCCGTCGCGCTATTCGCCGCGACCTACGACTCGCTCGATTTCCGCATCTACATGCTGGGCGGCGAGTCCCTCACCGACGGCGCGAGCCTCTACCTCGACCAGCACGCCGAACACTGGTTCACCAACACCCCGTTCGCCGCCCTGCTGTTCGCGCCCCTGTCGGTGCTGCCGCTCACCGTCGCCCGCGTGATCTGGCAGTTCGCGTCCGTCGCCGCGTTCGCCTACGCCTGCACGGTGACGCTCGAACTCGCCGGCCGCCGCCCGTCCCGTCCGCTCGTCGCGGGGACGGTCGCGGCCGGGCTCGCCCTCGCGCCCATGTGGCATTCGCTGTTCCAGGGGCAGATCAACCTGTTCCTTCTGGCGCTCATCATGTTCGACATGAAACGCGTTTCCCAGGGCAGGACGGCGGGCATCGGAATCGGCATCGCAACGGCGATCAAACTGACCCCCGGCATCTTCATCCTGTTCCTCCTGGTGACGCGCAGAACGAAATCGGCCGCCGTTTCGACCGCCGCATTCGCGGGCTGCACCCTCGCCGCGTGGGCCGTCGGCCCGGACGCGTCCCGCGTCTACTGGCTGCACACCTTCTTCGACACCTCCCGCGTCGGCGCCCCGTACATCAGCAACCAGTCCCCGTACGGCGCCGCCATCCGAATCCTGAAGGGGGCGGAGCACGTGGACGGCTGGTACACGTTCGTCCCGTTCCTGATCGCCCTCGGCGGCCTCGCCCTCGCCGCCGCCTTCGCCCGCCGCGGCGACTGGCTCACCGCGATCGCCGTCACCGGCACGACGGGGCTGCTCGTCTCCCCGATCTCCTGGGCGCACCACTGGGTGTGGATCGTCCCGGCCCTGGCCGTCCTCGTCCGCGACGGCCACCGCATCGCCCCGGCCTGCGCCTACCTCGTGTTCGCCGTCGCCCCGATGTGGTTCACCCCGCGCGACGGCGGCCCGGACGAGTACGGCTTCCACGGCCCGGTCACCCTCGTGGCGAACGCCTACCTGGCCTCCGCCGTCGCCTTCCTGGCCTACGCCTGCGTCCGGGCCCGGTCGAAGACCCCCGACCGCCTCCCCGCCCTCGTCCCCGAGGACACCGCGGCGGGCGAGGCGGACGAGGCGGACGAGGCGGACGAGGCGCGGTGGCCGGTTTCTGTCAGGGGTTGAACCGTCCCGGCGGGCCTGGACGTCACACGTTCGTCGAGCGTGGTCCATCGTCGCGGGGAACGGCAGGGCGGTCATGTGCACACCGGATCCGCCGCCGACGGCGCCGCGCGCGCGTCCCCGGTACCTCTTCTACTACGACGAGCCGCCCGTCCCGGTGGGACGGGCGGACGCCGTCAGGGCGGTCGCCGTCAGGGAGTTCGTCGCGAACCTCGCGTGCCTCGTGGCCGGGGCGGGCGCGGTCCCGGCCGGACTCGTGCTGCTGGAGCTGCTGTCCCGCTGATCAGTCCGCGATCTTGATGCGGAGGCGGCGGAAGCCGCGGCCCTTGTTCTCCACCTTCGCGACGGTGATCCGGCCGATCTGCCTGGTGGACGCGACGTGGGTGCCGCCGTCTGCCTGGGTGTCGAGGCCGACGATGTCGACGATCCGGACGTCCTGGACCTCGGGCGGGACGAGGTTCGTCGCGGTGCGGATGATGTCGGGGATCTCGAACGCCTCGGCGCGCGGCAGCGTCCGGACGTCGACGCGGCGGTCGGCCTCGACCTCGGCGTTGCAGGCGTCCTCGACGGTCTGCTTGAACCCGGGCGGGACTTCGCGCAGGTCGAAGTCCATGCGGGCGCTCAGCGGCTCCATGTTGCCGCCCGTGACGAGGCAGCCGTAGTCGCGGAACACGACCCCGCACAGGAGGTGCAGGCCGGAGTGGGTGCGCATGAGCGCGGTGCGCCGTTCGTCCTCGACGGCGCACCGCACCGTGGTGCCGGACGGCGGCAGCGGGTCGTCCTCGGCGGGGAGGAGCACCAGGTCGTCGCCCTTGCGCACCCCCGCGATGCGGGTCTGGACGCCCTGCCAGAGGAGGACGCCGTGGTCGGCGGGCTGGCCGCCGCCGCCCGGGTAGAACGCGGAACGGTCGAGGACGATCCCGTCCGGTCCCGACTCGATGACGACGGCCTCCCACTCGCGGAGGTTCTGGTCGTCGAGTTCCAGGCGCGCCGTGCGCCCGTGCAGGTCGCTCATGTTCCGGCACCCTAGTGCGGTCGGCGGGCGGGCAGCGGCATGTCGGGGACGGTCGCGTCCGCCGGACGGGCGCGGGGCGCGAGGCGTCCGGGCCACCAGTTCGCGTCGCCGAGCAGGGCCATCAGGGCGGGCAGCACGAAGATCCGGATGACGACGGCGTCGATCAGGATGGCGGCGGCGAGGCCGACGCCGAGCTGCTTGAACTCGACCATGCTGAGCGTCCCGAAGATCGCGAACACGGCGACCATCACGACGGCGGCGCTGGTGACGACGCCCGCCGAGCGGGTGATGCCCTCGCCGACGGCGGCGCGGGCCGGCAGGCCCCGGGCGGCGGCCTCGCGGATCCGCGACACGACGAACACGTGGTAGTCCATCGACAGGCCGAACAGCACCACGAACAGGAAGAGCGGCAGCCAGGAGACGACGGCGCCGGACGAGTGGAAGTCGAGGACGCCTTCGGCCCACGTGTTCTGGAACACGGCCACGAGAACGCCGAACGCCGCGGCTGCCGACAGCAGGTTCAGGGCGACGGCCGAGAGGGCGATCGCGGCGGAACGGAAGATCAGGCCCGTCATCCCCAGGGTCAGCAGCAGGACGAACCCGACGACGAACGGCAGCCGGTCTTCGAGGTGGCCGGTGAAGTCGACGCCTTCGGCGAGCTTGCCGCCGACGCCGGACTCGGCGCCAGGGACGTCGCGCAGGGCCTCCGGCAGCCACGCGCGGAGGGTTTCGAGGGAGCGGCGGGCCTCGTCGCTGCTGCGGGCGTGCGGCGTCGCGATGTCGATCAGGTGCACCCGTCCGTCCGGGGACGTGCGGATCTCGGGGGTGCGGTCGTGGGCGAAGAGGGGGTCGCGGGCGGTACGGGCGGCGAGGCCGGTGAGGGCTGAGCGGACGGCGGCCGACTGTTCGGCGGGCGCCTCCACGGCCACCTCGTGGACGGTGCCCTCGCTGGGGAACGCGGCGGTGAGCCGGTCCATCGCGCGGATGACCGGGATGTCGCGGGGCAGGTCGTCGGATCCGGGCTGCTTGAGCCGCATGTCGAGCGCGGGGGCGGCCAGCAGCAGGAGCGCGGCGGTCGAGACGGCCAGGGTGATCGCGGGGCGGCGCAGCGCGGGCCGCAGCAGGACGGGCCAGAGGCGGGACTCGCCGGACCGCATCGTCAGCCGCCACAGGACGGGGACGCGGGGCCGGTCGACGCGCGGGCCGAGCTTCGCCAGGACCGCGGGCAGGACGGTGAGGGAGGCGAGCACCGCGACGGCGACGACGATGATCGAACCGGTGGCCAGCGAGGTGAACGTGGCCTCCCCGGCCAGGTAGAGGCCCGCCATCGCGACGACGACCGTGCCGCCCGACACCACGACGGTGTGCCCGGACGTCTCGGCGGCGATCTCCAGCGCGTCCGGGCGTCCGCGCCGCCGCTCCTCGCGTTCGCGTTTGAGGTAGAAGAGCGAGTAGTCGACGCCGACCGCCATGCCCATCAGCAGGATCACGTTGCTGAGCGCGCTCGTGGCGGGCAGCAGGTGGGAGACCAGGGACGACAGCCCGATCGCGGCGGCCACCGAGGACAGCGCGAGGAGCACCGGGACGGACGCGGCGATGAGCGCGCCGAACACCGCCAGCATGATCAGCAGGGTGAGCGGCAGGCTGATGTACTCGGCGCGCTCGAAGTCCTCGCCGAGGGTCTCGGTGAGGCCCTTGGCGGTCGAGCCGGTACCGACCTGCTCGACGCGCAGGCCCGGGTGCGCGTCCTGGACGGCGGCGCTCTGCGCGAGCAGCGGGTCGACGCGCAGGTCGGCGTGCTCGGTGTCGCCCTTCATCGTGACGGGGACGAGCACGGCCGTGCGGTCCGGCGCGGGGATCGGCTCGCCGACCGATTCCACCTCGGGGAGCGCCTTCATGCGCCGTACGACGTCGTCCGCGGCGGATCGCGCGGCGCGGGGGTCGAGCCGTCCGCTCGTCGCGGTGATGAGGACGTTCTCTTCGGCCTTCTCCGGGAAGTCGGCGGACGCGGCGATGCGCCCGGCCCGTCCGGATTCGCCGACGCCCGAGTCGGCCTCGCCGATGTTCTTCGTCCCGGCCGCCGTGCCGAGCGTCAGGGACAGCACGACGAACAGCATCCACAGCCCGACCGCCGACCAGGGGTGGGCCGCGCTCCACCGTGCGACCCGTACCGTCGCGGGCCTGCGCTTCGTTTCCATGGAAGCGAAGCTAGGTTCGGCGCCCCGCGCGGCGTGATGGGGCGGACCGCACGGTTCGCGCGGGACGCCTCAGCGCCCTACCTGCGGGAAACCGCAGGTTCGCCCGGCCTGCCTGCGGATCTTTACCAGGGGCCGTACGGGCCCTGCCGGGAGCCGCCGCGGCCGCCGTTGCGCTTCTTGAACTGCGCGACGGCCGGACGGACGTCGGCGAGGTAGATCGCGGCGCCGATGAACGCGGCGACCGGCAGGATGCCGAGGAGCAGCCCGATCGGGTTGGCGCCGAGCGCGGCGGGCGCGACGGCGTAGGCGGCTCCGACGACCGCGCAGACGACCGTGATGATCGTCCACAGCTTCTTGCTCTGCTTGCTCGCCGCCGCGTAGGCGTTCTGCGGCACGGTCAGCGCGTCGATCAGCGCCCACGCCTCCATCGCGAACGCGATGATCAGCAGCAGCCAGAAGAAGTAGTCGAGGATGTTGAAGCCCGCCATCGTGATCAGCGCTCCTGCTCGTCTCGGACGGCGGCTTCACGCCGCGCACACGCGTACATCGCCACCCACACTATTCGGCCCTGCTTGATGGACGACAGGGCCCGGCCGGGTGTTCCCGGCCGGGCCCTTCGCGTGCGCCCCCGATCTCCCGGCTCAGGAGCCGGTCTTCTTCGCGGTGGTCTTGCGCTGCGCCGTCCGCTTGGGCGCGGTGCGGGTGCGCGGCTTGGCCTCGGCGATCTCGGCGACCTCGGCGGCCTCGCGCTGCACGACCTTGCGGCCGCGCTCGGCGAGCTCGTCGATGAACCCGGCGGCGCGGGTGCCGAACGTGGTCGCGTACTCGACGGCGGCGCCGGGCAGGTCCTTGGCGTCGACCCGTCCCTGGACCTCGCCGCGGTAGCGCTCGACGGTCTCGCGGAACTGCCCGCCGTACCGGTACACGGTCTCGCGGACCTCGCCCTGGTACTTCTCCGCGGCCTCGCGCGCCCGGTTCATCTGCTCGGGCATCTCGCGGAGCTTCTCCACCGCGAAGTCGCCGGCGCCGGCCACGGTGTGGACGGCCTTGTTCTCTCGAAGGTTGCCGGCCAGCGTCATCCGACCTCTTCCTTTCCGTTCTGCTCGTGGACTCCGTGCTCGTCGTCGGCGTCCGGTTCGGAGTCCGGGTCGTCGCCGGTCTCGTCGTGGACGTCGTCGAGCACGCCGGTGGCTTCGTTCTCCTTGAGGAACGACGCGTAGATGTCCATGAGGACCTGCTTCTGCCGTTCCGTGAGGAGGAGGTCGGCCCGGACGGCGGCCTGCACGTCGGTGTCGGCCTCCCGGTCTTCGAGGATCCCGGCCTGCACGTACAGCGCCTCGGCGGAGATCCGCAGCCCCTTGGCGATCTGCTGCAGGATCTCGGCGCTCGGCTTGCGCAGGCCGCGCTCGATCTGGCTCAGATACGGGTTGGAGATCCCCGAGACGTCCGCGAGCTGGCGCAGCGAGATCTTCGCCCGCGTGCGCTGCTCCCGGATGTACTCCCCGATCGAGCCGACCTTCGAACTCGCCATGTCTCCACCCTGCGTCATGGTGCTTGCAATTGCAAGCAGGCTAGCTAGCACTACCCGCGTGAGTCCCCTCACACGGTCCGTGACGGCATAGTAGACAGAACGGGACGATCCGGCTCAGAGGTTCTGGGTGGAATAGGGGTCGTGCTCGCTGAGCAGCTTGTCGAGCCTGGCCTGGTCGACCCGGCCGGTCAGGGTCTGCGTCTCCTGCCGGTCCCGGACGCACTTGGCCAGCGTGAACGTCGACGTGATCACGTAGAGGACGCCGAGGGCGAGGAACGCGCGCACCCACTCGTCGACCGGCAGGTACACGACGCCGAGGACGACGGCGACGCTGGAGACCACGAACGAGATCGCGGCCTGGACGAAGAACGCGGCGGATCCGGCGGGCGCGGGCGGCTGAGGACGTGTCGTCATGCCCCGAGTCTGCGGATCGCACGCGCCCATTACATGAGTACCGGTGCTCATCTACCCATGGGTAAAACCCCTGGACGGACGGTCAGTCCACCTCGCCGGGCGGAACCGTCCAGGTGTTGCAGACGGCGAGGCCGTCGCCCTCGTAACCGGCGACGACCCAGCCCGCGTAGTTCCGGCCGGAACCGTGGTCGCGCTGCGCGGGCGGCAGCTTCTCGTCGCCCCGGCCCCGGACGTCGTCGAGCATGGCGGCGACCTGCCGCCGCGTCATCGGCAGCGTGCCGCGCTCCGCGCCGAGGAACGCGCCCGCGAAGCACTGCGCCTGCAGTTCGATGCGGCGGCTGGCCTGCGCCTGGCCGAGCGGGTCGGCGTCCTCCATCAGCCCGTTCCCGTACAGCAGGATCCCGGCGAGGTCCTGGACGTGGTGGCCGTACTCGTGCGCGACGACCCGCGCGAACACCGCGAAGTTCTCCAGCGGCTCGTCCCCGGACGTGGCCACGATGTGCTCGACGCCCACGTACATCGTGTTGTTCGCCGGGCAGTAGAACGCGGACGAGCCGGGGCTCGGGTACGTGCCGCACGGGCTGCGCCCCGAGTCCCGCCAGAACACGCGGTCGGGGACGTCGAACGTCATGCCGGCCTTCGCGAACTGGCGGCCCCACGAGTCGTCGAGGCAGTCGCTCAGGACGTCCATGAACCGGCGCATGGACGCGGCGCCGGGCCCGAGCTCCGGCAGGGCGCAGCCGACGGGCGTGAGCGGGCCCGTCGCGTACAGCTCGTTGTCGGTGGCCGTCGCCCGGCTGACCTGCGGTTCCCGGTAGGCGCCGGTGATGGCGCCGATGGGGTCGCGGTCGCCGAAGAACGAGAACCCGAGGATCGCCAGCACGACGACCGCGGCGACGCCGCCGATGATCCCCGCGACCGTCCCGTCCGGGCTGCGGCGCGGCGGCCTGCGGGACGGGACGTGCCGGTAGGCAGGCCGACCGTCCGTCGGCAGCCGGGGAGAGGGGGCGCGACCTGCCATAAGGGGAGCATCATCGCACGTTCTTGGTACACCCTTTACCGCTACGATGTGCGGCCATGTCTGCTCTTGCGGCGCTGCGCCAGGTGCGACCTGTCATGGCGGTGGTCACGGCCGCCGTTCTCCTTCCCCTCGCGATGGCGCCCCGGGACGCGGCGCGGCGCGCGGCGACGGAACGGGTGCTGAACGACCAGGTCGTCATGACGGTCGGCAACGGGGTCGCCCACGTGAAGGAGACGATCGTCTACGAGTTCGCGGGGCACGACGGCTTCGCGCGCGAGTTCGTGACGCGCGAGCACGAGAGCGCGACCCGCGACCGCGTGTACCGGATGACGAACCTGAAGGCGTCCAGCCCGGACGGCGGCCCGACGCGGGTGACGTCGACGAGCGAGGGCACCCGCACGACCGTCGAGGTGAGCGGCGCGCGGAAGCTGACGGGGCGGCGCACGGTCGTCCTGGAGTACGACCTGCGCGGCGCGGTCACCCGGCTGGGCGCGGCGGACGAGCTGTGGTGGCCGGTGGCGGGCGGCTGGAACGTCCCGGTGGAGACCGCGAGCGCCACCGTGGACGGCGGCACCATGATCCGCAACGTCAACTGCTTCGCGGGGCCGATCGGCAGCACGGTCGGATGCACGCAGTTCTACATGAACCACGCCCAGACGCAGGGGATCTACAGCCAGGAGAAGATGCTCCCCGGCGAGTACCTGACGGTCGTCGCGGGCTTCCCGGCGGGGACGACCGGCGGGCACGCGCTGTTCGAGCGGCGGCAGACGGTCGCGACCGCGTTCTCCGTCAACGCGGTGACCGGGTCGGCGCTGATCGGGCTGCTGGTGCTGCTCGGCGGCGGCGTCGCGGTCCTCTACCTGCTGCGCGGGCGGGACGCGCGGGTCGTCGGCAGGAAGGCCGCCGAGGGCGATCAGGCGCCGGTGGCGGGCGCCGAGTTCGAGCCGCCGGACGGGGTGCGGCCGGGCCAGATCGGCACGCTCGTCGACGAGCAGGCCGACGTGATCGACGTGACCGCGACGATCGTGGACCTCGCCGTCCGCGGCTACCTGCTGATCGAGGAGGAGGACCGGGAGGCCACCGGCCGGCTCGACTGGACGCTGCGCCGCCTCGACCGTCCGGTGGTCGACCTGCTGCCCTACGAGCGGATCCTGCTGGACGCGCTGCTGACGGCGCCGGACGGGACGGCGCGCGACGCGGTGAAGCTGTCGGAGCTCGGCGGGACGTTCGCGACGAAGCTCGCGCAGGTGCGGTCGGCGATGTACGCCGACGTCGTCCGGCAGGGGTGGTTCGCGCGGCGGCCCGACACCGTCCGGTCCCGGTGGACCATCGGGGGGCTGGCGCTGACCGTCCTCGGGATCGCCGGGACGGTCGCGCTGGCGTTGACCACCGAGTGGGCGCTCGCCGGGCTCGCGGTGATCATCGCGGGCGCGGCGCTGGCCTACGGCGGCCAGTACATGCCCGCGAAGACGGCGCGCGGTTCGACCGTCCTCGCGCACACCATCGGGTTCCGCGCGTACCTGGAGCGCGGGGAGCTGCCGGACGGCGAGTCGCTCGCCTCGCCGCAGCGGATCGCGCTGTTCTCCCGGTTCCTGCCGTACGCGGTCGTGTTCGACGTCGTCGAGCGGTGGGCGGGGACGGTCGAGGACGCGGGCGTCCGCGCCGAGGGCGCCGACAACCTGTACTGGTACGAGGGCCCCGCCGAGTGGGACCTGTCGAAGTTCGCCGAATCCATGCGGACGTTCACCCTCGCGACCTCGGGTTCCATCTCCCAGTCGCGGGGTTTGTGACGCGCCTCGCGATTGAACTCCGGCCCGCGGGTATGTGCGGGGGCGAGCCACCGACGCAGGAGGTGACGCCGCCGTGCTTCCGCCGAACACCGGGGCGACGTACAGCCCCCTCTTGTTCATCGTGCCGGTGGTCGTGCTGCTGTCGGTCCTGCTGTGGATCGGCCTCACGATCGCGGCTTCGCGGATGCGGATCCGCTTGCACGGCGGGGAGGACGGCCTGTCGCACCGCGGCGGGCCGGTGATGGGCGGCGTCATCCAGGGCAGTCCGGCGCAGCGCAGCAGACGCGACGAGGCGCTCACCGAGGACGAGCGCCGCGCCGCCGTCCGCCGGGCGGAGCTGGAACGCCGGCGTGCGGCCGAACTGGCCGCCGAACGCCGCCGTCTCGAAGAGGCCCGCGCCGCGGCGCGGAACCCGTTCACGAAGGTCCTGCTCACGAGGGCGCTGCGGAAGCGCGTCCGCGAGCGGGCCCGCTGACTCGACGCCCGCCGGGCTCGGCCACACCCCGTCACATTCCCCGGCCCGGCGGGCGTTGACCCGCCCGGACCCCCGCGACGGCCGTCCAGACCCCTCCGGACGACCGTCGCGGGCCCTTTGTAAGATGTCTGACGTCTGTCCGGTATGCGATGTTCGTCAGGAGATGGTGTGGCGCTGAGTCCGGTCCCCGGCGGGTCGACCGTCGATGCCGTGCTGAACCAGCTGCAGGCCGAGGTGAGCGGCGGGGCGTGGCCGATCGGCGGGCGGATCCCCGCCGAGACCGATCTCGCCGCGCAGCTCGGGGTGAGCCGCCCGGCGGTGCGGGAGGCGATCCGGGCGCTGTCGCACGTGGGCGTCCTGGAGGTGCGGCGCGGCGACGGCACCTACGTCCGCAGCAGCGCGACCCGCGCCCGCTGCTGCGCCGGGTGTCGCGGGCGACGGCGCGGGACGTGTTCGAGATGCAGCTCGCCTACGACGTGCAGGCCGCGCGGCTGGCGGCGCGGCGCCGGACGGACGCGGACCTGGCGCGGCTCGCCGAGCTGCTCGCCGCCCGGGAGTCGGCGACCGAGGCGGCCGAGTTCGGGGCGGCGGACGCGCGGTTCCACCTCGGCGTCGCCGAGGCCACCCGCAACCCGGTGCTGATCGAGGCGATGCGGTTCTTCATCCAGCGGCTCGGCGAGGCGATGCGGACGGTGCGGCTCGACCACGAGGTCCCGGAGGCGAGCCAGGCGGCGCACCGCGCGGTGCTCGACGCGGTCGCGGCACTCGACGGCGACGCCGCGGCGCGCGCGGCCGCCGCGGTCGTCGATCCGACGCTGGCCGTCCTCGACGGGCTGATCGACGGGCCGATCGACGGGCCGGCCGACGACGCGGACGAGCGGTGAGCGCGGCGCGCGCGTCCCGGGTCGGGGCGGTGGCGTTGATCGTCCTGGTCGCGCTGAACCTGCGCCCGGCGATCGGGGCGGTCGGGCCGGTGCTCACCGAGATCCAGGAGGAGTTCGGCCTGTCGGGCACGGCGGCGGGCGCGCTGACCACGCTGCCGCTGGCGTTCTTCGGCTTCTACGGGCTGCTCGCGCCGTTCCTGCGCCGCCCGCCGCGCGCCGAGACGCTGCTGGTGGCGTCGATGGCGCTGCTGATCGTGGGGTTGCTGCTGCGCCTCGTCGGCGCGCCGTTCCCGCTGTTCGCGGGGTCGCTCGCCGCCGGGATGGCGATCAGCATCGGCAACATCGCGATGCCCGCGATCATCAAGCGGGACCATCCGGAGTCGCTCACGACGGTGACGGCGATCTACACGGTGGCGATGTCGGGCGGCGCGGCGCTGGCGGCGGGCCTGGCGGTCCCGGTGGAGAACGCGTTCGACGCGTCGTGGCGGCTGCCGCTCGGGCTGCTGGCGATCCCGACGGCGGTCGCGGGGCTGATCTGGCTGCGCGCCCGGTCCGGGCGTCGCGCGCGGCCCGTTCGGCGCCGCCCGTCCGGCCGTCCCGGGGCGTCGCGGCGCTGGTGTGGCGGTCGGGCCTGTCGTGGAGCGTCACGGCGTTCATGGGCCTGCAGTCGCTGCTGGCGTACGTGACGCTGGGGTGGCTGGCGACGATCTGGCAGGACCGCGGGATGAGCGAGGCGGGCGCCGGGTACGCGCTGGCGGCGACGTCCGGGATCCAGGCGGTGTCGTCGCTGCTGGTGCCGGTGCTGGCGCGGCGGACCCGCGACCAGCGGCCGCTGGTGGTGCTGATCGTGGTGCTGACGGCCGTGGGGTTCGCGGGCGCGACGTGGGCGCGATCGGGAGCGTCTGGGTGTGGGCGTTCGTGCTGGGCGTCGGGCAGGGCATCGGGTTCCCGACGGCGCTGTCGTTCATCGGGCTGCGCTCGCACGACGCGGCGGTCGCGGCGCAGCTGTCGGGCATGGCGCAGGGCCTCGGGTACGTGCTCGCGGCGATGGGGCCGCTCGCGGTGGGCGCGCTGCACGACGCCACCGGCGGCTGGACCGTTCCGATGCTCGGCGTGCTCGCGGCGACGGCGCTGCTGCTGGTCCCGGGCATGATCGCGGGCCGGAACCGGACGATCGGCGGCCCGCCGCCCGCGGACGAGCCGGCCGACGAGGGGTCCGCGGCGATGCTCGGCTGACGCCGTCCCTGGCGCGGATCGACCACGTCAAAAGCACCCAAAATTCGCACCATTCGCCACATATTCCCCTCCCTGCCGGGCACGAGGCCCGGCAGGGAGGTGGAACAATGCCCGCGACTCTGGAAACCGGCGTCATCATGGCGTACGCCACTCCCGGCACCGTCTTCGTCTGGGTCATCCCCTTCACCGCCACGCTGGCCGTCCTGACGTGGGTGTTCCTGACGAGGGCGTCCTCGGACCGGAAGATCCACCCGGACCGCCGCAACGACCAGACGAACCACCGCGGCATGGAGCAGGGCGGCACCTACACCTACCGGCCCGGGATGTTCTCGCACAGCTACCCGCCGGAGAAGTCGACGCAGTTCGACGAGTTCCAGCGCGACAACCCGCAGCCCGGACGGGAACCGAAGGTCCCCCCGGAGAAACGCGTCTACCTCGAACAGCCGACCGTCAAGGTCGACTGGGGACGACGGAACGAATGACGCCGACGACGGCGTCCCCGCCGCGCAGCTCCACGGTGGACAGTTCCGCCAGCGCGTCCGTGTCGGCGGCCTCCGGAAGGCCGCCGCCGGGCGCGTCCGGCGTCCCCTCCGTGAGCGCGCACAGCAGGGCGACGGTCACCGGCGTGCGGGCCCGCATCGCCCCGTCGTCGATCTTCACGGCGCCGGCCCGGCCGTCGGCGAGCGCGAACGCGTCCACGCCCTCCGCACCGCACTTGACCAGCAGGCCGGGGACGGCGTCCATCAGCCGGCGCTCCTCCCGGTCGGTCCCGGACGTCCACTGCGGATGCGTGCGCATCGCGTCCGCGACCAGGCACTCCGGCGCGTCCGGCGGGGCCAGCACCAGCGCCCGGTAGGCGCGCGCGACGCCCAGCGTGGAGATCGCGAACAGCGGCGCCCCGCACCCGTCGACCCCCGCCGCCGCGACCCGCTCGCCCGCCAGCTCCTCGACGACCCCGCGCACCGCGACCTGCAGCGGATGCTCCGCGTCCAGGTAAGACGCCGTCGGCCAGCCCGCCGCGACGCACGTGGCGAGCATCGCGGCGTGCTTGCCCGAGCAGTTCATCCGGACGCGCGACGGCCCCTCGCACGAGCGCGACGCCCCGGGGTCGATCGGCCACGACTCGGGACAGCGCAACTCGTCCGCCGTCAGGCCCGCGCCCGCGAGGATCTTCTCGACGCCCTCGACGTGGAAGTCCTCCCCCGAGTGGCTCCCGGCGGCGAGCGCCAGCAGCTCCCCCGCCAGCTCCAGCCCGGACCGCAGCATCGCGACGGCCTGCAGCGGCTTGTTCGCCGACCGCGGGAAGATCGGCTCGTCGACCGTCCCGGCCCGCACGGCGAGCGTCCCGTCCGCCGCCAGCCCGGCCGCGGCGCCGCGGTGCCGCGACTCCACGAACCCGGAACGCTCCACCTCGACCAGCACCGGATTGATCATGGCCCCATCATGCCCGGTCAACGGCGTTTGATCCCCAGCAGCGCACGGGCGTCCCGGACCGGCGCGGACGGCCTCTGCGCGAGCGCCGCGGCGGCCGCCGCACGCTCGACGAGCTGCACGTTCGCCGTCACCGGCGTGCCCTTCGCGAGGGTCAGCGTGTCCTCCATGCCGACGCGCAGATGCCCGCCCGCCGACAGCGCCGCGAACATCACCGGCAGCGACGTCCGCCCCACACCGGTCGCCGACCAGGTGGCGCCGTCCGGGAGGGCCTCGACGGCCGCGACGAGCGTCCGCGCGTCCCCCGGCATCCCGCCCGGCACGCCCATCACCAGGTCGCAGTGCACGTGACCGCCGTACGGAAGCCCGTGCTTGTCCAGGAGACGGTGCAGCGCGGCAATGTGCCCCAGGTCGAACAGCTCGAACTCTGGCACGACCTCCAACTCCTGGGTCCGTTGGTAAAGCTCCACCATGAACGGCCAGGGGTTCATGAACACGTCGTCGCCGAAGTTGACCGTCCCGCAGGTGAGCGAGCACATGTCGGGCTCGGCGTCCAGGACGGCCAGCCGGTCCTCGTACGGGTCGGTCACCGCGCCGCCCGTGGACAGCTGCACGATCAGCCCCGTGCTTTCCCGCAGCGCCCGCACCGTGTCCCGCAGCCGGGACGGGTCGAGCGTCGGCCGCGCGTCGTCGTCGCGGATGTGCACGTGGACGATCGCCGCCCCCGCCGCCTCGCACTCCTTGGCCGTCTGGACGAGTTCCTCCAGGGTGACGGGCAGGGCCGGAACGTCCGCCTTGGCGGACTCCGCGCCCGTGGGCGCCACCGTGATGAGCGTCGTTGCTCCCATAGGCGGCAGAATGCCTCCTCATGAGGGCAGTAGTCCAGCGGGTGAGCAGTGCGAGCGTGACCGTGGCCGACCGCGTCGTCGGCGCCATCGACGGGCCGGGCCTGATGGTCCTGGTCGGCGTCACGCACGACGACGACGAGGCGAAGGCCCGCAAGATGGCCGCGAAGCTGTGGGGGTTGCGCATCCTCGCGGACGAGAAGTCGTGCTCGGACGTCGGCGCGCCGCTGCTCGTCGTCAGCCAGTTCACCCTCTACGGCGACGCCCGCAAGGGCCGCCGCCCCGGCTGGACGGCCGCCGCCCCCGGCCCCGTCGCCGAACCCCTGGTGGACGCCGTCGTCACCGAACTGCGGACCCTCGGCGCGAAGGTCGAGACGGGCGAGTTCGGCGCGGACATGCGGGTCGCGCTCGTCAACGACGGCCCGATCACCCTCGTCCTCGAATTCTGACCCGGCCGGACGGGCGGACGGACGGGCGGGCGCCCAGGGGCGGTCAGCGGAAGGTGTAGAGGGTCGTGGCGACGGTGACGATCGTTCCGGCCGCCGCCAGGAGGAGCAGGGCGCGGTCGGCCGGGGTCAGGCGGCCTCGGACGTTGCCGGACACGACGACCACGCCGGTGCCGTCGTGGACGTCGCCGTCCGCGGCACCGCGGCGGCGGCGGCCGACGGAGCGCCACAGGGCGTCGTTCTTCACCCGCTGGTGGTCGCGGCCGCACGCGAACAGGCGTCCGCGGGCCCGTTCCGTGCACGCGTAGCCCTGCGGGGTCAGCACCCGGCACAGGGTCGGGACCAGCGCGAACTGGTACAGGCACCAGCCGAGGAGGCCGACGAGCGCCACCCGCCACGAGCCCAGCCACCCGGCGGCGACGGCGAGCGCGGCGAACCCGGCCACCACACCAGCGCGGACTCCCGGCGCGGGCGCCGCCGGGCGCCGCCCCGGCGGGCGGCCG
>NZ_MKJY01000005.1 GCF_001942465.1 Actinomadura sp. CNU-125
GAATTCGATGGATGATCTTCCTGCTCGATCATCTACCCCACCAAGATCATTTCCACGCCGGGAGTGATACCCCCTCGGCGACGGGTCGGGCGAAGAACTTCGCGAGAAGTTTGATCGAGTTCCGGATGAGCGGGTTCGGGTGGGCGTCGGCTCCGGAGCGGGTGAATCCGGGATGGTAGAGGACGTACCGAGCCTTGCTCTCCGCCCGGTCGGCGAACGCGACGCCGAGCAGGTCGTTCGCCCGCCCGGCCTGGAGTTGGGCGCGCACCTGACCGTAACGGCGCGTCAGCTGCGGATCGTCCCAAAAGATCTCTCCTGCGGTGTTGCCGACACCGGCCACGTTGATGATCACAGGATTGGGGGCCGCATCGAGAAGCGGCCGCAGCCGATGGCCGAGCAGATAGCGACTCAAATAGTACAAAGCGAAGGTGGACTCAAGCCCCTCCGGGGTCTCCGTGTACTTGGAATTGATCCGATTGGCGAACAGTGCCAGCGCATCGATGGTCCGGTGTCGCTCGGAGATATCGGCGACGACCCGTTCGACTTCGGTGATCGAGGACAGGTCCGCCCGCAGAAACCGCAGGTTCGGATCGGAGGCTTGGTCGAGCAATGCACGCCCCCTCGCCTCGTTGCTGCCGATCACGGTGACTCGGTCGCCCCTGGCCAGTCGCTCCAGGGCGACCGCCCGGCCCATCCCGGCGGTCCCACCGCTGATGACGACGGTCTTGGACGGTTGGTCCGACACAGCACGACTCCTTAGGCTCGTAAGCGGCGGCTCCGATCATGGGCCGTCCCCGGCGAATGGCGAAAGAAGGCAGTTTTATGTCCGGTACGCACACCGGTGTTCCTTCCGTACTGGAGCACGAACTACCTCACCCGGTGCCCGCCGACGAGTTGGCCGCGTGTCCGGTCGAGGACGTGTTCCGACGAGTCGGCGACAAGTGGAGCACGCTGCTGATGATCCTGCTCGGGAACCGCCCGCACCGGTACAACGAGCTGCACCGCGCCATCGACGGCATCAGCCAACGCATGCTGACCCGCACCTTGCGGGGCCTTGAGGCCGACGGGCTGGTACGACGCGAAGTGCACCCGACCGTCCCGCCCAGCGTCGAGTACAGCCTGACCCCGCTCGGCCGCACACTCCTGGAACCGCTGTCGGCACTGGCCGACTGGGCGGTACTGCACGAGGCGGAAATCAACGAGGCCCGCTCCCGGCACGCAGACGCACAACGACGCTGACGTTGACCCAATCGCCTTTCGGCGGGTCCGCAAAGGAAAGAAAGGCGTTCACTTCCCGTGCTTATGCTCAGAGCGGGGAGTAGATACTTTCGGCGATTGTTTCGGCGGTTATGTTCGCGGCTTCGTCTCGGAGGGTGACGCGGCCCCGGTCGAGGACGACCACGTCGTCGGCTATGCCGCCGAGGAGTTCGTCTACCAGCTGTTCGACCAGGAGGATCGCGAGGCCCTCCTTGCGGAGTGTGCCCAGCAGCTCGAAGACCTGGTCGGTGATCACGGGGGCGAGGCCGGAGGACGGCTCGTCCACGAGAAGGACGCCGGGGCGGGCGGCGAGCGCGGTGGCGATCGCGAGCATCTGCTGCTGGCCGCCGGACAGCGCACCCGCCTGTTGGGTGCGCCGCTCCCCCAGTACCGGGAAGCGCTCGTACAGCTCGTCCAGGACGGACGTGTCGCCGCGCGACCGGCGGGCGCGCAGGCCCACGCGCAGGTTGTCGTGGACGGTCAGGTCGCGGAAGACCTGCTTGCCCTCTTGGACGATCGCGAGGCCGCGACGTGCGCGTTTCCACGGGGGCAGGCCGGTGATGTCGCGGTCTTCGAGTGCGACGGTGCCCGATCTGGACGGCAGGAGGCCGCAGATGCCGGAGAGCAGCGTTGTTTTGCCTGCGCCGTTCCGGCCTACCAGTGCGGTAATTCTGCCGGGGGTCAGCCGGAGCGAGGCTTCCCAGACCGCGACGAGGTCTCCGTACGCCACTTGCAGGTCGGTGACTTCGAGGGCGGATTCCGGTGTGCTCATCAGGTCGCCTTCGAGTCGTGGTCGGTGGGTTGTGCCCGACCTCGGCGTCCGAGGTAGCTGTCGATGACGCGCTGGTCGGCACGGACGACGTCCGGTGGTCCGGACGCGATGACGCGGCCAAGTTCCATGACGTAGACCTGGTCGGCCACGCCCATGACGAACGGGACGTTGTGTTCGACGAGGACCACCGTGCCGCCCGCGTCCCGGATGCGTCGCATCAGCGTGCCGAGTTCCCGCAGCTCGTCGTCGTCCAGTCCGGCCGCGGGTTCGTCCAGGAGCAGGACGCTCGGTTCGCCCGCCACGGAGCGGACGACTTCCAGCAGGCGTCGGGTGCCCAAGGGGAGGGACTTCGCGGGCTGGGCGGCGGCGTGTCCGAGTCCGGCGAAGGACAGTGCCGTGGCGGCCGCCTCGCGGTCCGCCTTGCGGACGCGATGGTGTTTCGGCAGGCGGAGGAGCGCTGCGAGTAGGCCGATGCTTCCCTGTCTGAAGCGGCCGGACTCGACTACTTCGAGGACGCTCATCGTGCCGAGGTCGACGGGGGTTTGGAACGTTCTGCCCACGCCGAGTCTGCCGATCTGGTGCGGGCGCAGGCCGGTGATCTCACGGTCGGCGAGCGCCACCCGTCCGGCGTCGGCCGGTGACAGGCCGGACGCGAGGTTGAGCAGGGTCGTTTTCCCGGCGCCGTTCGGGCCGATCAGCGCGGTGATCTCGCCCGGCTCCGCCGTCAGGTCGACGCCCGAGAGGGCGCGCAGGCCCGCGAAGCTCTTCTCTACGCCGGACACGGTCATCCGCGTGCCGGGGATCGATATGTCTGCGGGGGCGTCCGTCGGGAGTGTGGACGGTCTTCGGAACCGGCGGTCGCGGAGGTTTCGGGCCAGGCCCGCGAGGCCGCCGGAGAAGGCGGTGCCGATGAGTACGAGGAACACGCCGTAGGCGAGTGTGGAGTACTCCTCGAACGACTTCAGTTGGAGCGGGCCGAGGACGAGGATCGCGGCTCCGACGGGTGCGCCCCACACGCTGGCGGCGCCGCCGACGACCGTCGCGGCGAGCAGTGCGATGAGAGTGTGGAGCGTGAAAGCGTCCGGGCTGAGGTAGCCGGTCAGGTAGGTGTAGAGGACTCCGGCGAGCCCGGCGGGTAGCGCGCCGATGACGTACGCCTGGACGCGCAGCCGGTAGACCGAGCCGCCGAGGGTCTCGGTCAGGGTCGGGCTGGCGGAGAGTACGCGGAGGAACTGCCCGAACCTGGAGACGATGAGGTTGCGCATCAGCAGCAGCCACAGGAGCGTCGTGACGACCGCGACCGTGTAGAGGTTCGTCGTGTCGAGGCGGCTCCCGAACAGGGTCGGGAACAGGATCCCGGCGAGGCCCGCCGTGCCGCCGGTTTCGGACTCGAAGAGCTTCACCAGGACCGGGATGAGCAGGACGTAGAAGAACGAGACGAGGGCTAGCGACCATCGGCTCAGGCGGAGGCCGGGGATTCCGGCGAGGAGGCCGGTCAGGGCTGCAAGGCAGACGGCTACGGCGAAGCCTAGGAGGATGTCGGTGTATCCGTGGTTATAGAGGATGCCGCTGATGTAGGCGCCGGACGCGAAGACGGCGATTTGGCCGAGGGCCAGTTCGCCCGCGTAGCCGAAGCTGAGGTTCAGGCCGCTGCAGATCAGGGTGTAGATCGCGATCAGGGCTACCTGCTGCTGCCAGTAGCCGCCGAGGCCGAGCAGGGGCAGGAGTGCCACCAGGGCGAACGCCGCGATGGCGGGAGCAGGGGTGTCGAGGGCGAGGGTGCGCAGGCGGTTCATACGACTCGCAGCCCTCGGTGGCCGAGCAGGCCGGTCGGTTTGACCAGGAGGATCGCCACCAGGAGGCCGAACAGGATCAGGGGCGGGTACTCCGCGCCGAAGTGGCGGCCCGCGAACGCCTCGACGAGGCCGACGGCGGTGCCGCCGATGAGGCAGCCGACGTAGCTGCCGAATCCGCCGAGGGCGAGCGCGACGAAGCCGTAGATCGTGAGCGAGACGGTGACGGAGACGTCGACGCCGATCTTCGGGGCGAGCACCGGGCCGAGGAGGCCCGCGAGGCCGCCGGCCAGCGTGAACGCGGTGGTGCGGAGGGCGGCGACGTTCACTCCTTTGGCCTTGGCCGCGTCGGGGTTGTCGGTGGCCGCGCGGCCGCTGAGCCCCCACGACGTGCGTCCGGACACGAGGTGCATCGCCGCCACGGCGGCCACGGCGATGGCCACGAGCCAGATGTCGACCGGGGAGAGTTTCCCGCCGAGGAGTGTGATCGTTTCCGTGCTGCCGAAGAACGGGACGGTCTTGGGGGTTCGGCCCCAGGTCGCCGCCAGGGCTCCGAGGACGACGACGAACGCGCCGACCGTGGTGACGAGGACGGCGTGGCCGTGCGGCCCGTGGCGGGCGACGACCGGGCGGATCGCGAGGAGTTCGACGAGCAGGCCGATCAGGCCGCAGGCGACGGCGCCGGCGATCGCGGCCGTCCACCACGGGAGGTCGAGGTCGACCATGGTGAACCAGGCGAAGAAGCAGCTGAACACCATGATCTGGCCCTGCGTGAAGTTGAAGATCCCGCTCTGGGCCATCGTGATGTTGTAACCGAGGGCCACGAGGGTGTACACGGCGCCGATCGCCAGCCCCGTCCAGATCGTCGTCATGTGGACGGGACGATCTGCGAGTCCTTCATGCCGTCGTATCCGACGAACGCCCACCACTCCTTGCCGAAGTCCGGGTAGTGGCTGCTGTCGGAGAAGTTCACCGGGCCGAGGAAGTGCGGGATCTGTTCCGGGGTCGCCTTCTCGATCGCGGCCGTCATCTTCGCCGGGTCGGTGCTGTCGGCGAGCTTGGCGGCGTAGGCCGCGAGGATGACGTCGTTGTAGGTGGACACGTAGGTGTTCATGCTGAACGCGAGCTTGCCGCCGGTTTCCTTGCGGACGGCGTCGAAGAACGACGTGAACGCCGGTGTCTCCGTCGACGCGTGGCCTCGGACGGCGAACGAGACGGACTGCAGGAGCATCCCGTCGAAGGCGCTCACCGGACCGGCGTCGGAGAGGTTGCCGGACGTGAAGTTCTGGCTCGCGTACGCGGGAACGTCCGGGTTCAGCTTCGTGCGCGCCTTCATGATCGCGGCGGACGGGGGCCCGTAGGAGTCCAGGACGAGCGCGTCGGGGCCGGAGTCGAGCGCCTGCTGCATCTGGGACGTCGCGTCGACGGCGGTCACCGGCACCGTGACGATGTTCGTGGTGATCCCCCTCGCGGCGAGGACCTTCTTGATCGTCTCGGCGCCCACCGAACCCGATTTCTCCGCGGTGATCAGGCTGATCTTCTTGAAGCCCTTCGCGGTGAACTCCTCCGCCAGGGAGGTCGCCATCTGGTCGCGGAGGTAGATGGTGCCGAACAGGTGCGGGTACTCGTCCGGGTCGTTGAGGCTCGGGTCCGGGCCGTGGGTGACCATGAACACGTCGGCCTGGGCGAGCAGCGGCGCGGTCGCCATGATCCCGGCCGTGACCATGCCCGGTATGACGGCCTGCGGGCGGCCGTCGGCGACCAGCTCGCGTGCGTTGGTGGCGGCCTGGACGGGGTCGCCGCCGGTGTCGATGACGTTGAGCTCGATGGGCTTGCCGAACACGCCGCCGTTCGCGTTGATCACGGCGACGGCCGCGTTCGCCCCTTGGGACATCGCTTCGCCGACCGCCGCGTAGCTGCCGCTCGTCCCGAGGAGAACGTCGATCTTGAACGGGGTGTCGCCGCCGGGTCCGGTGCCGGGCGGTGCCGAGGAGTTCGTGTCGGTGCCGCCGCATGCGGTGGCGGCGGCCATCGTCGTCGCGAGGACGGCGGCTGCGAGGCGTCTTCGTAGGGGGCGCATGGGTGTTTCCTTCCGCTTCATCGCGGGACGTTCGGCTCGCGGACGTTGGTGAGGGGGCGGCGGTACGACGGGTCGTCGTTGCCGCGGGCCGGTGCGCCGTTGGCGTGGACGTCCGGGACGTCGGCGAACGGCAGCGGCATCGTCGGGAGCGTTCCCGACCACTCGATGACGTTGGTGCGCAGCGCGATCCGCCACGCGCCGCCGCGCCGCTCCAGGCGGTCGATGTAGCGGCCTCCCGCGATCCAGTTGGTGTCGTCGCGGTTGCGGGCGGCGAAGATGTAGTACGTCTCGGTGTGGGCGGTGTGCCCGGAGATTTCGCAGGTGTGATTCAGCAGGTTGTGCTGTGTCGCGGTCTGCCCCTGTTCGTGCATGGCCGACGACCAGTCGTAGAGGGCGGACGGGCCGCCGACGAAGTCGCCCGCCGCGATGGTGGCGTCCGGGTGGAAGGCCGACAGGAACAGATCCCGGTCGAACCGGTCGATGCCGCGGCAGAACCGGACGAGGCAGTCGTGGACGTCCTGCCGGTCGAGCATCTGCTCCAGCCTGGCGATGCGTTCAGCTTCCATCGCGTGTCTCCCTGATCGGTCGCCAGATGGGGGCGCCGCGTTCGGCTCGCAGGGACGGGATCGTCCGGCCGTCGATGTCGGTGACGCCGTACTCCCGCGCCAGCTCGGCGGTGATGAAGGTGCCGCCCGATCGCCGCATGACGTCCGGGTCGGACGCGAGCGCCGCGATCACCCGTCCGGGGAACTCGGGCGAGCAACCGTCCTGCGGGCGTGTCGCCGCCTGTCCGTCGAGGCCGGTGATCTGCGCCAGGTTCCGTTCGGCGCGTTCGGTGAAGGTGAGGCCCGGCCAAAGGGAGATGGACGCGACGTTGTGCGGTGCGAGTTCGACGGCCATGTCACGTGCCATCCGGTCCACCGCCGACTTCGCGGTGCCGAACACGACGCCGTAGGTGTAGGCGACTCCGGTGTAGCCGGAGATCGCGGTGATGAGGCCGGATCCGCGCGGCGCCATGATGCGGGCGGCGTGCCGCGCGGCGACGAAGTTGGACCGGACACCGACGTCGACCATCTCCCAGTTGCCGAGCGGCTTCTCCCAGAACGGTTCCGGGTCGGTGAGGTCGTCCGGGAGGGCGAACGCGTTGTTGACGAGGACGTCCAGCCGGCCGTGTTCGGCTTCGATTCGTTCGAACAGCCGCGCGACCTGGGCGTCGTCGGCGTGGTCGACCTGGACGGCGACGCCCGTCCCGCCGCGCCGGTCGCATTCGGCCGCGGTGTCGCCGACGGTGCCCGGCAGCGGGTGCGCGCCGCGCGCGACCGTGCGTCCGGTGACGTACACGGTCGCGCCGTCGGCGGCGAGCGCCAGCGCGATGCCCTTGCCGATGCCGCGGCTGGCGCCCGTCACCACGGCGACCTTTCCCGTCAGTGCACCCATCGAGGTGCGCTTCAGGAGGCCGCGTCGGGGTCGTGGCCGAGGATGCCCTTGACCTCCAGGTAGTCGTGGAAGCCGAACTCGCCCCATTCGCGCCCGTTGCCGCTCTTCTTGTAGCCGCCGAACGGGGAGCAGAAGTCGAACCCGTCGTTGATCGCGACGGAGCCGGCGCGGATGCGGCGGGCGACGGCGCGGGCCCGGTCGAGGTCCTCGCCCGCGACGAAGCCGGACAGCCCGTACTCGGTGTCGTTGGCGATCTCGATCGCGTGGTCCACGTCGTCGTAGGCGAGGATCGTCAGGACGGGTCCGAAGATCTCCTCGCGGGCGACGGTCATGTCGTTCGTGACGTTCGCGAACACGGTCGGCCGCACGTAGTAGCCCTTGTCGAGGCCGTCCGGACGTCCGGGGCCGCCCGCGACGAGCGTGGCGCCCTCGTCGACGCCCTTGCGGATCAGCGCCTGGATCTTGTCGAACTGGCCGCCGGAGACGACCGGGCCGATGGTGAACTCGCCGTTCGGGTCGCCCACGGTGACCTGGGACGCCGCGTCGCGGGCGACCGCGATGGCCTCGTCCATGCGCGCGCGGGGCACCAGCATGCGCGAGGGGGCGCTGCAGGTCTGCCCGGAGTTGGTCATCATGCTCCCGACGCCCTTCGCGACGTTCTCCGCGAACGCGGCGTCGTCGAGGACGATGTTGGGGCCCTTGCCGCCGAGTTCCTGGGTCACCCGCTTGACGCCCGGGGCGGCGGCGCGCGCGACCTCGACGCCCGCGCGGACCGAGCCGGTGAAGGAGACCAGGTCGACGTCCGGGTGCGCGGACAGCGGCGCGCCGACGCCGGGCCCGTCGCCCTGGACGAGGTTGAACACGCCCGCGGGGACACCGGCGGCGTCCAGGACCTCGGTGAAGATCTGCGCGCTGAACGGGGAGTTCTCCGACGGCTTGAGCACCATGGTGCAGCCGGTCGCCAGGGCCGGGAACACCTTGACGGCGATCTGGTTCAGCGGCCAGTTCCACGGGGTGATCAGGCCGCAGACGCCGATCGGCTCCTTGACGACCAGCGTCGCGCCGCGCCGCTCCTCGAAGGTGTAGCCCTCCAGGAGTTCGATCGCGGTCGTCAGGTGCCCGAGCCCGAGCTGGACCTGGAAGCCGCCGGCGAGCGCGGCGGGCGCGCCCATCTCCTCGGTGAGCGCGGCACCGAGGTCGCCGATTCGCTTCTGGTACTCGTCGAGGATCTTCTTCAGCAGGTCCAGCCGCTCCTCGCGGGTGGACGCGGCCCATGCGGGGAAGGCGTCCCGGGCGGCGGCGACCGCGCGGTCGACGTCGGCCGCCGTTCCGGCCGCCACCCGTCCGCAGACCTCCTCGGTCGCGGGGTTGACGACGTCGATGGTGTCCCGCTCCGCAGGGTCGATCCACCGGCCCCCGATGTAGAACTTCAGGTACTCGCGCATGACTCGCCTTCTCTGTCCGGGTTTCTGCAGGTCTTTCGGGGGAGCCGGGTCTTGCTCAGGTCACTGCATGCCTTCGGCGTACCAGGTGCGGAACTCGGCGTAGCTCGGCATCTCCTCGGAGTTCGCCTTCGGGTCGACCGCCACGTGGACGACCGCCGTCTTGCCGCTCGCGAACGCGCGCTTGATGGCGGGCGCGATGTCCTCGTCGCGTTCGACGTACTCGCCGTGGCAGCCGAAGCCCTCGCCGACCTTGTCGAGGCGCGTTTTCGTGCTCCAGTGCACGCCCGTCTCGCGCGATCCCTGGCCGAAGGTGCGCTTGTAGACGCCGACCTCCAGGCCCCACGCGTAGTCGACGGCGACGACGCAGACGAGCGGCAGGTTGAGCCGCGCGGCCGTCTCCAGTTCGGCGATGTGGAACATGAAGGACGAGTCGCCGGTGAGCAGCATGACGGGACGTTCGCCGCCGTCGGCGACCGACGCGCCGACCGCGTAGGGCAGGCCGGTGCCGAGGTGGCCGAAGTTCTGGTTCCACATCACGTCGTGCGGCTTGGCCTGCGAGTACGTCCACTGGAAGATGGTCGTGGCGCCGCCGTCGCGCACCATGATCCCGTCCGCCGGGAACTCCTTGGTGGCCTCGACGACGAGCCGCGCGGGGTGCACGGGCGACATGCCGGACGGTGCGGTGTCCGCGAGTTCGGCGAGGCGCTGCGCGTCCCGCTCGATCCACCCGTCGAGCTCCTTCGACGGTGTGCGGGGCGAGTCGGCGAGCGCGTCGGCGAGCTGCGGGACGATCGCGCGCAGATCCCCGATGAGCGGTACGTCGATCGGGCGGTTCACGCCGATCGCCTCGGCGTTCTGCTCGACGAGGATCCACTTGCGGTTCGCCTCGTTCTCCACCCAGTGGAACCCGCGGCCGTAGTGGACGGGTTCGCCCAGTTCGGTGCCGATGGCCAGGCACAGGTCCGACTCGACGACGGCCTCGACGGCCGAAGGCGAGAAACCGTACGGCCAGGTGCGGTCTTCGAGGCCCTCGATGTAGGAGGTGCCGCCGGACGTCTGGATGACGGGGCAGGCCATCGCGTCCGCGAGCCGCTTGACCGACTCCCCGGCGCGGGCGGTGTGGACGCCGTGCCCGACGAGCAGGATCGGCTGCTCGGCGGCGCGGATCAGGCGGGCGGCCTCGGCGACCTCGGCGCGCCCGCGCTCTGCCCGACCAGGCGGTACGTCTCGGGCGGGCCCGCGGGCGGGACGTCGAGCTCCTCCTGGATCACGTGCGAGGGGTACTCGATGTAGACCGGGCCGGGGGTGCCCGACAGCGCCTTGCGCAGGCCCTCGCGGACGATCTCGTCGGTCTGGTCGGCGTACTCGATGCTGGCGGCGTACTTGACCGAGGGCTCGAACAGGCCGGACTGCTGGACGAACTGGATGCGTCCGCGCCGGACCCGCTGCTCGGTGATGCGCGCGCGCTGGCCGCCGAGGAAGATGACCGGGGAGTTCTCGACCATGGCGCACTGGATCGCGGGCGCCATGTTCGCCATTCCGGGGCCGAGGGTGCCGATGCACACCGCGGCGTTCCCGGTCATGCGCGACACCGCCTCGGCCATGAACCCGGCGGACGCCTCGTGGTGCGGGGCGACGACGTTCCAGCCGCGTTCCTCGGCGAGGTGGAACATGTGCACGAAGTTCGGATCGGGGATGCCGAAGATCGTGTTGATGCCCTCGGCCTCGAAGAGCCGCAGGATGCGCTCGTAGACCTTAACCGGCATTCGGGGTTCCCTTCGTGGCCATCGCGAAGCTCTTGCTGATGTGGTCGGTGTGGGCGGAGGGGACGACCGGGAGGATCCACGGGTCCCCGGTGTCGCGGATCGCGCCGATCCGCTCGCCGATCTCCTCGACCGTCCAGGACGGCCGGTGCTCGCCGGGCGTCTCGGCGACGAACGCCCGCGCGACCCGCCCGGCGATCGACACGAGCATCTCCCCGTTGATCGAGCAGGACTCGTGGGCGAGCCAGCCGACGGCCGGGGCGACCAGCTCCGGTTCCATCGGCGGGTAGGCGGAGGTGTCGATGCCCGCGGCCATCCTGGTCACGGCGGACGGGACGATGACGTTGCACTTCACGCCCGCGTCGGCGCCTTCGAGCGCGACGACGTTCGCGAGCCCGATCACGCCCGCCTTCGCCATCGCGTAGTTCGCGACGCGCTTGTTGCCGTACAGGCCGCCGATCGACGAGGTGAGCACGACGCGTCCGTAGCCCGCCTCGCACATCCGCGGGAACGCGGGCCGCACGACGTGGAAGGCGCCGCGCAGGTGGACGTCCAGGACGGCGTCGAGGTCCTCGTACGTCATCTCCGTCAGCGACGCGGGCCGATGGTTCCCGGCATTGTGGACGAGGACGTCGATCCGGCCGTAACGATCGAGGGCGGTCTCGACGATCGCGCGCCCGCCGTCGGCCGTCGCGACGGACTCGGTGCAGGCGACGGCCGCTCCCCCGGCGGACTCGATCTCCCGGACGACCTCGGCGGCGGGGCCCGCGTCGGCGCCGTCCCCGCGCATGCTCCCGCCGTGGTCGTTCACGACGACCTTGGCGCCCCGCGAGGCGAGCAGCAGGGCGTAGGCGCGGCCGAGGCCGCGTCCGGCGCCGGTGACCACGGCGACGCGGCCGTCGAATCTCAGGTCGGGCATGCACGTTCCTTTCGGGGCGCGGTCGGGGTCACGGGGTTCACGACTCGTCCAGGACGAGGCCCGGCATCTCGCCCGAGTCCCGCCATGTCCGGAGGACGTCCTCCATGGCGTAGAAGCCCGGCCCGTACGGTTCGCCGAGGTGCGAGCGGACGTTCTGCTCGCCCTCGTTGTTGTAGTAGCCGGGCGTGCATTCGCGGACGAACTGGAGCGAGTCGATCGCGTTCTCGCGGATGGTCGCGCACCACGCGTCCTGCGCCTCGGCGGACGGCTCGACGGCCGCCGCGCCGCGCGCCCGCGTCTCGGCGACGATGTAGGCGATGTGGTCGGCCTGCTGCTCGAACATGGCCGTCGTGCTCGCCGTCACGCCGCCCTGGACGAACCCCGTGAACATGAGGTTGGGGAAGCCGCGGGTCGTGATGCCGTGCAGGGTGCGGTAGCCGCCGGCCCAGTGGTCGAACAGCGACAGGCCGTCGCGTCCGGCGAACGGCTCGATGCCGAGGCGGCGGTCGAGGTCGGTGGTGATCTCGAAGCCGCTGGCGTAGATGATGCAGTCGACCTCGTGCTCCACGCCGCCCGCGACGATCCCCTTCGCGGTGATGCGCTCGACGCCCTTGGTGCCCGACACGTCGACGAGGGTGACGTTGGGACGGTTGAACGTCGGCAGGTAGTCGTCGCTGAACCCCGGCCGCTTGCACAGGAAGCGGTAGTAGGGCTTCAGCGCCTCGGCCGTCTCCGGGTCGTCGACGATGCCGTCGATGCGGTCGCGGGTCGCCTGCATCACCCGGTAGTCCTGGAGTTCCCGGAGCTCCATGAACTTCGCGGGGTCGGTCAGCGCCGCCCAGCCGTCCGTGGCGTCCAGGTGCGCGGCGAGGTTGCGGCTGACCTCGGTCCAGCCGTCGCAGACGAGGTCGGGCTGGCCGGGCGCGAACGCCTCGAACGCGGCGGTGTGGAAGTTGCGCTGCCGTTCCTTCTGCCAGCCCGGCTTCAGCGACTTCGCCCACTCGGGGTCGGTCCGCGAGTTGCCGCGCTCGTGGATGTACGACGGGGTCCGCTGGAAGACGTACAGGTGCTGCGCGGAGCGGGCCAGGTGCGGGATGACCCCGATGCCGCTCGCGCCGGTGCCGATGATCGCGACCTTCTTGTCGGCGAGGCCGTCCAGGCCGCCGCTCATGTCGCCGCCGGTGTACTCGTAGTCCCAGCGCGCGGAGTGGAACGTGTGGCCCTGGTAGTCGGTGATGCCGGGGATTCCGGGCAGTTTCGGCTTGTTGAACGGCCCCTGGCACATGACGACGAAGCGGGCGCGGAGATCGTCGCCCCGGTTCGTCCCGATCCGCCAGCGTTTGAGCTCCGCGTCCCACGCGACCGACTCGACCTTCGTGCTGAAGATCGCGTCGTCGTAGAGGCCGAAGTGCCGTCCGATGCGCTGGGCGTGCTCGAAGCACTCCTGGCCGGAGGCGTACTTCTCCGTCGGCACGTAACCGGTCTCTTCGAGCAGCGGAAGGTAGCAGTAGCTGTCGGTGTCGACCTGGATGCCGGGGTAGCGGTTCCAGTACCAGACGCCGCCGAAGTCGCCGGCCAGCTCGACGATCCGGACGTCCGGGACGCCCGCCTCCTTGAGCCGGGCCGCGGCGATGAGCCCCGCCCAGCCGCCGCCGAGCACCGCGACCTCGATGTCCTCCGCGATCGGCGCGCGCGGCGCGACCGGGGTGTAGGGGTCGGCGTCGTAGAAGTCGTCGAAGCCGCCCTCGGTCACCAGGTACTGCTGCTGCCCCTCGGGGCGGAGCCGCTTGTCGCGTTCGGCCAGATACTTGGCCCGTAGTGCTTCGTGGTCGATCTCGGGCGTCTCTGTCGGTTCGCAGTTCTGCATGCGGCGTCCTCGGCTCGGGGGCTCAGGGTTCGGTCGGCGGAGGGCTCGGGGCGGCGGTTCCGGACGGTCGGTCCGGGCGGTCGGTCGGGGCGGTCAGGCGAGGTCGCGGGGCTCGCCCGTCCCCATGTACTTCGCGAGGTTGTGGTGCAGGTTCACGACGCTGCGCTCGCGGTACGGGTTGGGCTTGGGGCCCGAGAAGCCGCGCGACTTCATGCCCTTCTGGACGGCGGCCATGTTGGAGAAGTCCTGCGGCAGGACGGTCCGCCACCCCGGATCGTCCTCGGGGGTGTGGACCCACTCGGTCTCCGGCTCCTCGCCGGGCGGGAACAGCTCGTAGACGGCGGCCTCGAAGATGCACTTGTCCGGGTCGTCCCCATGCGGACGGAACCGGTAGCAGAGCATGTTGTTCAGCGCGTGCCCGATCTGGAAGTTCGGGAAGATCTGCCAGGCGGTGCCCGCCTTCGCCACCGCCTCCGGCGGGACGGTCGGCCAGATCACGCCGCGCTCGGCGTCCCGGCGGCGGGCCGTGTCGAGCCAGTGCCGCAGCACCTCGGGGCCCGGGGTGCCCTCCGGGACGTCGTCGACCAGCTCGCGCGCCGCCTGCACGAGCGTCCAGGTGGTGTTGGTGTTGGCGTTCTCCCAGGTGAAGTTCTGCAGGTCGGCCGTCGCCTTGCGCGGATCGTCACCGGTGCCGAGCCGGACCTTCGCCTGGTTCTCGTCCATGTTCTTGGGCGCGTCGTAGCCGATGTTGCTGTGCCGGCCGTGCGACCTGGCCCATCCGAGGAACCCGCCGAACTCCATGAACTCGGGGTGGGTGTAGGGGACGTGGTACGTCTCCATGAACGCCTCGAACGCGACCTTCCAGTTGCAGTCGAAGACCAGCCAGCGGCGCCACCGGTACCGCATGTTCTCCAACTGGAACGGGTCGAGCAGGGACGCGGCGGGCTCCAGGTAGTCGCGCAGGGGCTCGCAGTCCGGGTCGAGGTTGATCCAGATCCAGCCGCCCCAGGTGCCGATGTTCACCTGCTTCAGGCTGATCTTCTCGTCGGTCAGCCCGCACGGCCAGTCCTCCCGCTCGGGGACGTGCGTGCAGTCGCCGTCGAGGTCGTAGCGCCAGCCGTGGAAGCCGCAGACGAACTGACGGCCGCGTCCGCGCGCGTCGTGCTCGCCGGGCGGGGTGTCGACGAGCCGCCGCCCCCGGTGCGAGCAGACGTTGTGGTAGGCGCGGAACCGGTCCTTCGCGGTGCGCACGACGATGATCGAGTCGTCGAGGATGTCGTAGGTCAGCCAGTCGCCGACCTCCGGCAGCTCCTCGACGCGGGCGACCTGCTGCCACACCTTGGCCCACAGCCGGTCGCCCTCGGCCCGCGCGTACTCCCGCGAGGTGTACGCCTCCACGCCGATCGTCATGGGCTCCGACAGCGGCTCGGCCGGTGCCCGGGTGTTCTCGAGGGTTTCGCTCATGACGTGCTCCAACTCCGTCAGGAGATGATCGGTGCGGGTGATGCCGGACGGTCGGGCGCGCGCTACTCCCGCGTGATCGCCGCGCGGAACGACTCGTCCTTGAGGAAGAGCGTGGTGTTGTCGGCGGCGAGGTGGCTCCACTTGAGGTTGAGGCCGCCGTCGACGAGGATCGTCTGCCCCGTTATGTAGGTGGACAGGTCCGAGAGGAGGAACAGGATCGCGCCCGCCTGCTCCTCCGGACGCCCGCGCCGCCCCATCGCGATGGCGCGGCGGTCGCGGTCGGCGTCCTGGTCGACGTAGGTCCCGGACGCGGGCGTCTCGGTCACGCCCGGCGCGACGGCGTTCACCCGGATGCCGTCGAGGGCCAGCTCGACGGCCATCGTGCGGGTCGCCGCGACCAGCGCGGCCTTCGCCGTGCCGTAACCGATGTGGTACGGCGCCGTGTTCATGCCGCTGATCGAGGAGATCGACACGATCGATCCCGGACGGCCCTGCTCCTTCAGCTCCGCGGCGACCGCGCGGCTCATGAAGAACATCGTTTCGAGGTTCTGCGTGAACAGCGCCCGCCAGTCCTCCCGGTTCACGCGGGTCGACCGCATCCAGGTGGCCGGGGCGGCGCCGCCCGCGACGTTGACGAGCCCGTGCAGTTCGCCGTCCGCCTTGCCCGCGGCGTCCATCACGGTCGCGATGCCCTCGTCGGTCGAGGCGTCGGCCGCGACCGGCACGACCGCGAGGCCCTCCGCCGCGAGCGGGCCGACGTGCCGTTCGAGGTTCTCCGGGGACCGGCTCACCGCGAGCACGGTGGCCCCGGCGCGCGCCGCCATGGCGGTCACCGCGGTGCCGATGCCGCCGCCGCCCGCGCCGGAGACGATGACGACGCGTCCGTCCAGTCCGAGGAAGTCATTCTGCATGGGTCGGCTCAACCTTCCTTCCGGACGGCCAGGACGCTGCCTTCGGCGTCGGCGGAGACGTAGAGGGTGCCGTCCGGCCCGGCGGCGATCCCGGCGAACAGGCCCTGCGGCCCGGTGAACGGCATCAGCCCCTTGAGGGGCTTCGGGGGTTCCCCGAGCGGGGCGCCGACGGGCAGGTCGCGGGCGATCGTGGTGCGGGCCTTGCTGCCGAGGTCGACCTCGATGAGGGACTTGGCGCCCGCGTCCACGATCGTGAGCCGCCCGCCGCGGGCGAGGACGCCCTGCGGGGTGTCGAGGCCGTCGGCGACGGTGTCGGTGCCGGAGCCGGTGACCGAGACGACGCGCCCGGCGCCGGACTCGGAGACCAGGCAGGCGCCGTCCGCGCCGAACGTCACGCCCATCGGCCGGTCCAGCCCGGAGGCGAGGGTGCTCACCTGGCCGTCGCGTACCGACACGACGCGGCCGGTGCCGAGCTCGGCGGCCACGACGGCGCCGTCCGGTGCGACGGCCACGCCGTAGAGCTGGTCGAACGGCTCGGTTCCGCCGGCCAGCACGGTGTGCTCGCCGCTGCCGGGCCGCCATCTCGCGATCTGGCCGAGCGAGGTCGTCACGACGAACTCGCCGTCACCGACCGCGGTCGCGCCGCGGACGTAGCCGGGCCAGCCGGGGTTGAAGGCCATGTCCAGCATGCGCGGCCCGCCGCCGCCCGGCGGGACGGCGTAGAAGAACATGCCGTCGGCGATGTAGAGCGTGCCGTCGGCACCCACGGTGAGGTCGAGCGGCCAGGTCAGGCCGCCCGGCAGCACCGCCCGGGTCCGGCCCTCGCCGAGGATCTCGGTGATGGACCCGGTGAAGTCGGAGACGAAGAGTCGGTCCCCGACGAACGTCAGGTTGTCGAGGCCGGGCGAGAGCTTGGCGAGGACGGTGCGCTCGCCGTTGCGGGGATCGATGCGCAGCACCTCCCCGCTGCCGACCTGGGTGGAGACGATGCGTCCTGCGGCGTCGAATTTCACCGCGTCCGGGACGCCCAGGTCGGCGGCGACCCGCTCGGGTTCGCCGCCGTCCGGGTCGACGCGCCAGATCTCGTTGCTGCCGAGGAGCGGGTAGTACAGCTTGCCGTCCGGCCCGAACTCCATGGCGTTGGGCAGCGGCAGCTCGTCCAGGATCACCCGGGGCGCGCCGCCGCCGAGGTCGAACTCCATGAGGCGGCCGCCGATCCGGCACTCGTCGATGAAGAGCCGGCCCCGGTGGAAGGTGATGCCGTTCGCGCCGGGCACGTCGTCGCGGAGCACCCGGGTGCGGCCGTCCGCGCCGCGCACGCTCACGCGTCCGTCGTAGTACTCGGTGGCGAACAGGTCGCCCGACTCGTCGAAGGCCACGTCGTCGGGCGCGACGATGTCGGAACCCTGCGCGCTGACGGTCTCCAGCGCGCCGGTGTCGACGTCGAGCGCGCTGATCTGGCTGCCGGCCACCTGCGCCACGTAGACGCGGCCGTCCGGGCCGGTGCGCAGCCCGTTCGCGCCGAACAGCCGGCTCGGTGCGGTGAGCCGTTCCAGGCTCCATCCGTCGGCGAGCCCGATCGCCGGGGCGCCGGTATAGCGCGTCTCTTGTGTCACCGCGGAATCTCCCGTGCTGTCAATACTTGTAAGGAATGTAACGCTTGCTCTCACTGATCACAAGAGCCATCACGGATGGAGAGAATCGGAGTTCCCGCAGGTGACGACGTCGCGCACACGCCATGCCGTCCTCCCGCCACCCTCCGTGCACCCGGGTTCGGGGCGGATCGCGGGTGGACGGAGAGCCCCGGACGGACGTTCGGACGGACGCCCGGGCGGGGCCGCGGGGCGGGGGTTGACGGCGAACCCCATCCATGCAAGCCTCATGCTCATTCACTGAGAATTGTGTTCTCAATTACTTCGAATGACACATGCATGTGCGCGGACGCGCATCGCCGCGAGTGCGCATGCCGATAGTTCGCGGACCGTCCGATGGCATTGACGACCGTCGACCCGGCGACCGCACCAACTCCGCACGCTCCAGGAAGGACTGCTTCTCCGATGTTCTCGGCGACCCTCATCACGAAGGACGACACCGGCCAGTCGGCCGAGGTCACGGACCTGGAGGAGTCGGCTCTCCCGGACGGGACGTCCACATCGACGTCGAATACTCGACGCTGAATTACAAGGACGCGCTCGCGATCACCGGCAAATCCCCCGTGGTCCGGAAATTCCCGATGGTGCCCGGCATCGACCTCGCGGGCGTCGTCACGGAAAGCGCGCACGCGGACTGGAAGAAAGGCGACCGCGTCGTCCTGAACGGCTGGGGCGTCGGCGAGTCGCACTGGGGCGGGCTCGCCCAGAAGGCGCGGCTGAACGGCGACTGGCTCGTCCCGCTGCCGGACGCCTTCACCGCGCGGCAGGCGATGGCGATCGGCACCGCCGGGTACACCGCGAGCCTGTGCGTGGCCGCGCTGCTGGACGGCGGCGTCGCCCCGGACGGCGGCGAGGTCCTGGTGACGGGCGCGACGGGCGGCGTCGGCGGCGTCGCGATCGCGCTGCTCGCGGCGGCGGGCTTCACCGTGGCCGCCTCGACCGGGAAGGACGGCGAGGCGGACTACCTGCGCCGGCTCGGCGCCTCGACGGTGCTGGACGCCGCCGGGCTCGCCGAGAAGGGCAAGCCCATGCAGAAGGAACGCTGGGCGGGCGTCGTCGACACCGTGGGCAGCCACACCCTCGCCAACGCCTGCGCGCAGACCCGCTACGGCGGCGCGGTCGCCGCGTGCGGGCTCGCGCAGGGCATGGACTTCCCCGCCTCCGTCGCCCCCTTCATCCTGCGGGGCGTGTCGCTGCTCGGCGTCGACAGCGTGCTGGCGCCCCGCGAGCGGCGCGTCGCCGCCTGGGGACGCCTGGCCCGCGATCTGGACCCGCGGCTCCTGGACGCGATGACCGAGGAGATCGCGCTCGCCGAGGCGGTGCCCGCGGCCGTCCGGCTCCTGGAACGGCGGGTCCGCGGCCGCATCGTCGTCGACGTCAACCGCTGAGGGGAGCACCAGTGACCACGGATCCGAGCGAACCGGAGATCACCGAACTCGACCTGTCCGACGTCGAGCACCGCGTCGGCAAGCCGGTCGGCGGCGCGCAGCTGTGGGAACCGTGCAGCGCCTCCGACATCCGCCGCTGGGTCATGGCGATGGACTATCCCAACCCGCTGCACTGGAACGAGAAGTTCGCGCGCGAGTCGGAGTTCGGCGGGATCGTCGCGCCGCAGTCCATCGCGGTGGGCCTGGACTACGGGCACGGCGCGCAGCCCGCCTGCGTGGGCCACATCCCCGGCAGCCACCTGATCTTCGGCGGCGAGGAATGGTGGTTCTACGGGGCCCGCGTGCGTCCCGGCGACAAGCTGTACCAGGAGCGCCGGTTCCACGACTACAAGGTCGCGGAGACCAAGTTCGCCGGACCCACGATGTTCTCTCGCGGCGACACGACCCACACGAACCAGCACGGGCACCTCGTGGCGAAGGAACGCTCGACCGCGATCCGCTACCTGTCCGCCGAGGCGCGCAAGCGCGGCATGTACGAGAACCGGCTCGGCGAGATCAAGCGCTGGACGCAGGCCGAGCTGGACGAGGTCGCGAAGGTGCGGCACGACTGGATCCTGTCGAACCGGGCGGGCGTCTCGCCCCGCTTCGACGAGG
Organism: Actinomadura sp. CNU-125; assembly: GCF_001942465.1. GTDB lineage: Bacteria > Actinomycetota > Actinomycetes > Streptosporangiales > Streptosporangiaceae > Spirillospora. Next base: position 19,403 of record NZ_MKJY01000005.1, read on the forward strand.
TCGAGGTCGGCGACCGGCTGCCGCGCCGGGTCATCGGCCCGCACAGCATCGCGACCTTCACCACCGAGTACCGGGCCTTCCTGTTCAACATCTGGGGCACCTTCGGCTGGGTCGCGCCCGAAGGCGTCGAGGACCCCTGGATCAACCAGGACCCGGGCTGGGGCGCCGACTTCGCCTTCGACGAGGAGGGCGCCGAGATCGACCCGCGCAAGCGCGACGGGCTGTACGTCGGGCCGTCCCGCGGGCACATCGACGCCGACCGCGCGAGCGAGGTCGGGATGGCGCGCGCCTACGGCTACGGCGCCACGATGGGCGCCTGGTGCACCGACTACCTCGCCTACTGGGCCGGGAACGACGGCATGGTCCGCCACTCCAAGGCCGACTTCCGCGGGCCCGCGTTCGAGGGCGACGCGACCTACTTCGACGCCGAGGTGAGCGGCAAGGAGCGCGAGACGGCGTGGGGTGTGCCGCTCGTCCAGGTCGAGTTGCGCCTCACCGACCAGCAGGGCGGTGTGCTGGTGAGCTGCACCGCCGAGATCGAACTCCCGCTCTGACCCGTCCCTGAGAAGCGCCGAGGAGATGCCCCATGGGCGCCGAGACGATCAACGCACCCCCATCGATCGCGGCGGGCCCGCCGCTCGCCGACGAACCCGGCCTCGGGCCGCTGACGCTGCCCGGGTTCCTGCGCGCGGTGACGACCGAGTACGCCGCGCGCGAGGCGCTCGTCCTGCGCGCGGCGGACGGCGACGTCCGCTGGACGTACGCCGAACTGTGGGACCGCGCACTGGAGGTGGCGCGCGCGCTGCGGGCGTGCGGCGTCGGGAAGGACGGCCGCGTCGGCGTCCTCATGACGAACCGTCCCGAATGGCTCGCGGCGGTGTTCGGGACGTCGCTCGCCGGAGGCGTCGCCGTCGCGCTCAGCACGTTCTCGACGCCGTCCGAGCTGGACCACCTGCTCCGCGTTTCGGGCGTGTCGGTCCTGCTGTTCGAGCGGACGGTCGCGGGGAAGGACTTCGCGGCCGTCCTGACCGGGCTGGAACCGGGCATCGGCGAGGCGGCGTCGGTGCCGCTGCGGTCGGCGAAGTACCCGCTGCTGCGGCACCTCGCCGCGGTCGGGGAACCCGCCCCGGGGATCGCCGGGTGGGACGAGTTCCTGCAGCGCGGTGACGCGGAACCGCCCGACCTGATCGAGGCGGCGGCCGAGGCCGTGCGGCCGAGCGACACGGCGGCGCTGTTCTTCTCGTCCGGTTCCACGAGCCTGCCGAAGGGGATCCTGAACGCCCACCGCGGCATCGCCGTCCAGCTGTGGCGGTTCCGCCGCATGTACGGGGTCGGCCCGGACGACCGCGTCCGCTGCTGGACGGCGAACGGGTTCTTCTGGTCCGGCAACTTCGGCATGGCGATCGGGACGACCCTGGCCGCGGGCGGTTCGCTCGTCCTGCAGGCGACGTTCGACCCTGAGGAGGCGCTCGAACTGATGCAGGCCGAACGGGTCAACATGCCGCTGGCCTGGCCGCACCAGTGGGCCCAGCTCGAAGGCGCGTCCGGCTACGGCGAAGCCGACCTGAGCAGCCTCCGGTTCGTGGACTTCGACACCCCGCTCGCGAAGCACCCGACCGTGTCGTCGAAGTGGTTCGAGCCCGGCCACGCCTACGGCAACACCGAGACGTTCACGATCACGACGGGCTATCCGGCGGACACGCCGGACGACGTCCACGCGGGCAGCAGCGGCGTGCCGTTCCCGGGCAACACGGTCAAGGTCGTCGATCCGCTGACCGGCGTGGTCGTCCCGCGCGGGGAGGCCGGCGAGATCTGCGTGAAGGGACCCACGCTGATGCTCGGCTACCTCGGCACGCCCCTCGACGAGACGCTCGACGCCGAGGGGTTCTTCCACACCGGCGACGGCGGCCGCCTCGACGCCGACGGCCGGCTGTTCTGGACGGGCCGCCTCACCGACATCATCAAGACGGGCGGCGCGAACGTGTCGCCGCGCGAGGTCGACGAGGCGCTCGCCGCCCATCCCGCCGTCAAGGTGACGCACACCGTCGGCGTCCCGCACGACACCCTCGGCGAGGTCGTCGTCGGCTGCGTCGTCCCGCACGACGGCGCGTCCCGCGACGCCGGGGAGTTGCGCGCCTTCCTGAAGGAGCGGCTGGCGAGCTACAAGGTGCCGCGGCACGTGCTGTTCTTCGCCGAGGACGACATCGCCCTCACCGGCAGCTCGAAGATCAAGACCGACGACCTGCGGAAGCTGGCCGCCGAGCGGCTGCGCAACGGCTGACTCCCCCGGAACCGGCGTCCCCCTCTCCCTACTTGCCGGGAGAGGGGGACGCCGTCGTTTCCCTTGCGGGTCAGAACACGCTGCCGAGGTCCTGGCGGAGAATGCCGGCCATGCTGTGCTCGGCGAGGGCGGCGATGGTCATGGACGGGTTGCAGTCGCCGGTGGAGCCCGGGATGCGGGCGCCGTCCAGGACGTAGAGGCCGCGGTGGCCGAGGACGCGGCCGATGCCGTCGACCGCGTCGCCCATGGGCACGCCACCGAGGGCGTGCCACGTCGACGGCTTCTCCGCGTCGCTGTCGATCATCATGCCGCCGCCGACCCGGGCGATCTCGTTCATCCGCGCGCGGACCAGGGCCTGCAGGTCGGCGTCACCCGCGGGGTCCCAGGTCAGCTTGGCATCGTCGGCGGCGGCGTCATAGGCCCAGGTGCCGGTCGGGTTCACGACGCCGTACCCGACCACGGTCATCATCTTCGTGCCGTCCGGCGGCAGCATGGGGGACCCGGCGTGGATGATCGTGTACGGGATGGGGCTGTCGGCCACGCGGCCGCCCACGCACGCGGGGCCGCCCTGCGGCCGTCCGGGGTCGCCGTCCATCTGGACCCAGGCGTAGATCCGGTCGCCGTTGTTGCCCCACTTCGTACCGACGGCGTCGGGCAGGTCGGGCACGAGGTTCTTCGCCTTCGCCTTGACCATGAGCCGGGTCGTGCCGGGCGACCCCGCGTTGAGGAACACCGCGTCGGCGATGATGCGCTTGTGCTCCTGCACGACACCGCCGGTGTCGATGCGGTCGACCTCCAGGACCCAGCGCTTCTGACCGTCCATCGACAGGTCACGGACCACATGCAGCGGCGCGGTCTCGACCCGCCGGGTCGCCTCGGCGGCGGCGAGGTAAGTGACGTCGATGGAGTGCTTGCCGCCGTTGTTCACCCCGAAGGTCAGGTCGCTGGTGGTGTAGGTCGGCTCGTACCGTCCCTCCAGCTCCCCCCGCGCGTACCTCCAGTCGATGGGCAGCGGCACTCGGAACGTCTCCAGGCCGGCGTCGGGCGCCACGTCCAGGAACAGCCGCGACGACCGGTACGGGTCGGCGGCCAGGACGTCGTCGGGGACGGTCGTGATCCGCAGCATCCGCGAGACGAGCGGGTACGCCCACCACTTCAGCGCGAGGTAGTCGTCGGCCATCGTCGGCATGGACGCGGCGAAGGCCGCCTCGGACGGCTGCAGGGTCATGCCGTGGTAGGTCAGCGAGCCGCCGCCGACCGCGGAGCCGCACTGGACGGTCATGCCGTCGCCCTGCACGGTCTCGATCACGCCCGTGTAGGGCTCCCACGTGCCCGGGACGCCGGGGATGCCGCTCTCGGTCGTCAGCCAAGACGACCGTCCGTCGATGTTCGCCATGCGGCAGAAGGTGTCGGCGTTGGGCCCGGTCTCCCATCGGCGTCCGCGTTCCAGCACGAGCGTCCGCACTCCGGCGAGGCCGAGCCGCAGCGCGGTGACGCCGCCGCCGAAGCCGGACCCGACGACGACGGCGCGCTCCCGCTGCTCGGTGACGGGGACCCGGGACGGGCTCGTCGCGGCCCGGGCGCGCCCGGACGGCAGGCCGGCGGCGAGGCCGAGCCCGCCGACCGCGGCGGCGCCGAGCAGCCGCCTGCGATCGATTCCGGGGGCGGCGTTTCCTGCAGGGGTGTTGTCGTTCATGGCGTGCTCCAGGTCCGTTGCGATGCCGGTCGGGGCGGGAGGGCGCGGGAGTCCCGCTGGATGAGCCGGGGCGTCTCCGTTCATGCGCGGCGACTCAGCGGCCGCGAAGGGCCGGGGTCTTCCGGAAACGGGCGCCGATCCAGCACGTCGTCGTGCCGACACGGAAGGATTGTGCAACTCTCGATAGACGAGAATTACATTCCGCTATAGGAGAATAATCCGACCAAGCCGGATTCTGGAGCCTCGAAGGCATCGCCGATAAAAGACTGTTTCGGCACACAATCGGTTCTGCGCAGGCGCTTGCGCACCTGGTGCTTCACGGCCGGGCGTTGGGACGGCTCACGCCCGGCGGGCGGCGACACGAAGGCGGGGCTTCCCGGATCATTCCGGAAAGCCCCGCCTCGGTGGTCGTCTCACTCGGCCGTGATCGCGCGCTCCGGGCAGTTGCGGACGGCGGCGTGCACCCGCTCCTCGTGCTCGGCGGGGATCACCGGCACGCGGACGACGGCGTAGCCGTCGTCGTTGAGGTCGAAGACCTCCGGGCACGTGGAGCAGCAGACTCCGTGGCCCGCGCAGCGGTCCTCGTCGATCGTGACCTTCATCGGGCCTCTCCCCCCTTCGGGGTGAACTCCAGGTGCAGGCTGGTGATGCCCCGGAGGATATAGGTCGGGACGTACTTGTACTTGCGGTCGTCCGCGGGGCCGTGCTTGCTCTCGGAGACGCGGATGTCGGACGTGCGGTCCAGGATCCGCTCGATCGCGGCGCGGCCCTCGGCGCGGGCGAGCGGCGCGCCGGGGCAGGTGTGGATGCCGCGCCCGAACGCCACGTGGTGGCGGGCGTTGGCGCGGGCCGGGTCGAACTTCTCCGGGTCCTCGAACTTGCGGGGGTCGCGGTTCACTCCCCCGTTCACCACCATGACGGTGGTCCCGGCGGGGACGTCGACGCCGCCGATCGTCGTGGGGACGCGCGACAGCCGGAAGTCGCCCTTGATCGGGCTCTCGTGGCGCAGCGTCTCCTCGACGAAGTTCTGGATGCGGCCGTAGTCCTCGCGCAGGTACGCCTGCACGTCGGGGCGTTCGGCGATCACCTTCAGCGCGGTGCCGAGGAGCCGGACAGTCGTCTCCTGGCCCGCCGCGAAGAGGTTCGCGGCGACCTTCGCCGACTCGATCGGCTCGGGGGTCGAGCCGTCCGGGAACGTCGCGCTCGCCAGGCCGGTGAGCACGTCGCCGCGCGGCGACCGGCGGCGGTCCTCGATGTAGGCGGCGAAGCGCTCGTACAGGAACGCCAGCGGCGTGTGCGCGAGGCTCATGTCGTCGGTGCTGCCGATGGTGCCGGTGTTCTCCTGCAGGTTGAACTGCTCGCGGAAGTCCGGCAGGTCCTCGTCGGGGACGCCGAGGAGGTCGGCGATGACGAGCAGGGTGAACGGCCCGGCGAACCCGCGGATGAACTCGCCGCCCGTCCCGTCGAGGTAGGTGTCGAGCAGGCCGTCGGCGAGCCGCCCCATCTGCTCCTCGTTCTCCTTGAGGCGCTTCGGGGTGATCAGCTTCATCAGCAGGCTGCGGTGCGCGGTGTGGACGGGCGGGTCCAGCGTGGGCAGCTGGTCGCTCATCGGCAGCTTGTCGCGGTGCTCCTCGATCAGGTCGGTGATGTCGTCGCCCTCGATCGGCACGGGGAAGCCGGGGAACGGGCCGGTCACCGAGACGCACGAGGAGAACGTCTCCGAGTCGTGCAGCACCTCGATGGCCTCGTCGTATCCGGTCACCATCATGACGCCGTGATTGGGTTCGCGGGTCACCGGGCACTTGCCGCGCAGCGCGTCGAAATACGGGTAAGGGTCGACGTTGAGCTCGTCGCCCCGGAAGAAGTCGGCTTTATCGAGGTCGTCCGCCATCGGATCCGCTCCTGTTCGAAGGACGGAGGCCGGGTTCCGGCCTCCGGAGGTGGAAAGGGGGTCGCTCATCCGGTGCCCGACGTCCGCGCCGGCTTGACCTGCGGGCGGCTGCGCGGGAGGCCGAGGTGCCGTTCGGCGATGATGTCGCGGAGCACCTCGCTGGTCCCGCCGTAGATCGTGGTGACCGCGGCGGCCCGGAACTCGTGCTCGAACACTCCGCCCGCGGGGGCGTCCGGGGCTCGGGCGACAGCACGCCCTCGGCGCCGAGGACGTCGAGCGCGTCGGCGAGGTGACGCTGCCCGGACTCGCTCCAGTAGAGCTTGCGCATGGACCCCTCGGGGCCCGGGACGCCGCCCTTCGCGGCGTGCCAGTTCATCCAGCCGCCCAGCAGCCGGGAGACCTCCTCCTCGACGGCGATCCGGCCGATCCGCTCGGCGACCAGCGGGTCGTCCAGGACGGCCGTCCCGTCGGGACGGCGCGCGCCCGCCGCCCACGCGGCGAGGTCCGGGGCGAACGACCAGTCGACGGACGTGGGCCCGGAGACGCCCCGCTCGTACACCAGCGCCACCCGCATGACGTTCCAGCCCGCGTCGACCTCGCCGATCAGCGCCGTCTCCGGGACGCGGACACCGGAATAGAAGGTGGCGTTGGTGACCTGGCCGCCGAGCGTGTAGATCGGGCGGCACTCGAAGCCGGGGTCGTCCGTCGGCACCAGCAGCAGCGACAGCCCCGCGTGCTTGGGCGCGTCCGGGTTCGTCCGGGCCAGGACGAACACGTGGCTGCAGACCTGCGCGGTGCTGGTGAACATCTTCTGGCCGTCGACGACCCACGCGTCGCCGTCGCGGACGGCCGTCGTCTTCGCCGCCGCCACGTCCGAGCCGGAGTCGGGCTCGCTGTAGCCGAGGGCGATCAGGATCTCGCCGCGCAGCGCGCCGGGCAGGTACCGGAGCTTCTGCTCCTCCGTGCCGACGTGCATGATCGTGTGCAGCACCATCGACGTAGTCGACCAGCCGTCGAAGTGCAGGCCGGCGCGGGCGCACTCGTCGAAGACGGCGCGCGCGTAGTCGGGGTCGACGTCGCCGCCGCCGTACTCCTTCGGCCAGCCGGCGGCGAGGATGCCGTCGCGGGCGAGCCGCTCGTGCAGCTCCATCGTCTGGTGGCAGCCGCTGCGGCGCTGCTCCCCGACCCATTCGGGCCGGACGTTCGCCTCGACCCAGGCGCGCGCGGCGCCGCGGTGCGCGGCCAGCTCGTCGGACTCGCGGAAATCCATCGTCACACCCCTGCCGTGGTCGGGGCCGCATCGCCGTAGAGGCGGCGCGGCAGGCCCGCGTAGGCGGCGCGCGGGTCACCGGCCACGAGCGGCCACGCCTTGGCGCGCCGGAAGTACAGCTGCACGTCGTATTCGAGGGTGTAGCCGTAGCCGCCGTGCATGTGCAGGCTGTCGGAGGCGGTGGTGAACGCGGTCTCGGCCGCGAACAGCAGCGCCATCGTCGCCAGGGCGCCCGCGTCCGGCTCCCCGGTGTCGTGCGCCCACGCCGCCTTGCGGGCGAGCAGCCGCGCGCCCTCCAGCGCCGTCGCGTCGTCGGCCAGCCGGTGCTGGACCGTCTGGAATCCACCGATGAGGATGCCGAAGGCGCGCGTCCGGTGACGTAGCCGACGCCGAGTTCGAGCGCCCGGGCGGCGAGCTCGGTCAGCGCCGCGGCGGTCAGCGCCTCCCAGCGGCGGACGGCGCCCGCGTGCGCGGCGACGGCGGCCGGGCCCTCCGCGAGGACGATCGTCTCGCCGTCGTCCAGCGCGCGGTCGGCGACCGGCATGGCACGAGGTTCGGGACGGCCGCGCCCGGCGGTTCGGGCGCGCGGGGACCGCGACGAGCGCGTCGCCGCGCAGCGCGACGACCACGACGGCGACCGCCCCGGCCGGGACGAGCCGGGCGGCGGCACCGGTGACCGGGCGCCGGCGAGATCGTCGGCAGCAGGTCGCCCGCGACGGCCGCCGCCCTTCCACGGACCGTCCGGCGCGACCTCCGCCAGCAGGGCGGTCGCGGCGGCGGCCTCGATCAGCGGCACCGGCGCCAGCGTGCGTCCCAGGCATTCGGCGGCGATGGCGAGCTCCATGAGCCCGGCGCCGCCCCCGCCCCGCTCGGCGGGCACCGGGATCGCCGGGAGCCCCATCTCCACGACCTTGCGCCACAGGTCGGCATCGAACCCGAGCGGTTCGGCCGCGCGAACCACGTCCGGAGGCGCCTCGCTCTCGAAGAAATCGAGGAGGCTCTCGCGCAGCGCCTCCTGGTCGTCGGTGAAGGCCAGGTCCACCAAGCGCCACCTCCACAGCAGGCCGGACGAGCACGCCGACATCAATGTTCTCGGACGCGAGATTAGTATTCTCGTTAAGTTAGAGCAAGCCTCCGCAGGCTTCAGCGGACGGGATCCGCCGCGGCGATCTCATCGACCAGCCCCCACGCGAGGGCGGTGTCCGCGCCGATCGCCTCGCCGGTCAGCGCCATATAAAGGGTGCGGTGCCGCCCGATCCGGCGCGGCAGGCTCACCGTCCCGCCCGCGCCCGGGATCAGCCCCATCGCGATCTCCGGCAGCCGGAACACCGCGTCCGGCCGGGCGACCACCCGGCCCGCGAACGCGGGCAGCTCAACGCCCGCGCCCACGCACGCGCCGTGCACCCGCACCTCCGCGCGTCCGCGAGCCGGTGCAGCGCGCCGCCCGCACGGCGCGCGTCCGGACGTGGTGGGCGGTCGCGAGATCGGGCGCGGTGCCGAACTCGTCGAGATCGCCGCCGGAACAGAACGCGGGCCCCGCCCCGTCGAGGACGATCCGGTCGACCCCGTCGTCGAGCAGCGCCACCCGCAGGGCGTCCACGAGGGCGTCGCGCACCTGCCGTCCGTAGGCGTTGCGTCGCTCCGGCCGGTTCAGCGTCACGTGCAGGCGGTCGCCCGCGCGCTCCACCAGGACGGGCTCGGCGGCCTCCGGCGGGAGGGGGCGCGGCCCCCGCGCGCGGAGCCACCGCGCGAACTCCGCCCCGCCGAGCAGCGTTGAGTAGGCGTACGACTCGACGTCGAGGGCCGCGGGAACCGGCAGGCCCTCGGACGCCCGCAGCACCTCGCGCAGCACCAGCGCGGCGCGCGGGTTCGCGTCCACGGCCGCGCCGATCGCCGCGAGCCGCTCCCCCGGGTCGGCGACGGTCACGCCCGCGCGTCCCGTATCGGCGGTCGCGAGCGTCAGGTCGAGCGCGCCCGCGAGGTCGGGGGCGTCGCCCAACCCGACGAGGAGGCGATCTCGTCGAGCGCCGCGCGCGCCGCCCGTCCGCGCGCCGCCGGGGTGCCGCCCGACAGGTCGACGGCCACGAGCGGGTCGCACGGGGCGCCGTCCGGGTCGAGCAGCGGCGCACCCGCCGCGCCGTCGGCGAGGTCCTCGATCGAGACGATCACCGGGCTCCCTTTCGATCAAGATCGGGCAGGGGCGCAGAGTGTATCGTCGGCGCATGTCCGGGCAGGTCGAGTGGGCGGCGAGCGGCGTGGTCGCGCTGACGGGACGTCCGGGCGGCCCGCCCCTGGTGCCGCCGGGCCACGGCGCCCGGACGCGCGGGAGCTGGCGGCGACGCTGCCGGTCCCGGTGGACGGCCCGCGCCTGCTGGCCGAACGCGCCGCCTTCACCGGGCACCGGCGCGGCGGCACGGTCTCGGCCGGGGGCTCCTGCGCTGCTGCCGACCGCGACGGATGGGCGGCCGTGTCCTGCGCCCGCCCCGACGACCCCGCGCTGCTCGGCGCCGTGATCGGTGCCGAGCTCCCGCCGGACCCGTGGCCCGCCGTGTCCGCGTGGCTGCGCGCGCACCCCGGCGCCGAACTGGCCGAACGCGCGGAACTGCTCGGCGTCGCGGCCGGTCCCGTCGAACGGACGCGCCGCCCGCCCGTCCCGTCCCCGCTGACCCCGCGTCCCGTCGAGGGGCTCCTCGTGGTCGACTTCAGCGCGCTGTGGGCGGGGCCGCTGTGCGCGCACCTGCTCGGGCTCGCGGGCTCGCGCGTCGTGGAAGGTGGACACGCCGTCGGCGCCCGGACGGCGCCCGCCGCGGCGACCCGGGCTTCTACCGCCTCCTGCACGCGGGCCACCGCTCCGTGGTGCTCGACCGCGCCGAGCCCCGCGGCCGCGCCGCCATGGCGGCGCTCG
>NZ_MKJY01000006.1 GCF_001942465.1 Actinomadura sp. CNU-125
CCGGGCCCGGCGCGAGCTGGCCGACGGTCGCGGCGTGGCTGCGCACCGCAAGACCGCCGCCACCCGCCGCACCCGGCTCGCCGACACCGCCGCGTTCGCCCGCTGGCTCCAGCAGACCGCGCCCGGCGCCGGGCTGTGGCAGGTCACCGAAGACGCACTGGCGCCTACGCCGACGAGCTGGGCACCGCCACCGGCGCCGCCGCCCGCCTCAACCGCGGCGGACGGCCCCTGGCCCCGGCCACCGTCGCCCGCCGCCTGTCGCACCTGGCCTCGCTCTACCGCTACGCCACCCGCCGCCACGTCATCAACCGCAACCCCACCCAGCACCTCGAACGGCCCGAGGTGTCCCGCGACGGCGCCACCCCCGCCCTCACCCGCACCGAAGCCGCCGCACTGCTGGCCGGAGCCCACGCCATCGCCGCCCGCCACCCCGCCGACGCCGCCGCCGTCGCCCTGCTGGCCGGCACCGGCCTGCGCGCCGCCGAACTGGAAAACCTCACCATCGACCGCATCGGCACCGAATCGGGCCACACCGTCGTCCGCTTCCGCGTCAAGGGCGGCACGATGATCCGCGTCCCCCTCTGCGGTCCGCGCGCTGGTCGACCCGCTCCTGCACGACCGCAACGGCACCGACCCCCTCATCCTCCGCGAAGACGGCAAAACCTTCGACCGGTGGCGGCAGACCACCGCCCTGCGCCGCGCCGCCCGCGCCGCCGGCATCGACCCCGCCCGCCTCACCCCCCACGTCCTGCGCGCCACCGCCGCCACCCTCCTCCTGGACGCCGGAACCCCCATCGAACGCGTCCAGCAACTCCTCGGCCACGCCTCGCCCGTCACCACCCAGCGCTACGACCGCGGCACCGCCAAACTCGCCGGACACGCCGCCTACCAGCTCGGCGGCATCATCTCCGAGTCCTGAGCGCTCGCGACCGCCATGAGTGCGTCCCGTGAACGGCGGATTCGGTGCCGGTGGATTTCCGCCACGTGGCCATCACGGTCGACACGCGGCGCGATGAGGTAACGTCCGCGCCGTTCCGCGTCCGCACACGGACGGTCCAACAGGGCGTATCCGGTGGGCGTGCCCGGGTCAGCCGCGAAGCTCGGGGCCGTGCCGTTGGAGGAAGAGATCCCGGTAGACCCGGTGTGAGTTGAGGTACAGGAAATCCCGGTTATAACGATCATGCTCGCCGAGCACACGTGATCGGCCTGGTGCGGGGGAAGATCGTCGATAGCTCCGCAGCTTCCTGTACGGGCGGGCGTGGACGCACGCCGAGGGGCCGGTGGTCGCTGTTCAACCACGCGGTGACGTGGCTGCGGAAGAAGCGGGTGCCGCTGCCCGGCCCGGACGGTTGCCGAGCGGCGCTTGTACGAGGCGGTAACCCGCGCCGCGTCATCGCTCGCGCAGCGCTGGCTGAGCTGCTGGTGGTGCCGGAGGGCAATCGGGTCTCCGAGCTGGAGCGGCTGCGTACTCCGCCGACGAAGTCGACAGGTACGGCGATGGTGCGGGCCATGGAGCAGGTGGAGGAGATCCGGATCCGGCAGGCGTACCGCAAGGGCAGGAGGACCAGCTCACCGCCTTCGACCTGGTCATCAATGCCGTTGTGCGGTGAAATACGTGCACCCTGGACGCGACTGTCGCCCAGTTTCGCGCCGAGGGCCACGACATCAAGGACGAGGACGTCGCCCGCCTCTCCCCGCTCAAGGAGCGGCATATCGACTTCCTGGGCCGCTACCTGTTCGACATCAAATCCAGCCCTGCGCCCGCTGCGCGGCCCGGACACCGCCGTGGACGCCGACGACGAGCAGCCGTGAGGCCGACCCGCGGGTCAGTGAATGGCCGGGCGGCCACAGGCTCTTTTTTGATCGTACGATCCAGATAGCTACGGTGGGGGTCATGGCAAGGACCCGGGAGTTCGACACGGAAGCGGCGGTGAGCCGCGCGATGGAGCTGTTCTGGACGCGCGGCTACGAGGCCACCTCGGTGCGCGACCTGACCGGGCACCTGGGGATCGGGCAGGGGTCCCTGTATGCCGCGTTCGGCGACAAGGACGGCCTGTACCGGGCGGCGCTGGAGCACTACCGCACCACCCTCGCGGCGGCCGCACTGCGCAGTCTGGAGGAGGGAGCGGACGCCCGGTCGGCGATCCGCACGGTGCTGGTCGAGCGGGTCCGGATCGCCGTGGAGGACGACGGCCGGGGTTGCCTGGTGGTCAATGCCGCCTGCGAGCGCCTGCCGGAGGACGCGGCGACCCGGCGCACCGTGCGCGACATGCAGGACGCCAGCCGGGACGCGCTCGCCGAAGTGCTGCGGGTCGCGGCGGAGCGAGGCGAGATCGCGAAGCGGCACGACCCGTACACCCTCGCCGCTTTCCTCGTCACCCTCCTCAACGGACTGCTGGTCTCCGCGAAGATCACGCCGGACGTCCGCGCGCTCGAACCCCTTGTGGAGGTCGCGCTGGCCGCCCTCGACTGACTTTTTCATGCCCGGAATCTGTATCAGACGATCCAGAAAACCCGCCGGTGCCGCCCGGACACGGGATCCGGCGGCCCCGCCCGCTTCGATCGAAGACTTCGGAGGACCCATGCCCCGCACGTCCATCCCGGGTACGCCCGCTCTCGGCGGAAGCCGCTGGAACACCTTCCCCACGGCCGGCACCACCCTGACCGCCCGCGAGTTCTTCACCGCCACCGAGCCGCTGCTACAGGGAATCATCGACGACAACGCCCTCACGAGCGCCGACAGCGAGGTGCTGGAGGGCCAGATCCGCGCGGCGCTCGCCCTCGGCACCCGGGAGACATCCCTCCCGCTGTCCCTCGGCCCGGACAGCGCCCCGGCAGCGCGCGAACTGGGCGCCCAGGCCGAGACGATCGGCCAGGAGCTTGCCTCCTGGTCGACCGAGGCCCTGGAGCGGCTGCTCAACGATCCGGTACAACTGCCCGCCGGCCCGTTGGTCGTCCGCAGCCACTGCTACGGCCACCTGCTCACCCCGCCCGCAGCCGATCTGCTCCGCGGACGTCGCGGTGGACCGGTCACGATGCAGCTCTACAACGAGTGGCTCCACCAGATGGTCCTGCTGCGCGACGCCCTGCTGCCCTTCACCAACTCCTGATCACCCCGACCGGACTGCGGCACACCGAACCGGCCCGCGACGCGTTCCTCACCGAACTCCTGGTGCGGCAAATCCGGCACACCAGCATCGTGGCTTTCGCCCGCAACGTCGTCACCGGCGCCTCCGGTCCGGTCGGCTACGGCTTCGAGGCGGGCGGCGGCACCGCCCTGCCCGCCGTCCTCGACCGGCCGCCCCTGTCCGCACCCCGGTACCTGCTGACCTGGCGCCCCGACCCGGCGGTCGGTGAAGCCGCCACGTATGTCGCCGAGGTGCAGGACTACTACGCCGCACCCCGCACCCTCGTCGAGAACCTGCCGCCCGCCACCACCACATTCGGCCCGCTCTCCGCCCGTCCCGTCACCGCACCGGTCGCCGACGGGACCCGCACCGCCCGCATCGACGTCACCCACGACGGCACCACCGCCCACGTCGACCTCGGCCAAGCCCTGCGCGGCCACCGCTTCGCCCAGCGTGAAGACCCCGCCGCAGGCGACGCATCCGGCACCGCCGATATCTGGTCCGCGCTGCGCGCGCGCCGGGACTGGTGTGGACGCAGACCGGCGACGTCACCCTGGACGCCACTGGTCAGGACGACCTCGTCGTGCTGGCCCTGCTCGGCCGGCTCTACCCAGAGAACGTCACCCTGCGCCCCGCCGGCGGTTCCGCTGCCCGGACGACCGCGGACGGCACCGGCCCGAGCCGCCTGGTGACCCTCGTCGATCCCGCGCAAGCCCGCTGACACCCGCATCGCAACGCACACCAGGAAGGTTGAAAAACATGATGTTCGACCACGAAGGAACGCCCGTCCGAACGGGCCGAGCCGCCGTGAACGGAACGAGTCTGCACTACCGCACAGCCGGGTCCGGGCCCGCAGTGGTGCTCCTGCACGGCGTGCCAAAGACCAGCTACCACTGGCGCTACCTCGTTCCCAAGCTGACGCCCCACTACACCGTCGTCGTGCCGGACCTCCGCGGTCTCGGCGACTCCGCCCGACCGTCGGACGGCTACGACTCCGCGACCATGAGCGACGACATCGCCGAGCTGATGAACCATCTCGGACACCGGACATATGCCGTGGCGGGTGAGGACTGGGGAGCGGTGATCGGCTACCAGCTCGCCGCCCGCCACCGCGACCACGTCACTGCTCTCGTGTTCGCCGAGGCACTGTTCCCGGATTCGGCTTCGAGGACCACACGGCCCTCACCCCCGAGAACGTCTCCAGCGGCATGCACCTGTGGCATCTGGGTTTCTACTTCCAGCCGGACGTCCCTGAGATGCTGATCAGCGGACACGAGCGCGAGTTGATCACCTACATGATCAAGTACGAGCGCAGCCGACCCGACACCGCCACCCCCGACGCGGTGGACGAATACGTACGCTGCTACTCCATGCCCGGCGGCATCCGCGCGATGCTCTCCATCTACCGGGCCATGCTCGTCGACGCCGAACAGAACCGGCAGACCGCACAGAAGAAACTGGACGTCCCGGTCCTGGCGCTGGGCGGATCCGCGTTCATCGGCGACCGCAACGAATCCCAGATGCGACTCATGGCTCACGACGTCACCGGGCATGTCTTCGACGCCGGCCACGACCTCGCAGAGGAAGTACCCGACGAGATGGCCGACGTCCTCCTGCCGTTCCTGGCCACGCACCAGTAACCGCACCCGGCCACCGAGGTCGGCGAACTGAAGCGGCACGGCGCGGGCCTCGTGCCTGAAACGAACGATCTGGTTCCGCACAGCCACGAGGCCCGCCATCGCCATCGCTATCGGAGCAGGAGGAGGTGGCCTGTCGCAGCGCACACTCTGCCCCAGTTGCCTTTGATCGCAGCCGCAGGCGTCGCGGCCTCACTCGTCCTCCTGCTTCTCACGTGCCGTTGCGACCGAAGTGCGCACAACTACCGAGTGACCGCAGCCATAACGCGATGACTCGTGGAGCGGTATATATCGGGTCCTGTTGGACTCCTGATCGCCGACGGCTTTAACAATCCGAACCACCCGTTTTCTGACATGACCCGGGGTCATGGAACCGGCCGAACGGCCGGACCTCCTCGTCGCCGAGCCGCTCGTCCGCACCGAAATCACGTGCGGGTCTCGGCCGGCGGGCAGTTCGGCGCGGGTGGTCTGGTCAACAGCCTCGAGGTGTGGGCGGTGGATGGTCTTGAGTTCGGGGGACGTACTTGTAGATCGTCGCCGGGTTAATGCCCGAGCAGCCGGGCGATCGAGGCGCCTCATGGGTGCCTTCGACGATGAACTCGCGGATGCCGATGCATCCCTGACAAAACCGGCGAGTCTCCCGGCCCGTCCCGTCCGGCGGATTCAGGGCTTCCTCGACGATCGGAAAGTCGGCGTCCGTCTCACAGCACAAGCCGTGGTCGATTACGGGCGTGCGGGTACGGCGGCACGGCCTCGGGGGCGGGTTCCTGGGCGACAAGCGTTGCTGCCCAGCCCGCGTCCTTCTCCGTCAAGAGGAGACCGGGGCGTGGGCGAGATCGGAGTCCGCCGGGTTCAGCTGGTCGGAAGAGCGGCTGTTGCGCCGGTAGCGTCCGGGCGCGAGGTTGAATTCGCGTTTGAACGCGTTGGCGAAGGCGAACTCCGAGCCATATCCCACCTGTTCTGCCACGACGCTCAGTGGAGCGTCGGAGTCGCGCAGCAGCCGCATCGCGGTCGTCAACCGCCACCAAGTCAGGTAGGCCAGCGGTGGCCGCCCCACGAGCGCCGTGAACCGACGGGAGAAAGCGGCCCGTGACAGTCCCGCGTGTGCGCCCAGGCCGGCGACGCTCCAGGGACGCGCGGGATCGCGGTGGATCGCCTCGAGGGCGGTGCTGATGGCCGGGTCGGCGAGCGCCGCCGCCCATCCGGTGGCCCCGCTGCCCGCCGGTTGCTCGGCGAGCCATGCCCGCAGGATGTAGAGCAGCAGCGTGTCCAGCAGAGCGGGCACGAGGGCGCCGGTGCCCTGCTGGGGTTCTTCGAGTTCCGCGCCGAGCAGATCGACGGCGGCGCGCAGCCGGGGATGGTGTCCGAGGCGTGCGGGCAGGTGCAGCAGCGGAGGCAGGTCGTTCAGCAGCGGGTGAGCGCGAGCGGCGTCGAGTTGGTAGGCCCCGCACAACGTCACCGTGACCAGAGACCCGGCGTTCGCCCGGCCGGCCGGTGCGGCGGCATATCTGCGTTCGAACCTGACGTCCTCCTGCGGATCACAGATGTGTTCGGCCAAGGGCGTGGAGGGAGCATCGGCCAGGCCGTGCCGACTCTCATGCGGGAGGAACACCACGTCGCCGACGGCCAGCGGGAAGGGGGCACCGTCTTCGGGGATGAACCAGCAGGGACCGCGCAGGACGATCTGAAATCCCGCCGCTCCCGGCACCGTCCGGAACCGCTGCCCCCACGGCACCGACCATTCGACCAGGGCCGATCGCGGCTCACCGGTGCGCATCACGGCGATCACATCGCTCAGCACGTCCATCCCCGGATCCTAGCGATGGTTCTCACCGCGAAGACGCTCGCTTAAGAATCCGAGATGAACACGCATTGTCCGTCTTGGGAACCGGCTCTACGGTCGAATCACTTCAAGATCAGCAAGCAGCCGTACCGGTGCGGAGCGAGGGCTTGGTGCCGCTTCAGACAGGAAGACTCCATGACAGCAGAATCCGTATCGGGCCGGCGTGCCAAGAGCCCGAGCGCGTCGATGATGGCGGCGCGCGTCCACGCCTTCGGCGGGCCCGACGTGATCCGCTACGAGGAGGTCCACCGTCCGGACCCGGGACGAGGCGAGGTGCTGGTGCGTGTGGCCGCCGCCGGGTTCAACCCCTCTGACGTCGGTTTCCGGGCCGGCATGATGCAGAACATCGTCCCGCAGGACCTGCCGTTCACGCTCGGCTCCGAAGTCGCCGGGACGGTCGTCCGGACCGGAGACGGTGTCGAACGCTTCAAGATCGGCGACCACGTCGTCGGCCGTCTTGACGAAGGCGGCGCGGCGGCCGAATACCTCACCGCCCCCGCTGCCACGCTGGTGAGTGCTCCTTCCAGGCTCCCGCTCGACCATGCGGCGGCGATCCCGGTCGCAGGCCTCACGGCCTGGCAGGGGCTGTTCGAACACGCCCGCATCGAACCGGGCACCCGGATCCTCGTCCACGGCGCGGGCGGCGGCGTCGGCATGTTCGCCGTCCAACTGGCCCGCCATGCCGGTGCGCACGTCATCGCCACCGCCGGCCCCCGCAGCGCCGAACGGGTCCGCGCCTACGGCGCCGAGCAGATCATCGACTACACACGGGTTTCGCCGCATCAGGTACTGGACCGCCCGGTGGATCTGGTGTTCAACCTCGTCCCGATACCGCCCGAGGCCGCGGAAGCACTGTGCCGTGCCGTCCGCCCCGGCGGTTCGATCGTCTCGATCACCATCCCGGTGGAACCTCCGGCTGGAGCCGACGTGACGGCCGCGCACTTCATCGCCCGCAACGACCCCGCCCAACTCACCGAACTCATCACCCTTGTCGACAGCGGCATGGTGCGCGTGGACATCACGGCAGCCCGCCCGCTCACCGAACTGGCGGCCCTGCACCACGACGCCGAAGCCGGCCGTACAAGCGGCAAGACCATCCTCATCCCCTGAAAGAGCGCTCGACCACCACCTTCACCCGGCCTCGGTCGCCACGCATACGCGGTCGGCGGTGCCGTCCTGGCGACGGCCTGCTGTGGGTCGCCGCCCGCAGCCTGGGCTCGGCGTCTTCCCGGGCACCCTCTACAAGAACATCCCCGACATGCGGGAACTCTGAGCCGGCGCCCCGGCTACTCGAAGCCCCCGCGAAGTAGCCAAGCATCAGCGAGATTGATCTCAGTGGGCACTTTCTGTATCGCAACCACTCACACCCGGTATCCGGTGGGGTGTTCGGGTCAGCCGCGAACCTCGTTGCCGTGCGGCTGGAGGAAGAGATTGCGGTAGACGGTGAACCGGTCGTTGAGGTCGGCGGGAAGCCCGTACGTCTCCGGTGCGTAGCGGTGGACGCCGTGGCGGCCGCGCGGACGCTGCTCCAGGAACGTCCGGCAGGCTCGCCGGACGTATCGGTCCACCGGCAGGTCCAGGAACCGGAAGATGCGCTCGGCGACCTCCGCCGGGGCGGCGCACAGTTCGTCGAAGTCGATGTCGATGGCGGTGAGCTGCGCCGGCAAGGCCGTTCTGAAGGTGACGAGCCGATCCAGCGCCACGCGGCCGACCCGGCTGATCTGCGCACCGATCTCGACGGGATCGGCGTGGTCGGTCCGCTTGCGGCGCACGTTCAGGGTGAGGCTGCAGGTCGACGCGATCGCCTGCAGCGGGTCCCTGTGGAGGATGATCAGCTTGGCGCGGGGATAGACCGCCGACAGCGCCTGCAGATGCCAGACGTGGGACGGGCATTTCAGCAGCGGCGTTCCCCCGGGGATCCGCGCCATGATGGCGCCGAGCTGCCGCCGGTGGCCCTGGTAGGCGTCGGTCAAGTCCTGTTGCAGTACCCAGGAGGCGTACGAGGGGATCCGGTAGCTGATGAGCCCCAGGGTGGTGTTGGCGAATTCGGTCGTCATCAGCCGTTCGCACTCGTCGGGCGCCTGCGCGTCCATGAGGTGGATGCTCCGGAAGCCGGGGACGGCGCGTTCGAAGTCGTCCACGTACCGGCGGGTCCGGCTGATGAGGCACCGTTGCGCGACCCCGGGCGGGGTGACCGGATGCAGCAGTTCCCACAGCCGCAAGGCCCGCAGGTCGGGGTGGCCGTCCAAGAGGGATTGCAGGAAGGTGCTGCCGGTGCGCGGCAGGCCGATGATGAACACCGGCTCCTGCGGGAGGATGCCTTGGGCGGCGGTGGGCGAGGCCTGCCCGTACAGGTGGAGGCGGTTGAGCAGGGCCGCGAGCAGAGTGCGGCGGGCCTCCCGCCGGCCCGCCGCATTGAGACGCGCTTCGGTGCGGAGCGCGGTGACCAGGCGGTACAGGCCGTCGTGGAACCGACGCGGCCCGAAGTCGGTCAGGCCGGTCCGTGCCGCCGCTTCGTCCAGCAGCGCGTCCGCGTCCAGGGCGTCGATGCCGAGGAGTTCGGCGGCGGGGGCGTTCCTCAGGGCGTCCTCCTGGGCTCGGTGAGCAGGTCGGTGATGAGCTCGTCGGCCAGCGCGGCGACGCCGTCCACGACGGCCTCCAATTCCCGGACGTCGGCGCGGGGGTTGATGGTGCACAGGCGCAGGACGCGCCGGTCGGCGACGAGAGCGGGCATGACGAGTGCGTCTCCGGATTCGGCCAGCCTTTCGGCGATCGCGCCGACGACACGGTCGGTGATCCGGTCGAGCCGGTCGCGGGGGACGAGCGCGCGGGCGATGGGGCGGAAGGTCAACACCCCCAGGCTCGGCGCGGTGACCAGCTCGAGATCGTCGCGCGACGCGATGTGCTTCCCGACGTCCTCGGCCAGCTGCATGCCCGCGGCGACGGCGTCGCGGAACGCCCGCGCGCCGAACACCTTCAGCGACAGCCACAGCTTCAGCGCCCGGAATTCCCTGGTCTGCTGGATGCCGTACTGCATCAGGTCCTCGTCCGTCCCGTCGGCGCCCGACAGGTACGAGGGGTGGGGGACACCGAAGCTCTGCCGCAGGAGTTCCGGGCGGCGCAGCAGCACGCAGCCGATTTCGGCGGGCTGGAACAGCCACTTGTGGGGATCGATGCTGAGGGAATCGGCCAATGGCAGGCCGGGCACCGCGCGCCGTCCTTCCTCCGTGATCGCGGCGGCCGCTCCGAAGGCCCCGTCGACGTGAAACCAGAGCCGGTGCCGTGAACACAGCGCGGACAGGTCCGCCAGCGGGTCGACGGCCCCGGTGCCGGTCGTGCCCGCGTTCGCGATCACCGCGAACGGTGTGAGGCCGGCGCGGCGATCGGCTCGTACCCGCTCCTCGACCTGCCGGACGTCCAGGCGTCCGTCCATGCCGGTCGGCAGGTGCCGTACCCGATCTCGGGAAATCCCCAGCACGTGCAGGGCACGACCCACCGAGAAGTGGGTCTGGTCGGAGCAGTAGGCGGTGGCGCGGTCGTACTGCGAACCCGCCGTGGTGTCGCGTGCCACGGTGAGGGCGTGGAGGGTGGCCGTCGAACCACCGGACACGAACAGCCCGCCGGTCTCGGGCGGCAGGCCCAGCAACTCCACCAGCCACGCGATGGTGGTCTTCTCGATCGCGGTCGACACCGGTCCGGAGAAGGACCATCCGGTCGGCACGGCGAAACCCGCCGCGAGAGCGGCCGCCAGTACCCCCATGTAGTTCCCCGGGCTCGGGACGAACGCCAGGAACCGGGGGTGGTCGGGATGCGTGTTCCCCGACCGCAGCAGCGGCCCCAGCTCCCCGAGCACCTGCAGAGGGTCGGCGGGCGACAGCGGGACGGGCTGGTCGCGCAACTCCTTCGCGGTCTGCGGCGGCAACCGGGCCGTGACGGGCTCCGCGGCCCCTTCGTCCAGGTGAGCGCAGATCATGTCGATCACGTGCCGTCCCGCGTCGCGCATCACGTCGCCGGGCAGGGTCAGCGGCCGCGAAGTGTGCCGCCCGGGGGGCGGGGCGTCGGTCAACCCCGGCTCCCCGGCGGGCGCGGCTCGCGCCAGCACGGGTGGATCGACGGCCCGTCCGGGAGCGAGAAGCTTTCCATCGGGGCGAACCCGAAGAGCCGGGCGGCGGTCCGGCTGTCCCGGCTGGTGCATTCGGCGTAGACGCCGAGCCCGTCGGCGTCCGCCCGGTCGAGCAGCGCCTGTATCAGCGCCATGCTCAGCGACGCCCGGCTGCCGGGACGGACGGCGATGTACGCCAGGTGGTAGTGCGGGCGACCGTCCGGGCGGTGCGCCTCCAGGGTCCGGAACACCTGGGCGCTCCGGTCGGCGCTGTCCCCGATGACGGGCCGGAGGGCGGCCGCCAGACCGTCCGCCGACGGCCGGGACGCGTCCGGCGGGTAGAACAGGCAGGCTCCGGCGCCCTCGTCCGCCAGCCGGACCTCTCCGCGCTCCACGAACTGCCGGACGATCATCGCGTAGTGCGCGGGCAGCAGCTCGGCCCGCCGACCTGCATCGGGGAAAACCCACGATGTGACCGGTGTGTCGAAGAACGCTGCGCACATCGTCGCGGCCACCATGGGGACGTCCAACGGTACCGCGGTACGGACCGTGACCTGCGGAGCCGCCGTGGCCAGCCCGCTCACGCCGATCGAGCCCGTCTCATCGCCCGTCTCCCTTGCTCCGCGCGCCGGTACGTGGGTGAGCGCGGCGACGCCCGGAACCGCGCCGGGCCCTCCGCACCCACTGGCCGTCACCATGGTAACATAGTGCTGTCAATTGACTACTAAAAGTCATTTAAGGCGGCGTCTTCGCGCCGCCTGGTCAGCAGGACGACCGTGGCGAATGGCCGCCGTTCGCATCGGAGGCAGATGAACCGGCGGCTCACCGTGTGGAACGCGGTCGCCGATCGGACCGAGGCCACCAAACAGCAGATCCTGGCCCCCTTTGGCCGAGGTTGAGATGCTGGTGGCGAACAGCGTTGGGCTCCCTCCGGTCATTGAGCCGAATGAGCCGGCGTTGGCGCGGGACAGGCCGTCGCACGTCGATGTGCGTGCGGAGACGCACGCCGCGGCCAACGTGGTGCTGATCGAGGTGCAAGGCGGTGTGCCGATCGTGTCGGCGTGGGGTGGCGGGCTGCGGTTCGTGGTTCCGGTCCGCACGATCAACGCGGGCCCCTCGCCCGAGTACTTCGGCTACAAGCGCTGATCGCGGATCATCTGCGTGCGGTCGGCTGGTGATGGCCGGGGGTCGGTTAGCGGGACGGTGTGATGAGTCGGTGTTCGTAGGCGAGGATGACAAGTTGGACGCGGTCGCGGGCGCCGAGCTTGGTGAGCAGGTTGGCGACGTGGGTTTTGGCGGTGCCCGGGCTGATGTGGAGTTCGGCGGCCAGTTCGGCGTTGGACAGCCCGCGTCCGACCAGGGTGAGGACCTGGCGTTCGCGATCGGTGACGCCCGGAAGGCTCGCAGGCGTCGGAGCAGGCTCGGGCCGGTCGGCGAATTCGGCGATGAGCCGGCGCGTGACGCCGGGGGCGATCAGCGCGTCCCCGGCGGCGACGACCCGAACGGCGGTGATCATGTCGTCCAGCGCCATGTCCTTGACCAGGAAGCCGCTGGCTCCGGCGCGGAGCGAGGCGTAGACGTTGGTGTCGTTGTCGTAGGTGGTGAGCATGACGACGCGGGCCGTCGCCTCGGCGGCGATCATCTGGGTGGCCTCGATGCCGTCCATGCCGGGCATCCGGATGTCCATGACGACCACCTCGGGACGCAGGCGGCGGACCAGCCGGACCGCCTGGGTTCCGGTTTCGGCCTCGCCGACGACTTGGAGGTCCGGGGCAGCGTCGATGACCATGCGCAGCCCGGCGCGGATGAGTTCCTGGTCATCGGCGAGGACGACGCGGATCGTCATCGTGCCCTGATCGACTGGGGCGGGTGCGACGGGGCGGTGGCGGGGATCGGGATCCTCGCGCTGACGGCGAAGCCGCCGTCGGGACGAGGGGCGGCGGTGAGCTGCCCGTTCAGCAGCGCGACGCGTTCACGCATGCCGGAGATGCCGTAACCGGGGCCGGTGGCGGACGCGCCGCCCGGGCCGTCGTCGGAGATCTGGACGAGCAGTTCGCCGGGCCGGTGCTCGATCGTCACCTGGCAGCGGGGGGTGCGGGCGTGCCGGACCACGTTGGTCACCGATTCCTGGACGATCCGGAACGCGGCGTGGTCGATGGTCGGTGGCAGCGGGGTCGGGGTTCCGCGCCGGCGCACCTGCATCCGGACACCGGCGTCGGCCGTGGACGCGACCAGCCGATCAAGGGCGGCCAGCCCGGCGAGCGGTTCTGTGCCCGCGGCTGTCACCGGGTCTGGTTCGGCCTGGCGGAGGATGCCGAGCATTCGCCGCAGTTCCGACAGTGTCCGGCGGCTGGTGTCCTCGATGGCGTCCAGCGCGTCCCGGGTCTGGTCGGGTGCGGTGTCGATGACCCGGCTGCCCGCGCCGGCTTGGATCGCGATCACGCCGATGCTGTGGGCGATCATGTCGTGCAGGTCGCGGGCGATGCGCAGGCGCTCGGCGGTCACCGCCTCGGCGGTGGCGTGCCCGAGCAGGGCCTGCTCGTACTCGCGGCGCTGGCGGATCAGCGTCCCGGCCAGCCAGGCCGCCAGGACGCTCAGCGCCAGCAGCACCGTCAGCCCGAGGAACCCCGGGGCCAGTACGCGCCTCCAGCCGCCCTCGGCGAACAGGCTCGCCTGCCAGGTGAGCTGCTGGACGGCGAGGGTGAGGGCCGCCGCAGCGACTCCCGCCCGGGGTGCGCGGGTCGCGGTTATGAGCGAGACCAGCAGGCCCGCCACCAGCAGGAGCGGCCAGAGCTGTTCCAGCCCCGACCCCAGCGCCGCTGCGGCGACGGTCATCTCGGTCAGCAGCACCGCCAACACCGGCCACGGCTTGTGGCGCGCCCACGCGACCGGCGATGCCAGGGCCACGGCCATCGGGACCACGAGCCCGCCCCATCGCTCCCCGGTGGCGCCAGGCCCGTTACCGCTGGTGAGCGTGGCGCACAGCGCCAGTGCCAGAGCGGCCACGCCGCACCCGGCCAGTGCTGCCCGGACGGGGGGCGGCAGGCGTTGCGGAAGCGGGGAGAAGGCAGTGGGCGCAGTCTGATCCACAGGCGTGATCGTAGAAGCCGGAGCGGGCGCCGCGCGTCAGCCCTGAGGCCTATGCCCGCAGGCGTATGCCCCCAGGCAGATCCGGCGCCGGCGATTCCCGCCACGAGACCGATGTGGCGCACTCCGGTGCTCGGGCAGCGTGAACCGGGTGATCGAAGTCAACGGATTGACCAAGCGCTACGGGGACGTCCTGGCGGTCAACGACCTGTCCTTCACGGTGCCGCCCGGTCAGGTCACCGGATTCCTGGGCCCCAACGGGGCGGGCAAGAGCACCACGATGCGCATGATCTTGGGCCTGAACCGGCCCACGGCCGGAACCGCCACCGTCCAGGGGCGCCCGTTCGGGCAGCGCCGCGCCGGGCTGCACCACGTCGGTGCGCTCCTGGACGCGGGTGACGTCCATCCCGGCCGCAGCGCCGCCGCGCACCTGTCGGCGCTGGCGCGCAGCAACGGCCTGCCCGCCCGCCGAGTGCGTCAAGTACTTGAGGAGGTGGGGCTGGCCCAGGTGGCCCGCCGCCGCGTCGGCGGGTTCTCCCTGGGCATGCGGCAACGGCTCGGGATCGCCACCGCCCTGCTGGGGGACCCGCCGGTGCTGATGTTCGACGAGCCGGTCAACGGCCTGGACCCCGAGGGCGTGCGGTGGGTGCGCGGCCTGTTCCGTTCCCTGGCCGCCGAGGGCCGCACGGTGCTGGTCTCCAGCCACCTGATGAGCGAGATGCAGAACACCGCCGACCGGCTGGTCGTCGTCGGCCAAGGGGAGCTGATCGCCGAGGAGACGGTCGCGGACTTCGCCGCACGGGGCACCGCCGACCACGTCACCGTGCGCACCCCCGACGGCTCGCGGCTGGCGGCCGTGCTGACCGCCGCCGGCGCCGACGCGCAGCCCGACGGCGACCAGACGCTGACGGTGACCGGCCTGCCCGCCGCCCGGATCGGTGACCTGGCGTTCCAGAACGGGATCGTGCTGCACGGACTCGTCACGCGCACCGCGTCCCTGGAAGAGGCGTTCATGCAGCTCACCGTCGACCGCGCCGACTACCTGGCAGGAGACCACCGATGACCGCCCAGACCCCGGACGCCGCGCAGGCCGCGTCCGTCCGACGGAACTCGGCGTCCGAACCCGGGGTCCGGTTCCGCGACCTGTTCGCCGCGGAGTGGATCAAGCTGTGGTCGCTGCGTTCGACCCGCTACGTGCTGGGACTCGGAACGCTGCTGTTCGTCGCGATCGCCGCGCAGAAGAGCCTGGGCACCTACCAGGACTGGCCGAGCTTCCGGCCGGCGGAGAAGGCGCACTTCGACCCGATGACCGAGCGTTCAGCGGCGTCACCGCGGCCTTGCTGATGATCGGCGCAGGCTGCGTGGGCGCGCTGGCCATCGTCGGCGAGTACGCCACCGGCTCCGTGCGCACCACCTTCACGGCCGTACCGGCCCGGCATCTGGTGATGACCGCCAAGGTGACCGTCGTGGCGGTCGTGATGCTGTGCGTCGGGACGGTCGTGTCGCTTGCCACCTTCGCCGTGAGCCAGGCGATCCTGTCCGGCCGCGGCATCGGCCTCACCCTCGGCGACCCCGGCGTGGCACACGTGCTGGTCGCCAACGCGCTGCTGGCGCCGATCGCGGCGCTGGCAGGCCTGGGCCTGGGGGCGTTGCTGCGGCACACCGCCGCCAGCGTCGTCACCTGCAGCGCGGTCCTGGTCGTCGTGCCGACGTTCTTCAAGCCGACCGTCCACCAGTGGGTCAACGACCTGTACGCGATGTTCCCCAACTACGTCTGGCGGACCTGCCTGGCCATGCGCGACCCCCGAGACCTTCCCGGGCTGCCCACGACGGCCGCCGCGTGGACGGTGTTCGCCCTGTGGCCGCTGGCCACCGCCGTCCTCGCCGTGCTCGCCGTCCAGCGACGCGACCTATGAACCGCCCGAACTTTCAGAAGGCATCTCATGAACCGACAGACCACCGGGACTCCGCGACGGGTGATCGTCATGGTCCTGGCCGCGTGCCTGGCATCGGCGGCCGGAGCATGCACCAACCCGCCCACATCGAGATCGGAACCCGGCTCGCCCTCGGCCGCCGCCGAGGAAGCCGCGGCGACGCTGCCCCGCCCGACCGGAAGCTCCGCGGTCGGGCGCACCACCCTGCACCTCGTCGACAAGGCGCGCCGGGACCCTTGGACACCGACGGCTGGAACACGCGAGCTAATGGTGACGATGTACTACCCCGCCAAGCCCGGAACCGGCGGCTCCGCGGCCTCGTACATGACCGTCCAGGAAGCCCGGCTGCTCCTGCAGCGAAAGGCTCCCCAAGCCGCCGGCGCGGCCGACACCATCGCCCGCCTGGGCATCCACGCACGATCTGACGCCGAGCCGGTGCCCGGCCGGTACCCGATGGTGCTGCTATCGCCCGGATTCACACTCCCGCGCACCACCCTGACCGGCCTCAGCGAAGACCTGGCCAGCCGCGGATACGTCGTCGCGCTGGTGGACCACACCTATGAATCCGCAGGCACCGCCTTCCCCGATGGCCGCACCCTTGGCTGCGCCGCGATCTGCGACCGACCGCCGAGCGGCGGGCTGGCCACCGTGATCCGCAACCGGGTCGCCGACGCCAGGTTCGTTCTCGACCGGCTCACCGGCCCCCGCCCGGCCTGGCGCCATGCCCGCATGATCGACACGGCCCGGATCGGTATGGCCGGGCACTCCCTCGGCGGAGCCGCAGCCGCAGCGGCGATGCCCGCAGACGACCGCATCCGCGCCGGCGCGAACATGGACGGCACCTTCCGCGCCCCGCTCCCCACCAGCGGTTTGGACCGGCCCTTTCTCCTGCTCGGCAGCCAGTCCGACCACGCCCCGGGCAAGGACCACACCTGGGACCGTGACTGGGCACGGCTGCACGGCTGGAAACGCTGGCTGACGGTGACGGGCGCCGACCACAACACCTTCACCGATCTCCCGGTGCTGGAACAGCTGCTGCGCAGGCCCAGCGACGCCCTGCGCGCGCAACGCGCGCAACAGATCACCCGGACCGTGATCGCCGCCTTCTTCGACCAGCACCTCAAGCACGGCTACCAACCACCGTTCGACCAGCAGATACCCGCTCTTCCCGAGGTCACCTTCCAACGTCCTTGATCAACCAGCAGCCCGCCGCGAAGGCCCCCGCCGCCGCCCGCACCAGTACCGTCCGGACCGGCTATGCCCGAGTCTCCGGACGAGTACAAGATCATCGAATGCGGCTGGACGCCCCTCGCGGCCGCGGACTGCCGCGTGCCGTCCTGGACGCGCCCAAGCCCGGCGACACGCCGGTGATCTACAAGCCGGACCGGATCGCCCGGTCCATGAAGGAGCCACTGGTGCTGCTGGGAGACGAACTGCACGCCCGGGAGGTCGACCCGGAGATCGGGCGAGCCCGGCGCACTGCGTTCGTCGCCCGCTATCTGCGCGAACGCGCGTCCCAACGCCCTCGTGCTCCAGGACGTCTCGGCCGAACCGAATGGCGACCGGCTCACCCCGGCCTCACCCCGCTGTTCTGGCCCCACGTACGCCAGTACGGCGAGGTCCGCCTGGACCTGCGGGGAGTCTCGCAACGATCTGCGCTTCACCGCTCAGAAATCCTCCGCCACGTCGTCAGTTCTGGTAGCCCTCGCCACCTGCGGAAGGATCGACGACCATGAACGATGCCAGCCTGCTGGGCGACGACGGGGCCGCGTTCATCGCGGCGGCCCGCTCGAACGACGCAGCACGGTTCGCGCTCATCACGGAGCACTACCGGCGTGAGCTGCAGGTGCACTGCTACCGGATGCTCGCGAACTACGACGACGCCCAGGACATGACGCAGGAGACGTTCCTGCGGGTGTGGAACAAGCGGGAGTCGTTCAAGGGCCGCGCCGCGCTGCGGACCTGGCTGCACCGGATCGCGACGAACGCCTGCCTCGACTTCCTGGACAAGCGCAACGACCGCACTCCCGTGCCTGTCGAACTGCCGGGCGCGGGCTCGGAAGTGCACTACCTGCAGCCCTACCCGGACCGGATGCTCCCGGAGGACCCGCAGGAATCGGTGGTGGCCCGGGAGACGATCGAGTTGGCGTTCATCGTCGCCGTCCAGCACCTGCCGCCGCGGCAGCGGGCGGTGGTCATCCTGCGCGACGTCCTCGGCTGGCCCGCGTCGAAGACCGCCGACGCCCTTGAACTGACCGTCGCATCGGTGACGAGCGCGCTGCAGCGGGCGCGCGTGACGATGCGCGAGCAGCTGCCCGACCGCCGTCTCGACTGGCGGCGTCCCGCCACGCATGAGCTGTCGAACGACGAGCGCGTCCTGGTGAAGTCGTATATCGACGCACATGAGCGCAACGACCTCGACGGGCTGACGGCCCTGCTGCGCGACGACCTGCGCTTCGCGATGCTGCCCGATCCGGGCACCTTGGTCGTCACGGCCGCGGACGCGGTGGACGGCTGGGTCTCCAGCGGGCTCTTCCAACACGGCTACGACGACTGGCGCTGCATCGCCACGACAATCAACCGCATGCCTGCCGCCGTGCTGTACCTCCGCGCCCCCGGAGACCCGGAATACCGTTTGTTCACCATCGCGCTCCTGCACATCGTCGATGGGAAGATCGCCGAGCTCACCGGATTCGACGCCGCCGACAAACCATGGCTGGGTCTGCCCGCGACGCTCTGATCAGGCACGTCCCCGTTGCCGTCGTCCCCCTTCTTCAGCGAGGCGGTCGATAGCCCACTCGGAGCGGCAGGAAAGGCCGGGAGAAGGTTCCCTCATCGACGAGCGCCCTTGGGGAATTCGGTGGGGTTACGAGCCGAGCTTCTGGCGCGTGCTCATCGCCTCGTCTCGTATCGGGTGAGCACCATGCCGCCGGGGAATGTCCGCGTCTCGACCAGGTTGAGGTTCATCCAGCTGTCCAGCGCGGTAAAGAACGGCGTGCCGCCGCCCACCAGGACCGGCGCGGTGACCAGTGCGTACTCGTCGATCAGCCCGGCCCGCATGGCCGCCCCGGCGAGCGTCGCGCCGCCGATGTCCAGCGGGCCGCCGTCCTCGGCCTTGAGCCGGGCGATCTCGGTGACCGCGTCGCCGGTGACCAGGCGGGTGTTCCAGTCGACCTTGTCGATCGTCGAGGAGAACACCACCTTCGGCATGTCCCGCCAGAGGCGCGCGTACTCGATCTCCGCCGGGAGAGCGTCGGGCCGCTGGTCGGCGGTCGGCCAGTGGGAGGCCATCGCTTCCCACAGCTTGCGCCCGTACAGCGACAGATCGCTCGCCGCCATCCGGTGGTACCACCACTGGAACAGCTCGCCGCTCGGCGATGAGTCCGGTCCCTCCCCTCCACCCCAGCCGATGTCGTCGCCGGTGGCGGCGATGTAGCCGTCCAGCGTCACGTTCATGCCGAAGATCAGTTTCCGCATCGTGCCAACCTCCCGTGAGCCGATCTCGCACATACAGACGGGTGCGGCGCGGAAACCTAATCGGTGCGCGATCTGCGCCCGCGGGCAGTCCACGTGTTACCGGACTCGGCACGGCTCGCCAAGCAGATCCCGAGGCTTGAGGATCCGGACCGGCCGGCTGCCCTCCGTCAAGCAAGGCCGGTCAGCGGGTTCTCCTCGGGTACTCGCCAGGGCGGGGCCTCTGGGCACCGAACGCCGAGCCGGCCGCCGCGTCGCCGGTCAGCCGCACCGCCCTCTCAGGGGACGCGCCACAGCACCCCTTGCACCTGGGCGATCAGCGTCCGGCCGTCCGGGGAGCCGGTCACCGACCCGCCGGTGAGCTCGGTGAAGGTCAGCGCTTCCGCAGCCGCGTCGGCGCCCCGCCTCGACGATCCCGGCTCCGTCAAGGCGGGCGATACCGCCGCCGCCAGCCCTGCGGCCGAAGCGCACAGAAAACCGCGCCGGCCGATCTGGTCCGCGTCCCATGCCAACACCTTCGGTGTGTCGGGTTCGTCCATCGCGTGGGAGGTCGCACGGCGGGCACCGGACGTGCGGGTCGCCGGATCGGGAGGCAGGCAGGCTTCAGCGAAGTTCGCCGGTGACGATCCACAGGTGGCCGAACGGATCACGGACGCGGCCCGAGCGCTTTCCATAGGGCCGGTTCTCGATCGGCACGACCACCTCGGCGCCGTGAGCGGTCATGCGTTCACCGACTCCGTCCGGATCCTCGACCTCGATCTCGAGGAGGACCGCGGAGCCGCCGAGATCACCGGGGGAGTGCCATCCCCACTCGGAGACCGCCGGTGAGAGCTGGAAGGACGAGTCGCCGATGCGGTGATCGATCATGGTGGGTCGGCCGTCCTCGCCCGCTGGGGCACAGAACACCTGCTCGGCGCCGAGAGCGTCTTGGTAGAACGCCGAAGCGCGGTCCGGATCGGGCACGATGAGACGGGGAGAGAACCGAATGCCTGAGGTCATGTGCCCCATCGTGGAGTCGGGTCGCCGTGGGGTCTTGGACGTTTGGGAACTGCCCGCGTCGACCGGGCCGACCCCAGGCGAGGTCGGCCCCCGGGCGGGCCCTCGCCATACGGCCGTGATCCGTTTTCGGCCATCGGTTTCACGATGCTGCCCGGGGTGCCGGGAACTGCGCCGATGTGGGGCGGACGGCGTGCCGTCCGCCCCGCACGGACCTGACGGTCAGCGCTTCATCAGGGCGAAGACTCCCCAGCCGAGATACTCGCGCGTGTAGCGCGCGTAGCGTGCGGGCTCGGTGGTGAGCTCGGTCCGTACCTCGGGCGCGAGTTCGTCGTCGGGGTTCCGGTCGAGCCAGCGGCGGAGGTTGAGCCACTGGGCCGCGCAGTACCGGTCCCAGCTGTCCTGGTCGGCCAGCATCATTTCCACGACGTCGTATCCGAGGTCGCCGAACTGCCCGATCAGCTCGGGCAGCGGCAGGAAATCGGCCGGGCCGGTGGCGTGGCACGCCTCCGCGGTCTCCTGATCCGGCGGCGTCCGCCGCCAGTAGGGCTCGCCGATCAGCATCAGGCCTCCGGGGCGGAGGCTGCGGCCGAGCAGCTCGGCCGTTCCGGCGACGCCGTCGCCGATCCAGGTGGCGCCCACGCAGGCGGCGAGATCGACCGGCTCGTCCGCGACGTGGCCGGAGGCGTCGCCGTGGACGAACTCGACCCGGTCGGCGACGCCGAGCTCGCGGGCGCGAGCCCGGGCCTGCTCGGTGAAGACCGTGCTGATGTCCACGCCCGTGCCCGTGAAGCCCAGGTCACGCGCCCAGGTGCACAGCATCTCGCCCGACCCGCTGGCCAGGTCGAGTACCCGGGCCCCGGGGGGCAGGTGGAGCGCCTGGCCCAGGGCGGCGAACTTGCCGGGCGTCAGCGGGTTGTGGATGCGGTGGCTGCTCTCGCGGATGGTGAAGATGCGGGGAAGGTCCATGACCGGATTCCTTTTCGTCATGCTGAAAGCAGTCGGCGGATGCGGCGGGCCCGCACGGCCCGTCCGGGAACCGTCCCGTCGGCGCGGAAGGGGGAGAAGGACGGATCGCGTTCCTCGTCCCAGCCGTGGTCGGCCGGTGCCGGTACGCGTGAAGGAGAGAAGGAAGCAGGTTGATGAAACAACGCGGAGACCCTTGTGAAGGGGCCTGTCCGGACGGCGGGCGCGGCCGACGGCTCCCGCTAGGGGAGAGGTGGGCGGGTGCGCGTCAGGACGAGGCCCGGGAGATGAGGATGATCCGGGCACTGCGCACGGCAGTGGTCTGCACGACGGTCATCGACTCACCTCTTCCGGTCTCCGCAGCGGACCTGGTCGCCGCCGCGGCAGTCAGGCTACCAGTCGCAGGGGTCGCCGGGCCGCCCGCCCCTTTGCCGGAAACCCGTTGGCGGACCGCGGCTGCCGCTGTTAACCTCCCGGTGGCCGTGCCGGAGCATGAGGAGGAGGTGGTACCCGTGAACGCAATTTCGACATGGGTGCTCCCCTCTGGGGCCACGGTCGGGCGATAGGTCGTCCGGGAGCGCCGTTAGAGAGCACTCCCGAAAGGCACGATCGTGCAATTCACCTCTGAGCAGCGCCTCGACTGCGGCGTCCTCGAACGCGAATTCGTCCTGGGCGAGATCCCCGGCATCCTTTGGACGCCCGGATCCGCGTCCGCACCGGCGCCGCTGATCCTTCTCGGGCACCCCGGCGGACTGCACAACATGCGTCCCCGCCTGGCGGCCCGGGCCCGGCAGTCGGCGGAGCACGGCTTCGCCTCGGCCACCATCGAGCTCCCCGGGGGCGGTGACCGGCCCCGCTTCGCCGCCGTGGAGCAGGCCCGCGCCGACCTGCTCCGGACGCTGAGGGCCGGTGAGCCCGTCGGCGAGGAGATCATCGACCGGCTCGTCCTGCCGCTGGTCGAAAAAGCGGTCCCGGAATGGCAGGCCGCCCTGGACGCCCTTCTGGCGCTGCCCGAGATCGGCGGCCCGGTCGGGTTCTCGGGAGGGGTGATCTCCATCGGCGTCCGGCTGGCGGTGGTCGAGCCGCGCATCTCGGCCGCCGTTCTGTTCGCCGGGAGTTTCGTGCCGCGCGCCATGTTCGAGGAGGCCCGCCGGGTCACCATTCCGCTGCATGTCCTGCTGCAGTGGGACGACGAAGGGAACGACCGGCAGGCGGCCCTGGACCTGTTCGACGCGTTCGGCACCAAGGAGAAAACGCTGCACGCCAATCTCGGCGGGCACACCGGCGTCCCGCAGTTCGCGGGGGACGCCGCCGGCCGGTTCTTCCTCCGTCATCTGAGCTAGCCGCCGAGCGGCTCGCCGCCCTGGCCCGTGCGGTCACGGTGCCGTGCGGCCGCCGCCGTCCGGTCGTTCGGTGAGGCGGTGCAGCAGCGGGGTGATGCGGTAGTCGACGAGCTGCCGCATCACCAGCGCGGTGTTGGTGCGTTCGACGCCCGGCACGGCGAGGATCTGCCCGGCGATCCGGTAGAGGTCGTCGGCGTTGGCCGCGACGACCTGGATCAGCAGGTCGGTGGAGCCCGAGACGCCGTCGACCTCGAGGATTTCGGGGACGGCCGCCAGCGCGGCCGCGACGTCGTCCAGCTTGCGCTGGGTGACCTGGGCGGTGACGAACGCCTTCAGCGGGTAGCCGAGCGCCCGCGGGGAGACGCGTCGTTCGAACGGGCCGACGGCGCCGTTGCGTTCGAGCCTGGCCAGCCGGGCCTGCGCGGTGTTGCGGGCGATGCCGACGCGGTCCGCTACGGCGACGGTGGCCGCCCGGGGATGCGCCGCCAGTTCGAGCAGGATGCGGGCGTCGGTGGGATCGACGTTGTCGGCGTTGGGCATGGTGCTCATGTCCTTCCGGGGGAGGGGTGGACTTTTGGGCAATGTGCTCAGTTTCGCGGACGTCGCTTGAGCATATCCGCGCGCTGTTGTTTGAATCGCGGGCACACGGCTCAAGTGTGCGAGGTGTGAGATGAGCAGGCCAGAAACGGGGCGCCGGCCGGAGGGCGACGAGTACGCGGTGCTGCGGGAGGTCGAGGACCGCGTTCTCTGGCTGAGCAGCGCCATGGTGCACCACGCCAACCGGGTGCGGTCGGACCCGTCCGGGCTCAAGGTCGGCGGGCACCAGGCGTCGTCGGCGTCGATGGCGACGATCATGACCGCGCTTTGGTTCGGGCACTGCGCGCCGCGGACCGGGTGTCGGTGAAGCCGCACGCGTCGCCGGTGCTGCACGCGATCAACCACCTGCTCGGACGGCTGGACGCCTCGTACCTGACGCGGCTGCGGGAGTTCGGCGGCCTGCAGAGCTACCCGAGCCGGACGAAGGATCCCGACCCGGTCGACTATTCGACGGGGTCGGTGGGAATCGGGGCGACGGCGCGATCTGGGGAGCGGTCACCCGCCGTTACGTCGACGCCGCGTTCGGCGGGGTGGGCACGGGCCGGCAGTACTCGCTGCTCGGCGACGCCGAACTCGACGAGGGCGCGGTGTGGGAGGCGGTGCTGGATCCGGCGGTGGCCGAACTGGGAGAGATCGTCTGGATCGTCGATCTGAACCGCCAGTCCCTCGACCGGATCGTGCCGGGCATCGCCGCCGACAGGCTGCAGGGGATGTTCGCCGCCGCGGGCTGGCAGACGATCACCCTCAAGTACGGCCATCTGCTGGAGGGGCTCTTCGAGCGGCCCGGCGGCGCGGCGCTGCGGCGCCGGATCGACGGTATGGCCAATCCGGAGTACCAGCGCCTGCTGCGCTGCGACGCGGGGGAGCTGCGCGACCGGCTGCCCGGGGACGGGCCCGACGCGGGCCGCGTCGCCGAGCTCGTCCGCGGCGTGGACGACGCCGAGCTGACCGCCGCGATCGGCAACCTCGGCGGTCACGACCTGCGGGCTCTGGACGGGGCGTTCGCCGCGATCGAGGACGACCGCCCCACGGTGATCTTCGCCTACACCGTCAAGGGGCACGGCCTGGCGACCAGGGGCCACCCGCAGAACCACTCGGCCCTGCTGACCGACGCCCAGATGCGCGAGCTCGCCGCGCGGACCGG
Organism: Actinomadura sp. CNU-125; assembly: GCF_001942465.1. Lineage (GTDB taxonomy): Bacteria > Actinomycetota > Actinomycetes > Streptosporangiales > Streptosporangiaceae > Spirillospora. Next base: position 24,252 of record NZ_MKJY01000006.1, read on the forward strand.
CTGCGACCTGGACGATCCGTGGCGGCCGTTCGCGGACGGCGGCGCCGCGGGACGGCTGTGCCTGGAGACCGCGGAGCGGCTGGACCGCCGTGAGGCCGCCGGGTCGGCGCCCCCGGCGCTGCCCGCGGACATGGGCAGGACGCCGTCGGGCACGGCCACCACGCAGGCGGCGCTCGGCAAGGTGCTGCTCGACCTGACGCGCGGTGCTCCGGAGGCGGCCCGCCGCATCGTCACCGTCAGCCCCGACGTGAGCTCCACGACGAACCTGGGCGGATGGGTGAACAAGGTCGGGGTGTGGTCGCCGCGCGAGCGGCGGGACTGGTTCGCCGACGACGGCGAGACGATCCTGCACTGGAAGGAGACCCCGGCGGGACGGCACATCGAGCTCGGCATCGCCGAGGTGAACCTGGTGGGCCTGCTGGGCGAGCTCGGCGCCTCGTGGAGCCGGTGGGGGCAGCCGCTGCTGCCCATCGGCGTGGTGTACGACCCGTTCGTCGAGCGTGCGCTGGAACCGTGGTCCTACGGCATCTACGCCGGTGGCCAGTCGATCCTGGTGGGGACCCCGTCCGGGGTGTCGCTGGCCCCCGAGGGCGGGGCGCACCAGTCGATCAAGACGCCGTCGATCGGCTTGGAGCAGCCGGGCTGCGTCGCCTACGAGCCGGCCTTCGCCATCGACACCGAGTGGGTCCTGCTGGCGTGTCTCGCCCGGCTCGGGAGGCCCGACGGGCGGTCCGCCTACCTGCGGCTGTCCACCCGCCCGGTCGACCAGAACCTGGCCGCGGTCCCCGCCGACCCCGCCGCGCGGGAGCGCCGCCGCCGGCAGGTCGTCGCGGGCGCCTACGCGCTGGCGCGCGCCGCGGACCCGGTCGTGACCATCGCGGTGCAGGGCGCCGTGGTGCCCGAGGCGCTGCGGGCCGCGGAACGCCTGGACGCGATGGGGCTCGCCGCTGACGTCGTCTGCGTGACCAGCGCCGACCTGCTGTACCGCGCGCTGCGCGCACGGCAGGGCCATGACGACGCGGAGTCGTGGATCCTCGAGCAGGTGTTCCCGGCCGACCGCGCGACGCCGCTCGTCACGGTCCTGGACGGCCACCCCCACACCCTCTCGTTCCTGGGGACGGTCAACCGGGTGCCCACGACGGGGCTGGGCGTGACGGGCTTCGGCCAGTCGGGGTCCCTGGAGGACGTGTACCGGCACCACGGCCTCGACGCGGAGAGCATCGTCGGCGCGGCGCTCGATCTGGTCGACTGACCGCCCGTGGCAGATTAGTAAATCTGAAGTTAGGATCATTTTTATCGGGTCCGACTTCGGAGGAGCCATATGGGGCGCAAGATCCTGTTCATCACCACCGACCAGCAGCGGTACGACGCCTACGGGTGCAACGGAGGGGAGGTGGCGAGGACCCCCGTGACCGATGGGCTCGCCGCCGAGGGGGTGCGGTTCGAGCGGGCCTACTGCCAGAACGTCGTCTGCCCGGTCCAGCATGCTGACCGGGCAGTACCCGCGGACGCACGGCGCGATCGCCAACGGGGTGCCGCTGCCGGACGACGCGCCGAGCGTCGCGCGCGTCCTGGGGGACGCCGGGTACCGGACGGCGCTGATCGGCAAGGTGCACTTCGAGCCGATCGCCGACCCGGACGGACGGTGGGAGCAGAACCGGATCCCGATGGCGGGCGAGCACGGCCCCTACCGGGGCTTCGAGTACGTCGAGTTCGCCGGGCACGGCCCGCAGGGCGCCTCGCACTACGGCGGCTGGCTGCGCGAGGAGCACCCCGAGTCGACCGGGGGGTTCCTGCGGATCTTCTCGGCGGCGCCCGGCGGCGACACCGGGGCCCCCGGCGTGGCCCGCAACCCGGTGCCGCGCGAGCACTACCACACCGACTGGGTGGCCGACCGGACCATGGCCTGGCTCGACACGCTGGACGATGACGACGACTGGTTCTGCTGGATGAGCTTCCCCGACCCGCACCACCCCTGGGACGTCCCGGCCTCGGAGGCGGGACGGTTCGACTGGCGCGAGCTCGACCTGCCGCCGGGCCACCCCGGCTCCGACGAGCGCATCCGGGAGATCCTCGCCGGACGGCCGGAGCACTGGCTGGCCTGGTACGACGGCTCGGTGCCCAACATCGACGCCGCGCCCGGCGACTTCGTCCCCGCCGACCTCACCCACGACCAGATCCGGGAGATCAACGCGCTGGTCCACGCGAAGAACGAACTGCTGGACGAGGCGTTCGGAAGGGTCATCGCCAAGATCGGGGAACGCGGCTGGGGCGACGACACCGACGTGTTCGTCACCACCGACCACGGCGAGTTCCAGGGCGAACTCGGCCTGCTGTACAAGGGCCCCTACCACGTGGACGCGCTGATGCGCCTGCCGCTGGTGTGGCGTCCCGCACCGTCCGCCGGGGTCGCGCCCGCGGTGGTGCCCGAGCCGGTGGGGCAGATCGACCTCGCGCCCACGTTCTGCGCGGTCGCGGGGGTGCCGGTGCCGGAGTGGATGGAGGGGAGCCCGCTCCCGGCGGCCCCCGGGTCGGGCCGCGAGCGGGCGATCGTGGAGTGGGACAGCCAGCTCGACACCGGTCACCGCCTGCGCACGATCGTCCAGGACGGCTGGATCTGCACGGTGTACGAGCCGACCGACCGGGACTACGGCATGCCGAAGGCGACCGGTACGCCAGCTTCGGGATGCTGCCACCGGAGCGGGAGATCGTGTACGACGGCGGCGAGGGCGAGCTGTACCGCCTGGCCGACGACCCGTACCAGTGGGTCAACCGGTGGGACGATCCCGCGGCGGCCGACGTGCGGGCCCGCCTGGTGCAGGACCTGTACGAGCACCTGCCCCCGGTTCGTGAGCCCCGGCTCCGTCCGCAGGCCATGGGGTGACCCCTCCGGCACGGGCCGGACGCCCGCCGGGGTGCCCGGCCCGTCCGGCCTCCGCGCCGGGGGACGCCGCTACTTCGGTGGAAGCCGGACGCCGGCGTCCACCCGGAACACGTCGCCGTTGACGTAGGGGTTGCGGATCAGCTCCCACGCCAGTGAGGCGAACTCCTCCGAGCGGCCCAGCCTGCGCGGGAAGACCACGTCGCGGGCCAGTTTCGCCTTGAACTCCTCGGGATCCGGCACGGTGTCGTAGATCGGGGTGTCGATCAGGCCGGGGGCGATCGTCATGACCCGGACGCCGACCACCGCGAGGTCGCGGGCCAGCGGCAGCGTCAGGCCCACCACCCCGCCCTTCGACGCGCTGTAGGCCGCCTGACCGACCTGCCCCTCGAACGCCGCGACCGAGGTGGTGTTGACCACCACGCCCCGGGCGCCGTCCTCGTCGGACTCGTTGCGCCCCATCGCGGTGGCGGCGAGCCGCGTCACGTTGAAGGTGCCGATCAGGTTGACCTCGACCACCCGGCGGAACGCGGCGAGGTCGTGCGCGGACTCGTAGCGCCCGTCCTTGCCGACCGTCCGCGCCAGGCTCGGGATCCCGGCGCAGTTGACCGCCGCCTTCAGCGGGCCGGCCTCCAGCGTCGCCTCCAGCGCGGCGATCACCTGCTCCGGATCGGTGACGTCCGCGGCGGCGTACCGGCCGCCGACGGCGGCGGCCACACGCTCGCCGTTCGCCGCGTCGAGATCCACGACGGTCACCCGCATGCCGTTCGCCGCGAGGACGCGGGCCGTGGCCTCGCCGAGGCCCGACGCGCCTCCCGTGACGATCGCCGAAGAACCTTCGAACTCCACGATGCTGCACTCCCGTCTACGTTGCCGATTATGAGGTTGTTTTCAGTTCTGCGGCCCGGCATGGGCCGCGTTTCCCGCACGAGGCGCGCCGCGCGCCGCCCGGCCGCGGCCCGGCGTGCGTCCGGACGAAGGTCTCGATGGTGCGCATCGTCGACGCCCCCCTCGCTGGTGCCGGACGGCGGCACGGACTCCGGGGCGGCGGGAGCCCGATGGGGCCCCGCCTCCGGCGGATCAAACTGAAACTGAAACTAGTATCAGCGATACCGTCGGCGCAATACCTGCGGGAGAGAGACAACAAGCGCGGTCCCGCGACGCGGGGCGTCTGATCGGCTCCGGGGCGGGAAGAACGCTGGTGGCGAGCGGAACGAGGGGAGCGGTTTCCATGCCGTACGGACCACCGCCCGGGGTCGACACGAGCGTGCCGCATTCGGCCCGGATGTGGGACTACTGGCTGGGCGGCCGGGAGAACTATCCGGCGGACCGTGCGGCCGGCGACGCCGTCCTGCGGGTGCTGCCGGGGATCGCGGCGTCGGCCCGGGCGGACCGCGCGTTCCTCGGACGGGCGGTGCGGTTCCTGGTCGGGCGGGGGATCGGGCAGTTCCTCGATCTGGGCGCAGGGCTCCCGACGGTCGACAACACCCACGAAGTCGCGCAGCGGGTGGCGCCGTCGGCGCGGATCGTCTACGTCGACAACGACCCGCTGGTGCTCGCTCACGCGCGGACGCTGCTGCGGGGCCGGCCCGAGGGGGCGTGCGACTACATCGAGGCCGACATCCGCGACATCGGGACGGTCCTGGAGGGGGCGTCGCGGACGCTGGACCTCGGCCGTCCCGTCGGGCTGATGATGCTGGGGGTGCTGAACCACGTCCTGGACGACGACGAGGCGGGGGCGCTGGTCGCGTCGCTGCTGGAGCGGGCGGCCCCCGGCAGCCACCTGGTGCTGTCGCACACCTGCGACGCGACCACCGCCGAGCTGGACGGCGCGGCGATGCGGCGGGCGGTGGCGGAGGTGATGGAGCGCGGCGGGACGCCGATCCGCGCGCGGTCGCCAGAGCGGATCGCCGGGTTCTTCACCGGGACCCGGCTGGTGGAGCCCGGGGTGGTGTCGTGCTCGCGGTGGCGTCCCGACCCGCCGGGGCGGCGCGACCCCGAGGTGCCGCACTTCGCGGGCGTCGGCGCCGTGCCGTCCTGACGGTCAGCGGCCCGCGCCGCCGTGCAGGAACTTGGCGCAGGGGC
>NZ_MKJY01000007.1 GCF_001942465.1 Actinomadura sp. CNU-125
CGCCCGCGCGGCCCGCGAACGGGCGGCACCGCGCGGGGCCCGTCCCGCCCGACACCGGGCTGCGCCCGCCGGGCGGGGACGGCGGGCTGCGGGCGACCGTCCGGTACAAGTACCTGCTGCGGCTCCTCGTCCGGCGTGAGCTGCGCGCGCGCTACAAGGGCTCGCTGCTGGGGCTCGGCTGGTCGTACGTACGGCCCGGAGTGCACTTCTCCGTGTACTTCTTCGTGGTCGGCGTGTTCCTCGGCATGGACCGCGCGATCGAGGACTTCCCGATCTACCTGTTCTCCGGGATGGTCCTGATCCACCTGTTCACCGAGACGATCCACTCGACGACCCGCTCGATCACCGGCAACGCCGCGCTGATCCGCAAGGTGTTCCTGCCGCGCGAGCTGTTCCCGTCGGCGTCGGTGCTGGTGTCGCTCGTCCACTTCGTGCCCGGCATGCTGATCCTGCTGTCCGGCGCGATCGTCGCGGGCTGGCGGCCGTCCCTCGGCGGGCTGGCCGCCGCCGTCGTCGGGTTCTCGATCATCCTGATCTTCGGGCTGGGCCTCGGGCTGCTGTGCGCGGCCGTCAACGTGTTCTTCCGCGACCTGGAGCAGGTCGTCGACATCTCGATGCTCGTCATCACCTGGTCCGTCCCGATGATCTACCCGTGGACGCACGTGCAGACCCACGCGCCCGGCTGGGCGCTCGACGTGTACCTGTCCAACCCGCTCGTCAGCGCGGTGTCGCTGTTCCAGAAGGCGTTCTGGCTGCCCGGGACGCGCGGGGACTTCGTGCTGCCACCGAACCTGTACCTGCACGCCGGGGTCTCCCTCGCCTTCAGCGTGCTGGTGTTCCTCGCCGGACGTGCGGCGTTCGCCCGCATGCAGAAGCGTTTCGCCCAGGAGCTGTGACGAATGGCCCCCTCGATCGTCGTCGACTCGGTGACGAAAACCTTCACGCTGCGGCACGCCCGGTCGATCAAGGAGATGAGCGTCCGGGCGCTGCGCCGCCAGCCGCTCGCCGACCGCTTCAAGGCGCTGGACGACGTCGACCTCACCTTCGCGCAGGGCGAGACCGTCGCGCTGATGGGGCTGAACGGGTCCGGGAAGAGCACCCTGCTGAAGATGATCTCCGGGGTGCTCAGCCCGGACACCGGTTCGGTGCTCGTGCGGGGCCGCATCGCCGGGCTGATCGACGTCGGCGCGGGCCTGCACCCCGAGCTGACCGGCCGCGAGAACGTCTACCTCAACGGCGCGATCCTCGGGATGCCGCAGGCCGAGATCCGGCGCAAGTTCGACCAGATCGTCGAGTTCTCCGGCGTCGAACGGTTCCTGGACGACCAGGTGAAGTTCTACTCGTCCGGCATGTTCATGCGGCTCGCGTTCTCGATCGCCGCGCACACCGAACCGGACGTGTTCCTCATCGACGAGGTCCTCGCCGTCGGCGACCCGCCGTTCCGGCAGAAGTGCATCGCCCGCATCCGCGAGCTGCGCGGCGAGGGACGCACGATGGTGATCGTCGCGCACGACGTCAAGATGCTGACCGGGCTGTGCGACCGCGGCGTCACGATGGAGCACGGCCGGGTGCTGTTCGACGGCCCGACGGAGCAGGCGGGACGGCTCGTCCGGGAGGCCCGCGCCGCCAAGCGCGCCGCCCAGGCGGCCGTGGCGCCCTGACCGGGGAGTTGTTCGGGAAAACGGAATCCAATGGTGACCGGCGGATGTAGCAGACAGATACCTATAACTGCTCAGATAAGGTGACCCGGTCCGCGGCGGGCGCCCGCGGCGACCTGCCCGAGTCCAGAGAAGAGGTGCGGCGTTGACCACGCAGGAAATCGGTTGTCCGCTGCTCGACAACGTCCATCGGATCATCGCCGACCGCGCGTGCACCGTCCTGTCCCTCGACATCTTCGACACCGTCCTGTGGCGCCGCGTCCCGCGGCCCGCCGACGTGTTCGCGCTGCTCGGCGCGGCTCCGCGACGCCGGGCTCTGCCCGCCCTGGGTGACCGACGCGACGCTGCGGCGGATGCGGATCGTCGCCGAGGAGGACGCGCGCCGCGGCCGCGACTCCCTCGGCACCGAGGTGTCGCTGTTCGACATCTGGCGGGCCATGCCCGAAGGCCCCTTCGGCGGCGCGCCCATCGAACGGCTCGTCCGCGCCGAACTCGACCTCGAACGCGAGCTGACCGTCGTCGACCTCGACATCGCCGCGCTCGTCAAGGCCGCCCGCAAGCAGGACATCACGGTCATCCTGGTGTCCGACACGTACTTCACCGAGGACCACCTGCACCACCTCCTCGACCGCCCCGAACTCGGGTCGATGGAGAACGTGCGGATCTTCCGGTCGAACCAGCACGGCAGCGCCAAGGCGTCCGGGCTGTGGGACATCGTGCTGCGCGACCTCGGCGCCAGCCCCGAGCAGATCGTGCACGTCGGCGACCACGAGGTCGCCGACGACGAGGTCCCCGCCGAACTCGGCATCCGCACCGTCCACTACCGGCGGCTGGACGACGCGTTCCGCGACGTCCTCGAACGCGAGCGCGAACCCGTCGAACCGTTCGGCGACCACGCCCCCGACCTCGACGAACTGCACGGCGACTTCGGCCTCACCAGCCTGCGCGCCAAGGCCATCACCTCCGGCGCCCCGCACGGCACCTCCGCCCTCGACGTCGCCTGGCGGTACGGCGCCGCCGTCCTCGGCCCGGTGCTCACCGGGTTCGCCGAATGGTGCGCGACCCGGGCTCACGAGACCGGCACCCGAAAGCTGTTCTGCTCGATGCGCGAGGGCGAGATGCTGTCGCGGCTGATCAACGAGGCCGCCGCCGCGCGCGGCTTCGACGTCGAGGCCCGCCCCGTGTGGCTGTCGCGGTTCGTCACGTCCATCGCGGGCCTCGACCCGTTCGACACCGACGCCGTCCACCACTTCATCCGCAGCGGCTACCAGCTGACGGTCCGGCAGGCCCTGTCGGTCCTCGAACTGCAGGCCGGGGACGTGCCGGGCCTCGCCACCGAGCTGAACACCGTCATCGACAACGGCGACATCGCCGAACGCGTCGCCCGCGCCCTCACCGAGACCCCGCACCTGTGCAACCGGCTCGCGGTCACAGTCACCGCAGCCCGCGAGCGGATGATCCGCGCGCTCCGCGCCACCGGAGCCCTCGACGAACCCGAACTCACCCTCGTCGACCTCGGCTGGGGCGGCACCATCCAGCGGCAGCTCGCGAAGGCCCTGCGGATCGCGGGCGTGAACGTCGTCCCGTCCGGCCTCTACCTCGCCACCAACACCCGCGCCGAACGCCTCTACGTCGACGGGCTGCGCGCCGAGGGCTACCTCGCGCAGGCCGGGCACCCCGCGAAGGTGTCGGCGACCGTCACCCGCAGCCCCGAGGTCGTCGAGCAGTGCGTCAACGCGCTCTGCGGCTCCCTCATCGGCTTCACCGAGGACGCCACGCCCGTGCTCGGCGAGACCGCCGACTCCCCGTCGCAGAACGCCGAACGCCGCACCGTCCAGGAGGGCGCCCTCGCCTTCCAGCGCATGTGGAACCGGCAGGTCGCGGGCGCCGACGGCGGCTGGCCGAGCCTCGCGCACTCGCAGCCCGCCCGTGACCGGCTGTCGCGCATCCTGGTGTCGGCGCTGGAGTCCCCGACCCCGGACGAGGCCGCCGTGTTCGGCAACTGGGTCCACGAGGACAACTTCGGCTCCTCGCAGGTCACCACCCTGCTCCCCGCCGACCTCAAGCCCGCCGTCCCCTACCTCGCGCCCGGCGACCTCGACGACCTGCACATGCGGGACTCGTTCTGGCCCGCGCTCATCGCCGCGTCCGACACCGGCCTCGGCGCGATGGCCCGCGCCATCGCCGACGGCGCCCTCGACGCCGACGCGTTCGACCCGGCCGGAGAGAAGTACGAGACGCGGCTGCGCTACCGGACGTCCGACGACCGGTGGCACGAGGAGATCCGCCGCCGCGTCCGCATCAACCACAACGGCCTCTCGTTCGCCCGCGTCGCGTTCGAGCACCACGACACCGTCGACATCTCCATCGCGATCCCGGGCCGCCCCGCGATCGTCCGGGTCGACTGGATCGAGGCCAAGGTCATCGCCGGCGGGCGACGCCGCGAGCAGGTGCTGCGCTGGGACAGCCCCGAGGACTTCGTCGGCCTGCACTACGCCGACTGCCGCTACCTCGGCGGCAACCTGATGGAGTTCGACACCCCGTACGCGGCCGTCTGGCTGCCGATCGCCCGCCGCGCGGGCGCGCCCGCGGTGTCGTCCGCGCAGATCACCGTCGCGTTCGCGATGCTGCCGCAGTCGATGACCGGCATGGCCCCCCGCATGCCCCTCGACAAGCACGCGACCAGAGCCGCCCGGGCGGCGCGGCTCTCCGACAGGCTCCGCGAGGAGTACCGGACGCTCGGCGTGAAGGGCGTTGCCGCCGGCGCCGGACGAGTGGCCAGGAGGAAGCTCGGTGACGCGAAGTGACCCCGGTGCCGGACCCGGCACGAACGACCCCGGCGACCGGGACGCCGTCCCGGAGGAGGCCGTGACCGAGCCCGGGGAGGTGTGGGAGGCCCCGGAGGCGGTGGCGGAGGCGGCGGAGGAGCCCGAGGCTCCGCCGGAGGAGCGTGCGGCGGTCGTGGACCAGGTGGAACCCGTGGAGATCGCGGAGGCCGAAGTGACCGCGGAGAACGCGGGGATCACCGAGGCCGCGGAGATCACGGAGCCTGCGGAACCGGTGGAGGCCGCAGAGTCTTCGGAATCGGGGAAACGCCCGGTCGTCGCCGAGGCCGCGAAGACCGTGGAGCTCGTGCAGCCGCCGGTGGACGAGGCGGACGCCGAGCCCGCCCGCAAGGCCGCGAAGCGGGCGCCGCGCAAGGGCGCCCGGAAGAAGAAGACCGACGACGGCGAGGCGGCGGGCATCGTCGCGACCGGCTTCGCCGGGACGCGCGACGAACCCCACCTGCAGGCGCGCGCGGCGCGCGAGCAGCCGCTCCTGCTGCACTCCATGTCGCTCTTCCGGAACCTGTTCGAGGCGATCGGCCGCGCCCGCGAGATCGGCACGGTCGTCGAGGTCGGCGTCGAGTCCGGACGGACGAGCGCGGTCTACGCGGACCTCGGCGCGACCGTCCACTGCGTCGAGCCGGACCCGACCGACGAACTGCGGGCCGTCCTCGCCGAGGACCCGCGCCTGAACCTCGTCGAGGGGCGCTCCCCGGACGTCCTCGCCGAACTCCCCGTCGCCGACCTGTACGTCCTCGACGGCGACCACAACTACGCGGTGGTCCGCGCGGAACTCGCGTGGATCATGAAGAGCGCCCCCGACGCCGTCGTGGCCGTGCACGACGTCCTGTGGCCGGGCGGCCGCCGCGACATGTACGCCCAGCCGTCCCCCCTCGCGGCCGAGGACGCGCACCCGTCCGCGGCGGGCGGCCCGACGGTCTGGCACGACGGCGTCACGCCCGTCGGGTTCGCGGGCCGGGGCGACCACACGGTGGCGGCGCACGCGGGCGGCGAGCGCAACGGCGTCCTCACCGCGGTGGAGGACGCGCTCACCGAGGGCGGCGGAGACTGGCGGTTCGAGATTGTCCCGGCGGTGTTCGGGCTCGGCGTGCTCGCCCGGTCCGGCTCGCCCGGCGCGGCGGAGATCTTCGCGGCGCTGCGGCCCTACACGTCGTCCGACCTGCTCGCCGCCATGGAGAACAACCGGATCGCGCTCTACACCCGCGTCCTGCAGTTGCAGCACGAGGCGGAGGCCCGCACCGAGGACGCGACGCGCATGGCCGAGACCATCGCCGCGCAGCAGCAGGAGATCGAGCGGCTGGGCGGCGGACCCGGCCGTCCGGCCGTCGCGGCGGCCGCGCCCCGGCGGGAGGAACCCGCCGTCCAGAAGGAAGAAGAGCCGAGGAGCGCCGAAGTGTCCGACTACGTCTCGACGGTCGCCGTGCACCACGACACCTGGGGAACCTTCCTCGAACCGGACGCCTCGATCGCCGACCTCGAGAACCCGCACGAGGTCCTCGGCATCCCGATCCTGAGCGGGCACCACGCCGACCTGAAGGCGTTCGCCGGGTACAACACGGTGTTCGACCGCATCGCCGACCGCGTCGCGAGCGTGAACCTGGCCTACGAGGACCAGTGCAGCGCCAACCACTACTTCGACGTGTTCACCCGCATCGAACGCGACCACCGGCAGGCGTCGCGGATCGTCGAGGTCGGCGTCTTCATGGGCGGCTCGTCCACCGTGTTCGCCGGGTGCGTCGAGCCGATGGGCTTCGAGCTGGACCTCGTGGACGTCAACCCGGTGTACCTGCAGTTCGCCTACGAGCGCGTCCGCCGGACGTTCCCGGGCGCGGCCCCGCGCGTCCGCATGTTCTACGGCGACCTGCCCACGTACGTGAAGAAGGTGCTGCTCCCGGAGGCGGCGACGCGCGCGATCGTCCACCACGACGGGGCGCACGACTTCAACCAGGTCGTGAAGGACATCAGCTCGCTGTACTACGTGCGGGACCGGGTGCACAGCCTCGCGATCCAGGACACGCACCTGCGCGGCCTCATCGAGCACTTCAACTTCGTCGACGCCGCCGTGTACGCGATGTTCGGCGTGGACGTGAAGTACGAGCCCGTGGGCGCCCGCTACGAGGAGGGCTCGTCGGTGACGAACCCGAACCAGTGGAACGGGAACTACTTCCTCGCGGGCATGTCGGAGGGGATGTACATCCCGTTCGACGGCGTCGAGTGGAAGTACCCGCACCCGTCCATGGACCTGGACACCTTCCTGCCGGTCAAGCGATGACCGCTTCGGGCATCGTGCCCGAAGCGTGACCATCCGGACGGTCAACCAAGATCGTTAAGCGGACGTCTCCACGGATACATATCCCTATCCGTGGAGGCAACCCCCCTTGCGCCGAACACGAAGTCTGGCCGTACTGACGGCCCTGATCGTCGCGGTGACGACGTTCCTCGTCCCCGCGACCGCCCGAGCCGACGTCACGGACGTGAACCTGTCCGTGGCGTTCGACCGCCTCTCCGCCGACCGCGTCGCCACGGTCACGGTCACAGCCAAGTCCGCGAGCGAGATCACCGCCGCGAACGCCATCGTCGAGCATCAGACCGAGGAAGGAGGGACATGGACGCCCATCGCGACGGTGCCCCTCACCCTCAGTGACGGGACGGCGAACGACGGAACCTGGCAGGCCCCCTACCAGACGGACGTCGAAGCCCACCCCGGAGCGATGCGGTTCCTCGCGGAACTCACGACGGCGGACGGGGTCACGCTGGACCCCAACGGGCAGCACATCGACAACTGCTACCAGCTGTCGATCGCCGACCTCACCAGCTCGCCTGCGGCGATCGACGCCGACACGCCGCTGACGATCACGGGCCGCGTGCTCGTGCAGAAGACTCGGGACGCGCGCCCGGACCTGCTGCGGACGTCCCGGTCTGGAACGTCACGTCTCCGGTCCGAACCGGCGCGGACGGCGCCTTCTCCTTCGCCCACCTGTACACGAGTTTCTCCTCCCTCGATGTGCAGGCCGGATGGCAGCCGTACGACCAGTGGTGCGCGGCCGGTGAGTTCGCTCCTTCCCCGGAGATCACCCGGCAGTCCGTGGAGTTGTCGGCGGAGATCGTCACCCCGCAGCCCGTCAAGGCCGGCGAGGAGGTCACCGTGGAGGGGCGCCTCCAGCGGAACGGCGCCGATGGTCCGGTCCCCGTCGCCGATGTCTGGGTCGCCGCCCGAGTCACCTCCTGGAAAACGGAGGTCGTGGGGACCGCGTACACGGCCGAGGACGGGACGTACCGGCTGACGTTCACGGCCCAGAAGTCCGGCCCCTTGACGGTGCGGAGCGCCGAGAACGACATCGTGTGGAGCGGTCTCGCCTCTCCGGGGCAGATCACGTTCGAGGGCGACCCTCGGTTCTCCGACTTCAGTCTCACTCCGTCGCCCGTCGACTACGAGAAGCCGATTCGGGCGACGGGCCTGCTCACGGACGGTGCCGCCCCGATCGCGGACGCGACGGTGTGGCTGCTGTTCTCGCCCGACGGTGAGAACTGGCAGAAGATGCAGAACGGCCAGACGACTTCGGAGGGACGGTTCGATCTCCAGAGCACGGAGACGACCCAAGACGGGTACTGGCGCGTTTTGGCCGTGGACGCGTTGGGCGCGGCGACCGCATCGAGCGACGTTCATCAGGTCAAGGTCCGCTTCGGGACGCACCTGGACCAGTACAAGGTGGAGTCGGGCCCCGGTGCGACGGTGACCGTCCAGGGACGGCTGCTGCGCCACGACGGGTCGCTACTGGGCCAGGAACTGCCCATCTACATCTACTTCATGGCCGAGGGCGAGTCGACCTGGGAGTTGCAGGGGACGGCCACGAGCAGCGTCACGAACGGGACGTTCTCGAAGCAGTTCACGTCCTACGTGGACGGTTACTGGACGGCTGCGTTCTGGGGCAACGACGAATTCACGCGGTCGAACGCGCCCATCGCGCACGTGGACGTGCCCGGCCAGTACACGACCGCGTTCGCCGAGTTCGGTGCGTCCCCCGCGACGGTCGCGGCCGGTGAGCCGATCACCGTGAAGGGGCTCCTCACGCGTTCCGTGGGCGGCAGCGCGGCCGAGGCCGCTGCGGACAAGCCCGTCTACGTGTACTTCCTCCCCGCCGGGTCGCAGACCTGGGAGCAGAAGGCGCTCGTCCAGACGGGCGCGACGGGCGGTTCGAGAAGGCGTTCACGGCCGAGAAGGACGGCTACTGGACGGCGTGGTTCTTCGGCGACGAGGGCCACCTGAGCGTCAACTCGGGAAGCAAGCACGTGGACGTGCAGTGACCAGGGCTGTCCGGTCCTGGCCAACCGGACAAAATGCTCAAAATGTGATCATTTAAGCGGCAACCAAGATCGGGAAGTGGGCGTCTCCACGGGGACAGCACAATCCTCGTGGAGAGGCCCCTTCCTTGCGCCGAACACGAACTTCGGCCGTGCTCACGGCCCTGATCGTCGCGGTGGCGACCTTCCTCGTCCCCGCGACCGCCCGAGCCGACGTCACGGACGCGAACCTGTCCGTGGCGTTCGACCGGCTCTCCGCCGACCGCGTCGCCGCGCTCACCCTCACGGCGAAGTCCGCGAGCGGGGTCACCGGCGTCGAGGTGACCGTCGAACAGCCGTCCGGGGACGACACGTGGTCGTCCATCGCGACGCTGCCGCTCACCCGCACCGGCGGGACGGCGAACGACGGCACCTGGACGGCCCAGCAGACGCTGGACATCGCGACCCATCCGGGCAGCACCAGGTTCGTCGCGGAGATCACCTCGGCGGACGGCGCGACGCTGACCGCCGGGCACCAGTACATCGACAACTGCTACCCGCTGACCATCGACGGGCTCACCAGCTCGCCCGGCACCATCGACGCGGACACGCCGATGACGGTCGCGGGCACGGTCCTCGCGCAGACGGCCGCGGGCGCGCAGCCGGCGCCCGCCGAGGGCGTCTCCGTCTGGAACGTGACGTCCCCGGTCGTGACGGGCGCGGACGGTTCGTTCTCGTTCACCCACCAGTACGCGAGCGCGCTCTCGCTGCAGGCGCACGCCGGGTGGAAGGCCGACGACCAGTGGTGCCAGGTGAGCAAGTACGCTCCCTACCCCGAGATCACCCGGCAGACCGTGGACGTCTCCGCGGAGATCGTCACGCCGATGCCCGTCGGCGTCGGTGACGAGGTCGTCGTGGAAGGGCAGGTCCAGCGGAACGGTTCCGCGGGCCCGGCCCCGGTCGGCAAGGTGTGGGTCGCCGCGTACGTGACCACCGCCGAGCGCGAAGAGGTGGCCGCCGCGCTGACGGCCGCGGACGGAACGTTCCGGATGACGTTCGAGGCGGGGCAGGCCGGTCCCGTGACGGTGCAGAGCGCGCAGAACGACATCGTGTGGAGCGGCACGGCCACTCCGGGCGAGGTGTCGTTCGCGGACGGCCCGCAGATCTCCGGCTTCGAGGTCACCCCGTCGCCCGTCGGCTACCAGCAGCCGATCCGGGCCACCGGCAAGCTCACCGACGCGGGTACCCCGATCGCGGGTGCGTCGGTGGCGTTGCAGTTCTCGGCCACCGGCGTGGACTGGCAGGACGTGCAGACCGGCCAGACGACGGCGACCGGCGACTTCGACATCCAGAGTTCGGCGACGACGCAGGACGGCTACTGGCGCGTCTGGTACGCGAGCGCGGACGGCACGGCGACGGCGTCGAGCGACATCCGCGAGGTGAACGTCCAGTACGGGACGCTCCTGGAGGACTTCGCCGCGGCGTCGGGCTCCGGCGCGACCGTGACCGTCTCGGGCACCCTGCTCCGCGCGGACGGGACGCAGCTGGGCGAGGGACTGCCGATCCACGTCTACTTCATGGCCGACGGCGAGTCGACCTGGGAGCTGAAGGGGACGACCCAGTCCGACGCCGCGACCGGCGCGTTCGAGGCGCAGTTCACCTCCTACGTGGACGGCTACTGGACGGCGGCGTTCTGGGGCAACGACGACTTCACGCGGTCGAACGCGCCGATCGGCCACGTGGACGTGCCCGGCCAGTACACGACCGCGTTCGCCGAGTTCGGCGCGTCCCCGGCGACCGTGCCGTCCGGCGGCACGATCACGGTCGACGGGCTGCTCACCCGTTCCGTGGGCGGCGGCGCGGCCGAGGCGGCGCCGGACAAGCCCGTCTACATCTACTTCCTGCCCGCCGGTTCGCAGGTGTGGGAGCAGAAGGCCCTGGTCCAGACGGGTGCCGACGGACGGTTCGCGGAGACGTTCACCGCCGAGCAGGACGGCTACTGGACGGCCTGGTTCTACGGCGATGAGGGCCACCTCAGCGTCAACGCCGGGAGCAAGCACGTAGACGTGCAGTGACCGCCGCCCGCCGGGGCGTTCGATCGGAGGCCGAGCCCCCGACCGAGCGCCCCGGCGGCATTTCTGGAGATGGCCGGATGTGGCCATTTGGGTGGGGAGAGGTGTCCGATCTTTCCCGCAGGTGAACCCCGTGACCGAATTCGGGTGATGTGACGCACGATGGCGGACGGGTTACGGCGAACGTGGCGCGCGGCCTCGCGAGCCTCTTTACCCTGTGCTGTGTAGAAAGGCAGGAAGCAGACCGACTCCCCGACCCTCCCCAGGCGTTTCCCCCACCGCGACTCCAGGGGTTCCTCGACGTGACGGACATGGCGAGCGGGTCCGCGGCGGCGCGGCTCACGCAGGCAGACCGCGTCTACGTGGGCTGGCGCTACGCGCAGGTGCACCCCGATCCGGGCCCGCCTCCCGAGGCCCCCGCCGAGCCGGACCGGCCCGCGGCCCGGCCGCCGATCCGGCAGCCGGGCGAGCACATGGCCGCCCGGCCGCTCCGCATCGCCGTGACCGGGACGCTCGTCGGCGTGGGCCTGTTCCTCGCGTGCGGCTCGCCGGGCTGCTGCGTGCTGTTCGCGGTCGTCGGGCTGCGCGGGCGCGGCGGCGCGATCGTCCTCGGGATCACGGGCGGGGCGCTGTGGCGGGACGAGCGCGCGGTGCGGGCGCGGCTCGCGCGGTGGCGGGACCTGGACGAGCGGGAGCGCGCCGCGCGGGCGAAGCGGAGCGCGGCGGCGCGGGAGTCGCACGCGGCGGCGCTGCGGGAGTGGGAGCGGCGCCGGGCCGAGTACGACGGTCAGCGCGAGTGGTATCCGGTGGCGGTGCCGCCCGGAGTGGACCGGGTCGACGTGGTGGGCGGGACGCTCGCGGGCTGGTCGGCGGCGGTGACGACGATGGGCGCGGCGCGGCTCGCGGTGGGCGCGCGGCTCACGGTGATCGACCTGTCGGAGGGCGCGGTCGCGCACGACCTGCTGCGGCTGGCGGCGGATCGCGGCGACGACCCGCTGGTGTGGGTGCTGCCGAACGACCTGCCGAGACTGGACGTGACGCGGGGCCTCGGCCCCGAGGCGCTCGCCGACGTGCTGTCGCTCGTGGTGGGCGCGGGCGAGGAGCAGGACGGCACGAGGGATCTGTCGTTCGACAATTCGATCCTGGAGCGGCTCATCGAGGTGCTCGGCGCCGACACCACGATCCCGTGCATCACCGCCGCGCTGCGGGTGCTCGCGCAGGTCGGGGATCCGCGCGACGACCTGCGCAAGGGGCTGCTGACCGAGGAGCAGCTGGAGCGGATCGCGACGCTGTTCGGACGGGACGCGACGGACCGCATCGTCGTGCGCGCGCGTGGGCGCTCGAAGCGCAGCTCCGCAAGCTGGAGCGGCTCGCGGCCGAACCGGTGTCGCTGCCGCCGTCGCGGCTGCACGTCGTCTCGATGGACCGGCGCGCGGGCGTCCTCACGAACCGGGTGCTGGGGACGTACGTGACGACCGCGCTGACGCACCGGGTGCGGGAGTCGCCGCCGGGCGGCCGGTGGGACCACACGTTGTTCCTGTGCGGCGCGGAGAAGCTGCGCGGGGACGTCCTCGACCGGCTCATCGACGCGTGCGAGGCGACCGGCACGGGGCTCGTGCTGATGTACCGGTCGATCCCGCCGCACGTCCGGGAGCGGCTCGGCCGGCGGGGGCACGCGGCCGTCGGGTTCATGCGGCTGGGCAACCCCGAGGACGCGCGGGTCGCGGTCGAGCACATCGGGACGGACAAGCCGCTGATCGTCGCGGAGATCACCGACTCGGCGGGGGAGACGCTGTTCGACGTCGCGGGCGAGACGTACGCGAGCACGGTCGCGTACGCGCGGCCGTCCGGGGACGGGCTGACCGACCCGGTGTGGTCGCCGCTGCCGGCCCCGGCGGCGGACGACTCGGTGCTGGTCGAGGGGATCAGTTCGGCGACGGCGTGGGGCCGGACGGTCGCGGCGGTGCGGGCCGAGGCGGACGCCAAGCAGCGGTTCCGCGAGCTGTTCGTGGGGCCGCCGCAGCTGCAGGAGCTTCCGCCGACCGCGATGGTGTTCACGCACGCGGGCGCGACCGGGCGCCGCATCATGCTCGTCGACGCCAACCCGGGGATCATCACGCTGCCGACCGCGCACTCGATGGAGTTCGAGGAGTACCTGCGCGAGCAGGAGAGCCTGGCGCGCGCCGAACCGGTCGAACCGGCCGATCCGGGCGGGCCGCTGCCCGCGCCCGTCGCGGAGCCCGGCCCGCGCGCCCGGCACGCGCTGCCGCGCAAGCAGAACCGGATCGTCCCGATCCTCCGGCCGAACGGCAAGCACGCCGCCGATCCGCCGCCCGCCCCCTGACTCCCGGATGCCGCCCGTGATGCCGCCCCAAGGCCCGACGCCGCCCTACCTTCCGCCGCCCCGGCCGTACCCGCAGCGCCGCGCGCGGCGCGTCCGGGGACGGGCCGCTGGAGCTGCCGGGCCCCTGGTACCGGATCCAGGCGATCCCGGCGCCCGAGTGGACGGCGTCCGCCGAGCGGGACTTCGTGAGCGTGCTGCCCGCCGCGCTGTCGGCGCGGCGCGGGGAGCGCCCGTTCGTCGTCGGCTGGCTGTCGCCGGGCGGCGGCGCCCCGCTGGAGCTGATCACGAACGCGGGCCCGATCGGGCCGCCGGTCGCGGAGGGGGAGAGCCACGGGCTGCTGTTCCCGAGCGGCGCGCGCGGCGTCCGGGTCGGGGACGGTTGGCTGCGGCGGGCGGAGCGGATGGCGTGGACGCGCTGTCCCGGACGGCTCGCGCCGCAGGCGTCCCCGGCGCCGCCCGTCCCCGACCGTCCGGGCGCGGGGCTGTTCGAGTCGACGCTGGTCACGCTGATGGAGCGGCCGTTCGGCTGGTTCGTGGTGGCCGAGCCGTGCGACGAGCGGCTGATCGACGGGGAGATCCGCGAACTGCACCACGAGCTGCGGATGCTGCGGCGCGGCGAGGACGAGCACGCGCGGCTCGCCGTCGCGCGGACCGACCGGCGGCTCGCCGAACTGGACGCGTTCCGGGAGGCGGGCCTCTGGCACGTGCGGGTCCTCGCGGGCGCGGCGGACCAGGACGAACTCGGGCAGATCGCGCCGGTGCTGGTCGGGTCGATGGAGCTGGGGCACCACCCGTACCGGCTGCGGTCCGGGTACGGCGGCGGCACGTTCGCGGAGATGCTGCGGCCCGCCGCCGCGCCCGCGCCCGTCCGGGCGGCGGCCGAGTCGCAGGAGCGGTTCCCGTTCGCGGCGACCGCCGGGACGCTCGCGGCGCTCGCCGGGCTGCCGAACCGCGAGGTCCCGGGCGTGCGCGTGCTGGACGCGGGGTACTTCGACGTCACGTCCGAGACGGCCGCCGAGACCGGTGCGGGCGGCGCCGGGACGATCGAGCTCGGTTCGATCCTCGACGGGCAGGACCGCGAGGTCGGACGGTTCGCGGTGCCGCGCTCGACCGTCAACCGGCACGTGTTCGTCACGGGCGCGACCGGCGCGGGCAAGTCGCAGACCGTGCGGCACCTCCTCGAACAGCTGACCCGCGCGGGCGTCCCGTGGCTGGCGATCGAACCGGCGAA
Organism: Actinomadura sp. CNU-125; assembly: GCF_001942465.1. Taxonomy (GTDB): domain Bacteria; phylum Actinomycetota; class Actinomycetes; order Streptosporangiales; family Streptosporangiaceae; genus Spirillospora. The sequence continues at coordinate 14,433 of NZ_MKJY01000007.1, forward strand.
GTCGGAGTACGCGGCGATGGCCGGGCGGATCGCCGACCTCGGCGGGCCCGTCACGGTCGTCAACCCGTCCGACCCGGCGTCCGTGCCGCTGTCGGTGAACCCCCTCGCGCCCGAACCCGGCTATCCGGTGCAGGCCCACATCGACATGGTGCGGGCCCTGTTCCAGGCCGCGTTCGACGCCGAGGAACCGTTCCCGCAGATCATGGCGCAGGCGCTGCAGCGCGTGTACGAGGCGAACGGGTGGGACGTCGTGACGGGCGCGGGCGTCCCCGGCTCGCTCATCGAACCGGCCGTCCCGACCCTGGAACAGCTGCAGAACGCCGCACTCCAGGTCATCCAGGACGTCGGGTACGGGCGGGAGCTGATGGCGGACGTCCAGGGGTTCGTGGACGTCCGGCTGCGGTCCCTGCGGATCGGCTCGGCCGGACGGTTCTTCGAGGGCGGGCACCCGGCCGACATCGGCGGCATGCTCCGCGACAACATCGTGCTCGCCATCGAGGACGTCGCGAACGACGAGGACAAGGCGTTCCTGATGGGCACCCTCATCATCCGGATCGTCGAGCACCTGCGGATGCGGGAGCGCCGCCGCGGCCCCGACCGGACGTCGGCGCTGCGGCACGTCATCGTCATCGAGGAGGCGCACCGGCTGCTGCGCAACCGCGGCCCCGAGCGCGGCTCGTCGCACGCCGTCGAGCTGTTCGCGGGGATGCTCGCCGAGATCCGCGCCTACGGCGAGGGCATCATCGTCGCCGAGCAGATCCCCACCAAGCTCGTCCCGGACGTCATCAAGAACACGGCGCTGAAGGTCGTGCACCGGCTGCCCGCGCACGACGACCGGCACCAGGTCGGCGCCGCGATGAACCTGGACGCCGACCAGTCGCGGGAGGTCGTGTCGCTGCGGCCCGGCGTCGCGGCCGTGTTCGCCGACGGGATGGACCGGCCGCTGCGCGTCCGCGTCCCGCTCGGCGAGGGCCGCGAGGCCGAGCTGGCGGGCCCGCCCCCGCCGGTGGACGGCCGCCGCTCGGCCGCGTGCGGCTGCGAGTGCCGCTCCGGGCGGGCCTGCACCCTCTACGAGCTGCGCGAGGCCGATCTCGTCGCCGGGCATCCCGACTGGGCGTGGCTGCGCCTGTGGGCGGACGTGCTCGTCCTCGCGCACGTCGCACGCGCGCCCGCTGCCGGCCGTCCCGGCCGACCTGCGGCGCGCGTGGGCCCGGTCCGCGCCGCGGCTGCGCGACTGCGCGCTCGCGACCGTCCTCGAACGGGCCGTCACCCGCCGGTCCGGGGCGCTGCGCACCGCGTTCCCGCCCGCCGAGCTGACCGCCGCCGTCGCCGGGGTCGCCCGCCGCCTCCTCGACGGCGACGACCCTCCCGGGCGGGTGCCGGGCCCGAACTGGGTGATCCCGCAGGTGCGGTGGCTGCACGAGTTCGACCGCCTGTTCCCCTACGGCGCGTCCGCACCCGACAAGCACGCACCCGCCCCGCCCCTCGACTACCAGCTCCCGGGGCTCAAGCAGCAGCCGGACGCGCGCCTGGGGCACCGCCTGCGCGCGCTCCGCCGCCACCCCCTGTCGATGGAACTCGAACGCAACCGCCCCCTGGCCCTGACCGCGCTTTACGGGGACGACGACCACGCGGCCTTCTACCGTGACCTCGCCGACGTCACGATCGGCTTCGAGGAGGACGAACAGATCGAGCACGTCGCGGACACGATGGGCGTCTCCGGATGGCTCGAACCCGTGCTGAGCTGGCCCGACCGCTTCGTCCTGCCGTTCGCCGACCCGACCGCCGGCCTCCCCTTCGCACCCCCCTGACCCCTTTCTTGTTGATCTGCGGCGTGTTGCCCTAATGGCGGCCGCCATTAGGGCAACACGCCGCAGATCAACGGAGGGACGGGCGGAGCGCGCAGCGGTCAGATGTCGTCGGCGGTGCGGGCCGGGAGGCCCGCTTCTTCGGCGATCGGCGCCCAGTAGTCGACGAACTCGTTCTTCGCGCTCGTCGCACGGCCGTTCACGTCCGACACCTCGGACGGCGACGGGCAGCCGGGCGCGACCGCGACGTACCGCTCGTTCGACTCGACCGACGCCTCCAGCGCGCGCACCAGCGCGTCCTTCATCGGCGCGCCGTTCTCGAGCGCGCCGACGTCCAGCGCCCGGGCCCGCTCCAGCTGCGACCGGCGGGCCTCCAGCACCCGCTCCAGCCCGGCGACGCCGCAGTCCTCGTCGATGACGACCGAACCGAGGTCGGAACGCGTCGAACCCATGTCCGCGAGGATGCCGTCGACCGCGCCCGCCTGCTCCTGGAACGCCGCGCCGTCCGCCTGCGGCTCCTCCCCGGACTCCGGACCCGCCGACGTCTGCGTTCCCGCGCCCGTCTCCGTCGCGGGCGTCCCGCCGGACCCGCCGGACCCGCCGTCCCCGCCCGTGCTCGACTCGGCCGACGACAGCCCGTTCCCGGACGAGGACTCCGACCCGCTCGGCCAGAACACGATCCCGAACGCGACGAGCGCCAGCGCCACCGCGCCCGCCGCGACCAGCACCAGCGGCTTGCGGCTCCGTTTCGGGGCCGCGGGCGGCTGCCAGATCGCGGGCTCCGCCCACGGCTCCGGCGACAGCGGGATCGACGTCTCGCCCGTCCCGGACGGCGGCATCGGGGTCGTGCGGTCGTACGGCGGACGGTCGTCCCGCGGCGGCGACGGCCACGGCACGTCGCCCGGCGCCGGAGGGTCGGGCACGGGAATCGTCGGCGGATGACCGCCGGGGTCACGGACCGGCCGAGCGGCCCACGCCCCGTCCCGCGCATCGCGAACCGTCGCGTCTCCGGACGCCCCGCCCAGCGGGGCCTTGCACCAGAGGCACTGAGGCGATGTCGGTGACGTGTCGCTTCCACAAGCCGGGCACCGCATAGAAGCCCCTTACCGCAGGAGGTCCCCCGACGGTGACAAGATACTGCGCGGCGCGCCGGATCGTCCTGTCCAGCGCGCCGCTACCGGCCGGTTGTGACCGGACGGCTATACGCGACGGCCGGGCGGCTAGACGCGCCGCCAGTCGCGCTCCGGCAGGCCCGTCTGCTTCGCGACCGGGTTCCACACCTTGACGAACTGCTGCTTCGCGTTCGTCGCCTTCCGGTTGTCCTCGGCCGTCCCCTGCACCTGGCCCGCGCTGGGCTTCGGCTTGCCGCGGCAGCCGTGCTGCACCTGCCGCGCCCAGTTCAGGTACTTCTGGTCGACGTCCAGGGACGCCTGCAGCGCCTGCGACAGCGACGTCCGCAACTGCTCGCCGTTCGGCACCTGGTCGAGCGCCATCTCCCGGGTGCGCTTCAGCTGGTTCTGCCGCCGCTGCGCGACCGTCTCGAAACCCTTGATCGCCTGCGGGAGCGTCTTGCACTTCCCGGCGCGGGTGAGCGCCGCGCCCAGCACCGAACGGGTGTTGACGCTCGCGTCCAGCACCTCGTTCATGGCCGCCGCCTGCTCCTTCGTCTCGGCCGACACCGGGTCCTTCTGCGCGACGGGCGTGCTCGACGGGCCGTCGCCCGCCTGCGTGGCGTTCGCGGCGGGCTTGCCGTCGTCGCCGGACGGCCGCGCCACCAGCACCACGGTCGCCACGGCCACCGTGACCAGCGCCGCCACCGCCGCGAGGAGCACCTTGTTCGGCGGCGAGCCGTCGCGCTGCGGCGTTCCGTACCCGGGGTGGGGGCCGCCGTGGCCCGGATGCCCCATCGGCATCCCCGGCCCGTGCGGCGGCGGACCGCCGGGGCCCATCGGCCCCATCGGGCCCTGCGGCCCGCCCATGGGCGGCGGCCCGGACCGCGCCGGGTCCATCATCGTGCGGTCGACCGCGCCCGCGCCGGGCGCCTCCTGCGGCGACCACACCTGCGTCGCGGCGTCCTGCTCCTGCGGCTTGCGCGGCTGCGCGAACCAGAGTCCGGGACGATCGACTCGGTGGGCGGCGGCGCGTCCGCGAGCCCGAACGGGTTCGACGGCGGCACCGCCGCGGCCGGCGCGCGGGTGCGGGCACGGGAGGTGCGGGGTGCGGCGGGACGCCGAGCCCGGGGACGTCGTCGTCATCGTCGTCGTCGGGGTCGAACGCCCAGGGGGCCGTCGACTCCCCGGTGGCCTCCGCCGGCGCGGGCGGCACGGGCGCGAAGAGCCGCCGGGAGGGGGACCGGCGTGCGAGGGCCCGAGGGGAGGCGGGCCCGCGGGCGACGGTCCGGCGGGACCGGCCGGGGCGTTGATCGTCAGGTCCATGCCCGCGATCGCGGCGGCGGCCCGGCGGGCGCCCGCCGTCCGTGGTCCGCACCGCCGGGCGCGTCCATGCCGCCGGCAGGCGCGCCAGGGATGTCGCGGATCGTGGAGTTCGTGCCCCCCGGCGGGCCGGATGCGACGCCGGAGATGTCGATGCCGGTGTCCGGAAGGCCGCCGTAACCGCCCCCGGGCGGACCGGCCGGCCCCTGCCCGGGCGGCGCGGGCGGCGCGGACGGCGTCCAGGACGGGCCCGCGGGGGGAGCGTCGGCCACCGGTGCCCCGAGCGGGGGCTGCGGCCCGAGCGAGTACACATCGATCGGCGCCTCGCAGTTCGAACACCTGCCGAGCGTCCCGGGCGTGTTGGAGCCGCACGTCGGACACTGCATCGCTCAGACCTCGCCTTATCGCCGCTTCGCCCACGTCTGCGATCCCGGCCCGCCGGGCCGGGCGGGTACCGCTTCCCCGCAAAGCGCAGGGCACCCGACAAAAGTAGTGGGTGAGGTTCCATCGGGGCGTGTGGTTGGGAATCTGGCTCACCGAACGTCGGGGCTCGCACCGAATCACGAGATCTTGGTACGGGTCAAGATTGCCGAAGACGGTTTACCCCGAAAGTTATGATGCTGCTCACATCGCCTATCCGGGCCCGGTGCGGCCTCCCCGGCGAACTCCGGGCGGACCGGACGGGGCGCGCCGCGAGCGGTACGTGCAACGGCTAGGCTCGAAACGGTTTCCCGGCGCATCCAGAGAAAACGGAGCCAATGAGCGATCTTCCGCTGCGTTCGCAGCTGGCCGTCGCGCTCGGCCGCACGGCCGCGAAGATGTCCCGGATGGCGGGCCGCGGGGACGGCTCGGTGATCGGAGGGCGGATCGGCCTCCGGCTCGACCCCGAGCTGCTGACCAGGCTCGCCCGGGACCGCAAGCTCGTCCTCGTCAGCGCGACGAACGGCAAGACGACGACGACCCGGCTGATCACCTCGGCGATGACGCCGCTGGGGGAGGTCGCCACCAACGCGTTCGGCGCGAACATGCCCACCGGGCACGTGTCCGCGCTGGCGTCCTCGCCGACCGCGCGGTACGGCGTGCTCGAATGCGACGAGAAGTACGTCCCGATGGTCCTGCGGGAGACCGGGGCGAACGTCGTCGCGCTGATGAACCTCAGCCGTGACCAGATGGACCGCGCGGCGGAGATCTGGCTGCTGGCCGGCAAGTGGCGCAGGGCGCTCGAAGCCGCCCCGCAGAGCCACGTCATCGCCAACTGCGACGACCCGCTGGTCACCTGGGGCGCGGCGAGCGCGAAGAGCGTGACGTGGGTCGCGGCGGGCCAGCACTGGCGCGAGGACTCCTGGTGCTGCCCCGAGTGCGGCGGCCCCCTCGACCGGCAGGACACCGACGAGGACAGCGACTGGGCCTGCCGGCAGTGCCACTTCCGCCGCCCGCGCCCCGACTGGACGCTGCGCGGCGACACGATCACGGCACCGGACGGGCGCGCGTTCTCCCTCACGGGGCTGTCGCTGCCCGGCCGGGCGAACCGGTCGAACGCCCTCGTCGCGCTCGCGGTCGTCGCGCAGTTCGGCGTCCCGCCCGAGCAGGCGCTGCCGCTGCTGTCGCAGGTCACGTCGGTCGCGGGCCGGTACACGACGGTCGAGCACGAGGGCCGCAGCATCCGGCTGCTGCTGTCGAAGAACCCGGCGGGCTGGCTGGAGGCGTTCGACGTCCTGCAGCCGCCGCCCGGCCCGGTCGCGCTGTCGGTCAACGCGCAACGGGCGCGACACGTCCTGGCTGTGGGACGTCGACTACCGCATCCTGCGCGGGCGTCCGGTGTGGGTGGCGGGCGAGCGGCGGATCGACCTCGCCGCGCGGCTGGAGGCCGCCGACGTGGCGTTCACCCTCATCGACGACATCGACCAGGCGGTCATGGCGGTGCCGCCCGGGCACCTCGACGTGATCGCCAACTACACCGCCTTCCAGAGCATCCGAACGAGGTACGGCCGTGTCGTCTGACCGCATCAAGATCGTCTGGATCTACCCGGACCTGCTCAGCACCTACGGCGACCAGGGCAACACGATCGTCCTGGAACGCCGGGCGGCACTGCGCGGGATCCCGACCGAGACCGTCAGCCTGCGCTCGGACGAGCCCGTTCCCGCCGACGGCGACATCTACCTGCTCGGCGGCGGCGAGGACCGGCCGCAGATCCTCGCCGCGCAGCGCCTCGCGGGCGACGGCGGCCTCGCGCGCGCCGTCCAGTCGGGGGCGGTCGTGTTCGGCGTGTGCGCCGGGTACCAGATCCTCGGCCGCGAGTTCGGCGGCGAGGAGGGGCAGCAGCTGCCCGGCCTCGGCCTGCTCGACATCACCTCCGGACGCGGCGAGCAGCGCGCCGTCGGCGAGATCGTCGGGGACGTCGCGGGCGAGCTGAACGTGCCGCGCATCACCGGTTTCGAGAACCACCAGGGCGTCACCCGGCTCGGCCCGAACGCCCGCCCGTTCGCGCAGGTCGTGCACGGCGTCGGCAACGGCGACGGGTACGAGGGCGCCTACACCGGGCGGGTCCTCGGCACGTACATGCACGGCCCGGCGCTCGTCCGCAACCCCGGCCTCGCCGACCTGCTGCTCACCTGGGCGGTCGGCCACCAGTTGCAACCGCTGGACGACTCGTGGGCCGGACGGCTGCGCGAGGAGCGGCTGAACGCCGTCCTCGGCGCGTCCTGACCGGGATCCCCGCGCCGGTCGTTCGTCCGCGCGAACGGGACGTCGCGCGGGGATGAACCCGCGATCAAGATCGATCGTTGGGTCTGGTGCGGCGCGCCCGGCCCTGTGACCGTGACGGTCATGGTCGATATCGCGCGCCGTTCCCTCGTCCTCGGGACGGCCGCGGCGGCCGGAGGCGCCGTGCTCGCACGCGGCACGCGCGCCTCCGCCGCCGCGGCCCGTCCGGTGAACCTCGAACTCGTCACGGTCACCGAGTCCGCGGCCGTCCTCACCTGGTACACGGGCGAGGACGGGACGGACGACGGGCTCGGCCGGATGCGTCCCGCCCCGGCCGACGCCGAGGTCGTGTACGGGACGCACCCGTCCCGGCTCACCCGCACGGCGCACGGGCCGTCCGGCACCGCGTACCACTACGTCGAGCTGACCGGCCTGGAGCCGAACCGGACGTACTACTACCGGGCGCGCTCGTCCGGACGGGACGCAGCGCCCACGTGGCTCGCGGCGGGGCAGGCGGCCGGAACGCCGCGAGGGGACGTCTTCTCCTTCACCACCCCGGCGCCGCCGCCGGGACGCCACGTGGCCACGATCGCGCTCTGCAACGACCTGCACATCGGGGAGACCGTCGCGGGCCTCGTCGGCGGCCTGCCCTGGATCAAGGGCATCGAGCAGGTCCCCGGCCTCCGGCCCTATCCCGAGGTGATGACGGAGGCCCTCGTCGCGGACGCGCGGGCGCGCGGCGCGACGCTGATCGTCGCGAACGGCGATCTGACCGCCGAGGCCGGACGCGCGGACGTCCGCCGCGTCAAGGCCCTCCTGGACGGCTTCGGCGCGTACGGCCGCGGCTACCTCGTCACCCGCGGCAACCACGACCGTCCCCACGAGACCGACCACTTCAGGGACGCGTTCTTCCCGGACGGCCGCACCTACTTCACCCGCGACCTGCCGGGGCTCCGGATCGTCGCCCTCGACACCTACGACAAACCGGGCGACGGGGGCGACGCGGGCGGGCTGTCCGCGGAGCAGCTCGCCTGGTTCGAGGCCGAACTCCGCGCGGACCCGGACCGGCCCACGCTCGTCGTCGGGCACCACCCGCTCTTCGAGGAGGAGTCGGCCCTCGCGCTCACCGGGGGGCGGTCCCTCGATCCCGTCCAGTCCCTCCGGATCCTCGCCGCCTACAACCGGACGCCCGGCGTCTTCCTGCACCACGCGGGCCACACCCACCGCAACCACCGGTCGGTGTTCCCGCTCGCGCCGCGCGTCGTCCACCAGGAGGTCGGCGCCGTCAAGGAGTATCCGGGCGGCTTCGCGCTGCTGCGCGTCCACACCGAGGGGTACGCGGTCAACTTCTACAAGACCCGCGGGGACGGGGCGCGGGCCTGGTCGGAGCGTTCCCGGCAGGAGCTCGCGGGGCTGTGGCCGCAGCTCTCCCTGGGAAACCGCGTCACCGACCGGAACTCGTCGGCGCGGTTCGCGACGGCCCGCTGAGCGGCGTCCGGTCGCCGGAGTTCCGTCGCATTAACGCAACAGGGTGGCGCATTAGGACGGATTCGCCCTACTGTGCTCGCCATGAACGGGATCATCTGGACCCTCCGGCTGTCGGCCGCGGGGCATCTGGCCGGGGTGCTGATGCAGGCCGTGCTGGCCGGCTTGTTCGCCACCGGCGACGTGGACATGCTGGCCTGGCACGCGAACAACGCCGTCCTCACCCCCGCGCTGCTGACCGTGCAGTGGGGGGCGGCGGTGCTGCTGTGGCGCCCCGGACGCGGCCCCGGCTGGCCCGCGCTGGCGAGCACCGCGCTGATCGCGGCGGAGACCGTGCAGATCGGGCTCGGCACGGACCGGTCGATTGCGATGCACATACCGCTCGGCACGCTCCTGTTCGGCGCGTCCGCGCTGGTGACCGTGTGGGTGTGGCGGACGCCGCTGCCGCGGAGGGCGGAGTCGTGATCTCACGCCGCCGCTTCCTCGGCGTGTCCGGCGCGCCGCCGCCGTCGCCGCGACCGGGGTCGCGGGCCGCGGGCTGTTCACCGGCCGTCCGGTCGCGGGCGAACCGCTGACCAGCGCGCTCCCGCTGCCCGAACCGTTCCGCGTGCCGCTGCCGGTGCCGCGCGTCGTCCGTCCCGCACCCGGCGGAAGGTACGAGGTGACGCAGCGCCCGGCCCGCGTGGAGATCGTCCCCGGCACCACGACGGAGATCTGGGGCTACGACGGGACCTTCCCCGGCCCGACGTTCGAGACCGGGCGCGGGCAGGGGTTCACCCTCCGCGTCCGCAACGAACTGCCGGTGCCGACCTCCACGCACCTGCACGGCGGCGTCACCCCGGCGTCGTCCGACGGCTACCCCACCGACCTCGTGGTGCCGTCCGGCCTGCACTTCCACCCCGCGACGGGCGCCCACGCGCACCACGGGGCCATGACCGTCGCGCCGTCGCAGTGGACGCTGCACCCCGGGGTCCGCGACTACACGTACCCACTGGACCAGCGCGCCGCCACGCTCTGGTACCACGACCACCGCATGGACTTCACCGGCCCGCAGGTCTGGCGCGGCCTCGCGGGGCTCCTGCTGGTCCGCGACGGCGAGGAAGAGCGGCTCCCGCTGCCGCACGGCGAACGGGACGTCCCGCTGCTCATCTGCGACCGGGCGTTCGAGGAGGACGGCGCGTTCCGCTACCCCTCGGCCGACCCGACCCTGCTGGGCGCCCCGGGCGTCACCGACGCGTACATGGAGGGCGTCGAAGGCGACGTCGTCCTGGTCAACGGCGCGCCGTGGCCCGAACTGGAGGTGTCGGCGACGCGGTACCGGCTGCGGCTCGTCAACGCCTCCAACGCCCGCCGGTACCGGCTGCGGCTCGCCCCGGGCGGCCCGCTCGTCCAGATCGGCAGCGACGCCGGACTGCTGGGACGGCCGCGCGAGCACTCGTCGATCACGATCTCCCCGGCGGAGCGGTTCGACGTGATCGTCGACTTCTCCGCGTACCCGGTCGGTTCGACCGTGACGCTCGAGAACGCCCTCGGGGACGGCGCCACGCGCGCGGTCATGCGGTTCCGGATCGCCCGCAAGGCCCGGGACGACAGCGCGATCCCCGCACGCCTCGCGCGGGCCGAACCCCTCACTCGTCCGGCGGGCATGGTCACGCGCACGTTCGACTTCCGCCGGACGGACGCGGACGGCGCGGCCGCGTGGACCATCAACGGCGCACCGTTCCGCCCGGGCGTCCCGCTGGCCGAACCCCGGCTGGGCGGCGTCGAGATGTGGCGGTTCGTCAGCGACTTCCACCACCCGGTCCACCTGCACCTGGCGCATTTCCAGGTGGTCGCGCGGAACGGACGCCCGCCCGCCGCGACCGACGCCGGCTGGAAGGACACCGTGGACGTCCGCCCCTACGAGGTCGTCGACGTCCTCGCCCGCTTCACCGGCCACCGCGGCCGGTACATGATGCACTGCCACAACCTCGAACACGAGGACATGGCGATGATGGCCGACTTCGAGGTGGTCTGAGGCTCTCGGCGCGCGTCAGGACCGCGCGTCCGAGGGCTCCTCCTCGCGCTTGCGGGACTTGCGGAGCGCCCCGGGCTTGGCCTTCTCCTCGGGGTGCCCCTTGACGCGGACCAGGCTGGCGACGGTCGTGACGACGAGGATCAGCAGGATCACCCCGAGGGACACCGGCGTCGCGATGTGCGGGATCGAGTGCGACACGTCCTCGTGCAGGAACTGCAGGATCAGCTTCACGCCGATGAACGCGAGGATCGCCGACAGGCCGATGGACAGGTAGACGAGCCGTTCCAGCAGGCCCTCGATGAGGAAGTACAGGGCGCGCAGGCCGAGCAGCGCGAACGCGTTCGCGGAGAACACGATGAACGCGGACTTGGTGACGCCGTAGACCGCCGGGATCGAGTCGAGGGCGAACAGCAGGTCGTGCTGCCGACGGCGACGAAGACGAGCAGCAGCGGCGTCATCACGCGCTGCCCGTTCTCGTGCGTGAGCATCTTGCCGCCGTGGAAGTCCGTCGTCAGCGGCATGATCTTGCGGGCCCGGCGGACGACGAAGGAGTCCCCGACGTCGGGCTCCTCGTTGCGGTTGCGGATCAGCTGGACGGCCGTCCAGATCAGGATCAGCCCGAAGATCAGGAACGTGAACGAGAACAGGTTGATGAACGCGGCGCCGATCACGATGAGGATCGCGCGCAGCACCAGCGCCGCCGCGATGCCGAACAGCAGCACCTTCTGCTGGTACTCGTCGGGCACGGCGAACTTCGTCATGATGATCACGAAGACGAAGAGGTTGTCGACCGACAGGCTCTTCTCGACGATGTAGCCGGCGAAGTACTCGGTTCCGGCCTGGTGCCCGACGAGCATCCACAGCGCCAGGCCGAACAGCAGCGCGATCGCGATGTAGAAGACCGACCACGCGGTCGCTTCGCGGATGTGCACGGCGTGCGGCTTGCGGACCGCGACGACGAAATCGAGGACGAACAGCGCGAGGATCAGGCCGATCGTCGCGATCCAGGCCCATGCGGGGATGTCCACCATGCGGAACGGGTCTCCTGTGCTCGGGTCGTCCGCTGACTCATTACCAATTCCCGGCCGATCAACCGGAATCGACGGGGAACCCGGTGGTGCGCCGCGGTCAGTACACCAGCGCCTGGACGCCGTCCATGGTGATCTCCTCGACGAACGTGGGCGCCCCGGCGATCCGGACGCCGGGCAGCACGTCGTCCGGTCCGATGCCGCGCCGCGCGGCGCACTGCGTGCAGAGCGTCACCCGGCCCGCCGCCAGGACGACGGCCAGCAGATCGTCGAGCGGGGTGGCGTGCGGCAGCTCGAACCCGGCGGCCCGGCCGGGCAGCGCGAACCACGCCGACTCGCCCGCCAGCCAGAGCGACACCGGGACGTCGCTCGCCGCGGCGGCCGCCGCGACCGTGAACGCCTGGTTGCAGCGTTCCGGCGCGTCCGCCCCGACCGTCACCTTGATCACCAGAGGTCGTGCCATGCAGGCACTCTACAAAGCCGGCGACCTGCGTCCCGATGTCCGGCGCGCGGGCGACGCTCCCGGACCGCGCGCGGCCCGCACCGTATAGTCGTCCGGTCGTCGGACGTGGGAGGTGCCGTGGGCGGCGTGGTGAACGCGGGCGTTCTGGTGGGCGCGCTCGGGCTGGTGGCGGTGGTCGCCGTCCTGCTCGTCGTACGGCTCGGGCGGCTGCGGTAGCGCGCTACGCTCGGTTGCCATGGAGTTCGAGCTGCACCCCGACCTTGAGCCGCTGAAGTTCCTCCTCGGCACCTGGGAGGGCGCCGGTGTCGGCGGCTATCCGACGATCGAGGAGTTCAACTTCGGTCAGGAGATGTCCTTCACCCACAACGGCAAGCCGTTCCTGATCTACACCAGCCGCACGTGGCGGATCGAGAAGGACGGCACTCTGGGCAGCCCCCTCGCGACGGAGACGGGCTACTGGCGGCCGCGTCCCGACCATCAGGTCGAGGTGACGGTGGCGCACCCGACGGGCATCGTCGAGATCTACGTCGGGAACGTGGCGTTCAACCGGGTGGAGCTGCAGACGGACGTCGTCGCCCGCACCGAGTCGGCCAAGGAGGTCACGGCCGGGCACCGGCTGTACGGGCTGATCGGCGACGAGCGGACGACCCTGGGCTGGGCCTACGACATGGCCGCCGTCGGGCAGAAGCTGCAGGCGCACGTGTCGGCGCAGCTGAAGAAGGTCGGCTGAACGAGCCGAAGGCCGCGGCGGGGGCCGGAAATGGAACGATCCCCGGACCTTCCCGCATGGTGCGGGGGATGGACAGGACTGGTCCATCATCGGTCCGGGGATCGGGTAACTGCCTGGTATTCGCCGGTCACCGTCGCGACCGGTTGCCACCGCCGGGGGCGGCGGCGCCGAGGCGGAACGGCGACTAGCGGACAGTCACCTCGCGAGTCCCACTGCAAACCATTGCTTGGACCACCTCCTTTCACGCGTGTCTCGAACGTATGCGACGGATCCGGCGCGGGGCAAACGAATTCTTGACGTCGTCAACCGGCATACACTCGGGGCATGGCGGAGCGCGGCACGGAGCGCACGATGGAGCGCGGTATGGCTGAGTCGTGGCAGCAGGAGCTGCGGGCGAAGGGGTACCGGGTCACCCCGCAGCGCCAGCTCGTGCTGGAGGCGGTCACCAACCTGGAGCACGGGACGCCCGAGGAGATCTGCACCGAGGTCCAGCGGACCGCGCGCGGCGTGAACATCTCGACGGTCTACCGGACGCTGGAACTGCTGGAGGAGCTCGGGCTCGTCAAGCACGCGCACCTCGGGCACGGGCCGCCGAACTACCACCTGGCGACCGAGGCCGAGCACATCCATCTGGTGTGCCGCGGCTGCCACACGGTCGAGGACGTCGACCCGGCGGTGGCCGAGGGCCTCGCGGCGCTGCTGCGGCGCGATCAGGGGTTCGAGACGGAAGTGCACCACCTCACGGTCTACGGCCGCTGCAAGGAGTGCCGGGCCGGGTGACCGCCGCATAGTGTGGTGGTCATGGAGAGCCCGCTGCTGCAGTCGCCCGGAGCCGTCGCCGCCGATTCGCCCGACGCGGGCGTCGCCGCGCACTACGGGGAGCCCGCGCAGGAGCAACGCGCCCTGGCGGCCGGGACCGCGTTCGTCGACCGGAGCAACCGCGGCGTCGTCCGGGTGTCCGGGCCCGACCGGCTGAGCTGGCTGCACAGCCTGCTGAGCCAGCACCTGGACGCGCTGCGCCCGTACGAGCCGACCGAGGCGCTGCTGCTCAGCCCGAACGGGCACATCGAACATCACCTGTTCCTCGTGGACGACGGCGAGGCCGTCTGGGCGCACGTCGAGCCGGGCACCGCGCCGTCGCTCGTGGAGTTCCTCGACCGGATGCGGTTCATGCTGCGCGTCGAGGTCGCCGACGTGTCGGACGCGTACATGGTCGTGACCGGCCCGTCCGGCGACGGCGCCTTCGGCGACGGCGCCTTCGGCGACGGCCCGTCCTGGCCGGACGTCGCGGGGACGACGACGCGGATCGTCCCCCGCGCGGACGGCTTCCCCGAGGGGCTGCGGCCCGCCGGGACGTGGGCCTACGAGGCGCTGCGGATCGCCGCGCACCGCCCCCGGTTCGGCCTCGACACCGACCACCGGACGATCCCGCACGAGGCGGGCCTCGTCGAGACGGCCGTGCACCTGGAGAAGGGCTGCTACCGGGGCCAGGAGACGGTCGCGCGCGTTCACAACCTGGGCCGTCCGCCGCGCCGCCTGGTGTTCCTGCACCTGGACGGCAGCGTGGACCGGCTCCCCGCGCACGGCGACCCCGTCGAGATCCCGGGCGGCCGGCAGATCGGGTTCGTCGGTTCGGCGGCGCGCCACCACGAGCTGGGGCCGATCGCGCTCGCGACCGTGAAGCGGAACGTCCCGG
>NZ_MKJY01000008.1 GCF_001942465.1 Actinomadura sp. CNU-125
GGCAACGTGCTGGGCGTCGTGACGTTCGCCGTCCTGTTCGGCGCCGCGCTCGTCGCGATCGGGGAGCGCGGCGAACGCCTGACGAGCCTCATCGACGACCTGTACGCGGTCATGCAGAAGGCCGTGTGGTGGGTGGTGCGGCTGACCCCGATCGGGTCGTTCTTCCTGATCGCCGCGGTCGTCTCGACGTACGGGCCGTCCTCGCTCGCGCCGCTCGCGAAGTTCACCGGCGCGATCTACCTGGGCCTCGCGCTGATGCTGGTCGTCGGCTACCCGGTGCTGCTGCGCGCGTTCGGGCGCGTCAACCCGCTGCGCTTCTACCGCAACTCGTGGCCCGCGATCCAGTTCGGGTTCGTGTCGTCGTCGTCGCTGGCGACGCTGCCGATCGCGCAGCGGGTGTCGATCGAGCGCAACGGCGTCCAGCCCGAGTACGCCAGTTTCGCGCAGCCGCTCGGCGCGACGATCAAGTTCGACGGCTGCGGCGCGATCTACCCGGCGATCGCCGCGGTGTTCGTCGCGCAGTACACCGGCGTGCAGCTCGGCCTCGGCGAGTACGCGCTGATCGCGCTGGCCGCCGTCATCGGGCAGATCGGCACCGGCGGCACCCCCGGCCCGGCGCTGGTCGCGCTCACCCTGACGCTGACCACCGTGGGCCTGCCGCTGGAGGCCGTCGGCTACCTCATCGCGATCGACAAGGTCATCGACATGGGCCGCACCGCGACGAACGTCACCGGGCAGCTCACCGTCCCCGTCCTGGTCGCCCGCTCCGAGGGGATCCTGGACGACGAGGTGTTCAACGGGCACAGCCGTCCGCTCGACGCGCCGCCGTCCGACGCCGTGACCGGCGAGAAGACCGAGGACGACCGCGAGGCCGCACCCCAGCCCGCCTAGCGGGCCCCTCCCGACGTTGATCTGCGGCGTGTTGCCCTTATGGGCGCCCGAGTTAGGGCAACACGCCGCAGATCAACGAAACCCTTGGTGGTTGCCGCACTCGCCTTACTTCGTTCTGGGGACGCCGAGTAACCTTGCCCCGACGGCTAGTCACCGGAGGGGGCGATGACCGGACGGACCGGCGGCGGGGGCGGCACGGAGGTGGTGCCCGGGTCGCGTTCGGCCCTCGACCCCGGCCGCGCGATCAAACCCGGACGGCACGGCCTGTCCCCCGAGGCCGTCGCCGACATCCAGCGCGGACGCCTCATCGACGCGCTCGTCGAGGTGGTGTCGGCGCGCGGCTACCCGCAGGCGACGATCAGCGGCGTCGCGGGCGCCGCCGGGGTCACGAAGAAGACCTTCTACGAGCACTTCGACTGCCTCGACGCGTGCTTCCTCGCCGCCTACCGGCGCGGCATGGACATCCTGTACCGCCGGATGACCGCCGCCCGCGAGTCCGCGCCGTCCTGGCCGGACGGCGTCCACGCGGCGCTGGGCACGATGCTCGCGCTGCTCGCCCGCGAGCCGCGCTTCGCCCGCGCGGCCCTCATCGAGGCGAACGCCGCGGGCCCGTCCGTCCGGCTGGCCCGCCTCGACGACCTCGCCCGCTTCCGCGCGTTCTTCGCGGCCCCGGGCGTCCCGCCCGTCCCGGACGCGGTGGCCGACGCGATCGTCGGCGGCATCGTGAGCGCCGTCCGCGTCAAGATCGAGACCGGCGACGACGATCTGCGCTCGCTGCTGCCGTCCCTCACCTACTTCGCCGTCCTCCCCCTCCTCGGCCGCGAAGCCGCCACCCCCTACCTGACCGACACCCCCGGTTGACCCCGCCCCGAATACGAACCCCGCGACGTCACGTGCCGGGCGGTCCTCGCCCATCCCCGATCGCCGCCACGGACACGAGGGGCGAGGACCGTCCCGCGACCAACGGGGGGTTCCAGGGGGCGCCCCCCTGGGGAAGTCACGCGTGCAGGCTGACGGCGTAGGCCGGGCCCGGTTGGTGAGGGCGCGCGGGACGCGGCGGTGGACGCGGACGCGGTTCGCGCGCAGGGGGCGTTCGGTGACGCGGTCCGGGTGATCACGACCTCGGCCAGTTCGCCCGCGATGAGGGTGCTGACGCGGGCGTCGGCGGTCGCGCCGTGGCCGGGCGGCCAGGTGGTGAGCCAGACGGGGATGCCGCCCGCGTCATCGAGCCGGATGCGCGCGGGGCCGGCCTCGTCGAAGCCGATCAGCCGCCACCAGTCGGCGGGACGGGCGGCGAGGGCGTGCACGCGGGCGGCGAGCCGGCCGATCGTCGGCGGGCGGGCGGTGAGCGCGCGGCCGTGCGGGTCGTCCTGGCCGCGCATGGTGAGATCGGGAACCATGTCCGAAAAGGGTCCTTCGTGTGACGGGCCGATCCCGGGGCAACCACCCCGGGGATGAACGGTGATCAGCGGCGACACGAAGGACACAGCGCGCTGGCCACGCGGCGGAGCGCCACGGGGCCGTTGAGAGTGATGCGCGCTGGCATGTGGTCCAGCGAACACTCCGTGACGGCCCGCTGTCAAGTCGATCACACCTTGCCGAACGCGGGACGTAACCCCAGGTCAGTACAGACTTCCCTCGTGGGGTCAGTCATGTGTTTTCCTGCGAAAACCCTGATGGACGGGACGAACCCCCGTTACCGTCTGTCGTACGCCGCCCACGCGGCGCGGGGGCCGGACCGCGAGGGCAGTACGCAGCAGGAGGGACATGACCCCCGAGAACGAGAGAACAGCCGCCGCCGAAGCGGCGAATATGGACAAGGTGGACGTGCATTGGGGCGTCCACAATCCGACCGAACCCGACGAGGCGCAGGTCCTCGAACGGCTCTACGGCACGCCGGAGGCCGACGGGGTCTTCCGCCTGGCCGCGGCGACCACGGCGACGGCCGCCGTGCCGTCCGGCGCGCAGGCGATGATCGACGAGGCCCGCAAGTCGCTCGGCATGTCGGGACGGCCGAACAAGATCACGCGCGAGTACGCGTCCAGGCACGGTGACGAGTTCCTGTCGGCGCGTGGTGCGACATGGCGATCACCTACTGGGCCCGCCACAGCGGGACGGCCGAGGCGGTGCTCCCCGCCGGGGACCGCGCCTACACGCCCTGGCACGCCGGCGACTTCCAGAAGATCGGCCGCTGGCACACCGGGACGACCTCGCGGGTCAACGCCGCCAAACCGGGCGACATCGTGTTCTTCGACTGGGGAGAGTCGAACACGATCGGGGCGATCGACCACGTCGGCGTCGTCGAGCGGGTGCTCGGCGGCGGACGGGTCCAGACGATCGAGGGCAACACCGGCGACGCGTGCAAGCGGCGCGTCCGCGGATCGGGAGTGATCGCGGGATACGGGCGGCCCGCCTACAACGAGGAGGACGACATGCCGGACTACGTGAGCGTCGGGGTCGAGTCCCCGCAGGATCTGCCGCCGAACGAGTGGGTCACGGTGACCTGGGGCAAGGAGTTCGCCGACGCCGAGCACCACCACTGGGACAAGGGCGGGACGTCGTTCGTCATCGGCCCCGCGCGGTACTCGGTGACGGCGAACGTGCGCATCAGCGGGCTGCCGAAGGGCACCGAACTGCAGGCGCGCGCGATCGAGAACGCCGAGGACGGCAGCGGGTTCGACTCGGGTCCGCTGGCCGAGTACACCGCGACGGACGGCGACACGTTCGTCCACTACGCCCTGCCCGCCGACACGGTCGGCGAGGGGTACCGGGTGCGGTTCCAGGTGATCCACTACGGGACGGCGCCCGCGCGGCTCGTCGGCGGCAGCGCGAAGGCGTTCGCGTGGCCGACCTGACGTAACCGGTACTGGCCGGATATCGGGAAATTCGGGTCTGGTCCGGATTTCAACAACGGCATACGTTCATTGGATCGCCTTCCACGGAGGCCCCGATGGCGTGGTCGAACCGGCAGCGCGCCCCTCCCGGGGACGTCTCGCGCACGAGTCCACCCCGAGACGTCCCTGGGAGAACGCATGCCACGTATCCGTGTCGAGGTAGATGGGGCGACGTACGAGGACGACGTCGAACCCCGCCTCCTGCTCGTCCACTACCTGCGCGAACGGCTGGGGAAGGTCGGAACCCCGGTCGGCTGTGACACCACCAACTGCGGAGCGTGCACCGTCCTGCTGGACGGGCTGAGCGTGAAGAGCTGCTCCGTGCTCGCCGTCCAGGCGGACGGCCGCGACGTGACGACGATCGAGGGGCTGGGCGCGGGCGGGCCGCACCCGCTGCAGCGCGCCTTCCACGAGGAGCACGGGCTCCAGTGCGGCTACTGCACCCCCGGCATGATCATGGCGGCGCTCGATCTGCTGCGGGAGAACCCCGACCCGTCCGACGACGAGATCCGGGAGGGGCTCGAAGGGAACCTGTGCCGCTGCACCGGCTACCAGAACATCGTGCGCTCGGTGCGGCGCGCGGCCGGCGACATGCGGCGTCCGGTGCAGGAGCCGGAGGTGGCCTCATGACCGCGACCGACGACCGGCCGGCGGAGATCGGGTCGGCGCGCCGCAGGTCGGAGGACGCGCGGCTGGTCACGGGCCGGACGCGCTGGACCGACAACATCGCGCCCGCCGGGACGCTGCACGTGGCGTTCCTGCGCAGCCCGCACGCGCACGCGCGGATCGAGCGGGTCGACACGTCCGGGGCGAAGGGCCTGCCGAACGTCGTGGCGGTGCTCTCCGGCGCCGATCTCGCGGACGAGCAGGGTTCGCTGCCGTGCGCGTGGGTCGTCACCGACGACATGAAGCATCCCGAGCACCCGCCGATGGCCGTCCGGGAAGTCCGCTATGTCGGGGAACCGGTGGCGTGCGTGGTGGCGCGCGACCGGGCCGCCGCCATGGACGCGCTGGAGGAGATCGACGTCGACTACGCGCCGCTCCCCGCCGTCGTCGACATGGACGCCGCGGTCGCGGACGGCGCCGACCTCGTGCACGACGACCTCGGGACGAACGAGTCGTACACGTGGGTGTTCGAGAACGGCGACCTGGACGCGGCGATGCGGGACGCGCCGGTCGTCCTGGAACGCCGGTACGTGCAGCAGCGGCTGATCGCGACGGCGATGGAACCGCGGTCGGTGGTGTGCGTGCCGGAGGGCGACGAGTTCACGCTGTACTCGGCGACGCAGATCCCGCACATCCTGCGGCTGATGCTCGCGACCGTCACCGGGATCCCCGAGCACCGCCTGCGCGTGGTGGCGCCGGACGTCGGCGGCGGGTTCGGCTCGAAGCTGCAGGTGTACGGCGAGGAGGTGCTCGCGCTGCTGCTGGCGAAGCGGCTCGGCCGTCCGGTGAAGTGGACGGAGTCGCGCAGCGAGGGCAACATGACCGTCCACCACGGCCGCGACCAGATCCAGCGGCTCACCCTCGCCGCCGACGCGGACGGCCGCGTCCGCGGCCTCAAGGTGGATCTGCTCGCCGACATGGGCGCCTACCTGATGCTGGTCACGCCCGGGATCCCGCTGCTCGGCGCGTTCATGTTCAACGGCATCTACAAGATGGACGCGTACTCGTTCACCTGCACGGGCGTGTTCACGACGAAGACGCCGACGGACGCCTACCGGGGCGCGGGCCGTCCGGAGGCGACGTACGCGATCGAGCGGCTCATGGACGAGCTGGCCGCCCACCTGGACCTCGACCCGATCGAGGTGCGGCGCCGCAACTGGATCGGGCACGAGGAGTTCCCGTACGACACGATCGCGGGCCTCACCTACGACAGCGGGAACTACGAGGCCGCGACCGAGCAGGCGCTGCGCCTCCTGGAGTACGACAAGCTGCGCGCCGAGCAGGCCGACCGGCGGGACCGGCGCGATCCGGTGCAACTCGGGATCGGCGTGTCGACGTTCACCGAGATGTGCGGGCTCGCGCCGTCGCGCGTCCTCGGGTCCCTGTCGTACGGCGCGGGCGGCTGGGAGCACGCGGCGGTGCGGGTGCTGCCGTCCGGGAAGGTCGAGGTGGTGACCGGTTCGTCCGCGCACGGGCAGGGCCACGAGACGGCCTGGGCGCAGATCGCCGCCGACCGGCTCGGCGTTCCCTTCGACGACGTGCGGGTGCTGCACGGCGACACGGCCGTGTCGCCGAAGGGCATGGACACCTACGGTTCGCGGTCGCTCGCCGTCGGCGGCGTCGCGCTGTACTCGGCGTGCGACAAGGTCGTCGAGAAGGCGAAGAAGGTCGCGGCCCACCTGCTCGAAGCGTCCGAGGACGACATCGAGTTCGCCGCCGGACGCTTCGGCGTGCGCGGCGTCCCCGACTCCGGCACGACGATCCAGGAGGTCGCGACGGCCGCGTTCGCCGCGCACGACCTGCCGGACGGCGTCGAACCGTCCCTCGACTCCGACGCGACGTTCGACCCGGACAACTTCTCGTTCCCGCACGGCACGCACCTGTGCGCCGCCGAGGTCGACACCGAGACCGGAATGGTGAAAATCCGAAAATACGTCGCGGTGGACGATGTGGGGAAGGTCGTGAACCCGCTGATCGTCGAGGGCCAGGTCCACGGCGGGCTCGCGCAGGGCATCGCGCAGGCCCTGTTCGAGGAGGCGGTCTACGACGCCGACGGCAACCTCACCACCACCACGATGGCCGACTACCTCATCCCGTCCGCGGCCGATCTGCCCGAGTTCGTCACCGACCGCACCGAGACGCCCGCGACGTCCAACCCGCTCGGCGTCAAGGGCGTCGGCGAGGCGGGCACCATCGCCTCCACCCCGGCGGTCGTCAACGCGATCGTGGACGCGCTGCGCCCGTTCGGCGTCTCCGACGTCCCGATGCCGTGCACGCCCGAACGCGTCTGGCGGGCACTGCGCGACGGCGAGAGCGCGGGAGGCGCCCGATGATCCCCGCGACGTTCGACTACACCCGTCCCGCCACGGTGGACGACGCCGTCGCCGCCCTCGCCGACGCGGGCGAGGACGCGAAGGTGCTCGCCGGCGGGCAGAGCCTCATGCCGCTGCTGCGGATGCGGCTCGCGTTCCCCGAAACCCTCATCGACCTCGACCGCGTCGACGAACTCCGGGAGATCCGCGACGACGGAACGTCGCTGGTCATCGGCTCGATGGCCACCCACCACGAGGTGATCCGCGACCCGCTCGTGCGCGCGCACGCACCCCTGCTCGTCCGCGCCACCGAGACCGTCGCGGACCCGGCCGTCCGGCACCGCGGCACGTTCGGCGGTTCCCTCGCGCACGCCGACCCGGCCGGCGACCTGCCCGCCGTCGCCCTCGCGCTCGACGCGGTGCTGCTCGCCCGGTCGGCGCGCGGCGAGCGCGAGATCCCGGCGGCGGAGTTCTTCGTCGACTGGATGACGTCGGCGCTGGAACCCGACGAACTGCTGACGGGCGTCCGGGTGCCCAAGCTCGGCGACGGGTGGGGCGTCCACTACGAGAAGTTCCACCGGACGGCCCAGGCGTGGGCGATCGTCGGCGTGGCGTGCGCCGTCCGGCGGGAGAACGGCGCGGTCGCCGACGCCCGCGTCGCGTTGACGAACGTGGGCCCCGCGCCGGTGCGGGCGTCCGCCGTCGAGGGCGCCCTCGCGGGCCGGACCGCCTCGGCGGACGCACTGCGCGCGTCCGCCGAACTCGCCGCCGAGGGCATCGAGCCGCCCACCGACCTGCACGGATCGTCGGAGTACCGGTCCCACCTGGCGCGCGTCCTGACGGCCCGCGCGCTGACGGCCGCCGCCGCGGTGTGATCCCTCCCCGGCCGCCCCCCTCTGGCGGGCGGCCGGGGCCCCGCCGTAGGGTCACGGGTACATCTCCGGACGATAAGGACGATTGTCTATGGAGCTCGACCACGAGTTCACCGTGCCCGTGCCCGTGGATCAGGCCTGGTCGGTGCTGCTCGACGTGGAGCGCATCGCACCGTGCATGCCGGGCGCCACCCTCGACGCGATCGACGGCGACGAGTACCGCGGCCGGATGAAGGTGCGGGTCGGCGCGATGACCATCACCTACCGCGGCACGGTCGAGATCGTCGCGGCCGACGAGGCGACCCACGAGGTCACCCTGGAGGCGTCCGCGAAGGAGGCGCGCGGCTCCGGGACGGCCGCCGCCACCGTGCGCGCCACCTTGCGGGAGACCGACGGGACGACGCGCGTCACCGTCCGCACCGAACTCAACGTCACGGGCCGCCCCGCCCAGTTCGGCCGCAACATCCTCGCCGAGGTCGGCTCCAAGATCATCGGCCGGTTCGCCAAGAACCTCGCCACCGAGATCGAGTCCCCCGCCGACGCCGCCGAACCCGCCGCGAAGACCGAGCCGTCCGCCAAAACCGGGACCGCCCCGCAACCGGAGACGTCCGCTCCGCCCGCGACGCCCGAAACGTCTGCACAGGACGACGGGTCCGCGGCTCCTCCCGCTGCCTCCGCCCCGGCGGGGACCCCCTCGCAACCGGAGTCGCCCGCGCAACCCGAACCGTCGGAGCCGCCCGCCCCGGACCAGGCGCCCGCCGAAGCCGACGTGGCCGCGCCCGCCGTGGCCGCGGAGCCGGGGGCGGCTCAGGCGGAGGTCGCGCGGCCGGTCACGGCGGCGCCGTCGGCCCGCCCGGACGAGCCGGTCGAACGTCCGGAACCGGAGGCTCCGCGGCCGACGGCCGCGCAATTCGACAACGACGCCATCGACCTGCTGGAGGTCGCCGGGCCGTCCGTCGTGAAGCGGGCCGTTCCGGCGGTGGGGGCGCTCCTCGTGCTCCTGCTCGTCATCCGGTTCCTCACCCGGCGCCGCCGGGGGTGAGGGCGGGTCAAGGGCGCGCCAACGATCCGTATCGGGACGGCGACGCGGGTGGCACGCGGGCGGCGCGATGCCGTCGGCTTGTCCCGTGGACACGATCGAGCTTCAGCGGATCGCGGAGATCGAGTACGGGAACTGGTGGTTCCGGGAGCGGCGCGCGGTCCTGACGGGTGAGCTGCCGCGGTTCGGTACGCCCGGCGCGGCGGTGGACGTCGGCGCGGGTGCGGGCACGGCGGCGCGGCTGCTCGGCGAGCACGGGTGGCACGCGACGGCGATCGACCTGAGCCCGGACGCGTGGCGCTGGCGCGCGCGCACGGCGTCGAGGCGTACGAGGGGGACGCCCGCTACCTGCAGCTTCCCGGGGAGGGGTTCGACCTGGCGCTGGCGCTGGACGTCCTGGAGCACATCGAGGACGACGGCGCGCGGCCGGCGGCCGAACTCGCGCGCGTCCTGCGGCCGGGCGGGACGGCGCTGGTGTCGGTGGCGTCGGACATGGCGCTGTGGTCGGCGCGGGACGTGGCGGCCGGGCGGGTCCGGCGGTACGGGCGCCGGGCGCTGGTGGAGTTGTTGGAGGGCGCCGGGCTGCTCGTGGAGCGCGTGTGGAGCCGGGGCGTGCTGGTGCGGCCGGTGCCGCGGCTGCTGCGGCACCGGATGTCGCGGTGCGACGACCTCGCGCCGCTGCATCCGGCGCTCAACGGGGCGCTGCGGGTGTCGGCGGTGGTGGAGCGGCGGCTCCCGGTGCGGTCGCTGCCCGGCACGTGCCTGTTCGCGCGGGCCCGCCGTCCCGGGTGAGGACGCGTCAGGTGCGCAGGCCCGTGAAGACGCGGTCGAGGACGCGGTCGGTGGCGCCGCCGTCGTCGTGCGGGCAGTACTTGACGAAGAACCGGTCGTAGGCGTCGCCGTAGGCGTCGTCGCTCTCGCCGGCGGCGCGGACGGCCTCCGCGACGTCGACCGTCCGGGTGACGACCGGGCCCGGCGCGTCCGCTTCGAGGTCGAGGTAGACGCCGCGCACGTGGTCGCGGTAGCGCTGCAGGTCGTAGGCGTAGAAGACCATGGGGCGGCCCAGGACGGCGAAGTCGAACGCGGCGGACGAGTAGTCGGTGACGAGGACGTCGGCCGCCATGTACAGGTCGGTGATGTCGGGGTAGCCGGACACGTCCATGACGAAGTCGTCGGACGGCGGCAGGTGCCGGTCGCTGACGAGGCGGTGCAGGCGCACCAGCAGGACGTGGTCGTCGCCCAGGACGCGCCGCATGGTGTCGATGTCGAGTTCCATGCGGAAGCCGCGGCGTCCGTCCGTGTAGTGCTGGTCGTCCCGCCAGGTCGGAGCGTAAAGAACGACCTTCTTGCCCTCGGGGATCCCCAGTTCCTTACGGACGTGCGTACCGAGGGCATCGGTGTCCGGGGAGCTGAGGATGTCGTTGCGCGGGAGACCCGTTTCCAGGATCTCGCCCCCGAACCGGAACGCCCGCCGCATGACCTGCGAGGCGTAGGGGCCGGAGGAGAGCAGGAAATCCCAGTGCGGGACCTCGTACTCCATCCAGTCGTGCTTCCACGCACGCTGGTACGGCATTTCCGCCAAGTCGTACGCGAGTCGCTTGAACGGGGTGCCGTGCCACGTCTGCAGGTAGGTCTGCCCAGGGCGCTTGACGTACCAGCGGGGCACACCGTGGTTCGTGACGATGTACCGTGCGCGCGCGAGCAGCCGGTAATGCTCGCGGCTGCCGTACTGGACGATCCGTGCCTCGCCGTCGACCGTGAACTGCGCGTCGCGCGACACCCACACGCATTCGGTCTCCGGCCGCCGCCGCGTCAGCTCCTCGAAGATCGCCCGCGGGTTGCAGCTGTACGACGAACCGGCGTAGCCGTCGAACACGGCGACGTCGGCGAGCGGGCTGCGCAGGTAGACCGGGTAGTCGCGGGACCGCAGGACCCGCTGCGCGTGGCCGCCGCGCTCGTCGTCGGCGAGCGCGGGCCGGACGTGCAGCCGCAGCGCGTCCGTCTGCTCCACGCCGACCGTGAACTCCCGCCCGCCGACCGTGTGCCGGCCCGGCAGGGACGGGACGGCGGCGCGTTCGGCCACGACGGCGACGTCCCCCGAACGGGTCGGCGCGAGCACGCTCCAGGTGCCCGCGGCGAGCGGGACGTCGTGCCCGAACACGGCCGTCTCGGCGGGCGTGAACGTGGCGGTGAACCGGCTCCCGTCCCAGGTCACGGGCACGCGGTGCGTCTCCCCGGTCTCCGGGCGGCCGAGGAGGAAGTGCGCGGGCGGGCCCTGCGGGTCGACGAACTCGCCGGCGAGCGTCAGGTGCCCCGACCCGTCCCAGCGGGCCGCCGTGACGACCGGGCGCGGCGTCCGCTCGATGCCGCGCAGGTTCCCGAACGACGTCCGGGTGAGAACGTACTCGCGTTCCCGCCACAGGAACCTGGCCTCGGTAAGCGCGGGCGCGACGGTGAGGCGCAGCGGCCCGCCCTCGCCCGTCAGCCGGACCTCCCAGTCGAGGACGTCCCGCAGGTGCGCCCCGTACGGGCGGACCGGCTCGTCGTCCGGCATCAGATCGGCCAGCGGCAGCGTCGCCGTGAACCCGAACCCGGTGCCCTCGACCGTCTGCAGGACCGCCGCCGGGCGCAGCGTCACCTCGCCGCGGACGTCCGTACCGCCGTGCCGCCGGAACGCGAGGACGGACGCGTGCGGCCCGAGCGCCCGTTTCGTCCAGCCGCTGAGCAGCAGCGTGTCCCCCGACCGCCGGTACTCGGTCACGACCGCCCGGGACCGCTTCACGTGCACGACGAACCCGTCGTCGTCCGCGGCGGGCTGCACCGCGACCAGCTCGTCCACCTGCCGCGCCGCGGTCCACCGCACCGCGGGCTCGACCGCGTCGAGCCGCTGCACCGCGCGGCGGCCCGCCGTCGCGACCTCCGTGTACAGCCGCCAGGTGCCCGACCGCCACTCGTCCCCGTCCAGCAGGTACTCCGGCTCGATCCGCACCGCGAACCCCGACCAGTCGAGGCACACCCGCGACTGCCCCGACCGGGCCGTCGCCTCCGGGCGCCGCACCCGCTCGACGGGCAGCCCCACCTCGCGTCCGGTCTTCGCGTTCCGCATCCACACCCGGATGCGCGAGTCGCGGACGTCCGACACCTCCAGCCGGTCGAAGTGCGCCCAGCCCTCGATGATCAGCGTGTCGCCGTCCCAGCCGACCCGGTCGATGTCCGCGCGCAGGTCGAACTCGTCGGTGACGTCGTACACCTCGTCGGGGATCGCGCGGTCCGGGTCGTCGAAGAACGGGTACCGCGCGTACCAGCGGGGCCGGAACCGGCCGCGCGCCTCGATCGGGACGTCGGCGAGGCCGCCCTCCTGGAACGCGAGGACCTCCAGCAGTTCGCGCGGCATCCGCTCGCGCAGCAGGTGCAGTTCGAGGCGGCGGATCGACTCCAGTCCCTCGGCCGCCTCCGGCCCCGCCTCCGTCACGATCCGCGCGCCGAGGTCGACGAGCCGCTCCCGCTCCTGGAGCGTCGCGGCCGGCAGTGCCCGGACGAACGCGTGCATGTCGACGTCGAGGATCTGCGCGTGGAACGCGGGCAGCAGGCCCGGGGCGTGCTCGGCGAACAGGCGCTGGACGATGTCCAGGGCGGCGTGCCGGTCGTTGAGCAGCACCGGCTCGGTCAGGCGGTCGGTGAGCGAGCCGGGGCGGCGCCGCCAGAAGTAGACGGGCGCGTCGACGGTGTCGACGGCGGCGGCGAGCGCGTGCGTCAGCAGCGCCACCGGCAGGTCCTCGAACAGGTTCGGCGGGAACTGGAACTTGTTCGCGTCCCAGAACGCCCGCCGGAAGACCTTGTTGCCGATCGTCCGGTCCCGCAGCAGTTCGGGCCGCCGCGTGACGTGCGTCGCCCGCGCCGGCTCCGCGTACGCCTCCGAATGCGGGCGGGACGGTTCGACCCGCTCCCCGTCGAGCCGCTGCAGGTTCCCGCCCGCGATGTCCGACCCGGTCGACTCCAGCGACGCGACCAGCAGCTCGTACGCGTACGGCGGGAGCACGTCGTCGCCGTCGACGAACGCCAGGTACCGTCCGGTCGCGTGCGAGACGCCGACGTTGCGCGCGGGCCCCGGACCCGTCCCCTCGCCGCCGCCCCGCACCAGGACGAACCGGTCGTCGCGGGCGGCGAACCTCTCGGCGACCGCCGCACCGCCGTCGGTCGACCCGTCGTCGACCATGACCACCTGCATGTCGCGGAACGTCTGCCCGGCGATCGACTCCAGGCACTCGGCGAGGAACAGCCCGACGTCCTTGAACGGCACGACGACGCTGAGCAGGGCGGGCTTGGCCTTCGCGGCGTGCGCGCGGCCCTCGCCAGGGCTTCCGCGTCCGGCCGGGTGACGGGTTTCGTCTCGTCCGCCGCGCCGGCGACCGCGTTCGGCGCCGGCGCCGCCTCGGGTCTCGCGGCGTGCCGCGCGGCGTGCCGTGCCGCGTGCCGCGCGGCGTGCCTCGGCTCCGGCTTCGCGCCGCCGGTCGTCCTGCTGGTCTCGGAGTTGGTCTTGGGGGACACGGAAAGCTCCCGGTCGGTCGTCAGTTTGCGGGGTTGTGAAGGACGCGGTCGAGGACCCGGGAGGCGGCGTGGCCGTCGTCGTGCGGGCAGTACCTGGCGGCGAACGCGGCGCGGGCGGACCGGTACCCGGCGTCCAGCGCGTCCGGCTCGCACAGCGCGTCCACGACGTCCTGCGTGGTGTGCAGCAGCGGCCCGGGGGCCTCGGCGTCGAAGTCGAAGTAGAAACCGCGCACGTGGTCGCGGTATCGCTCCAGGTCGTAGGTGAAGAACGCCATCGGACGGCCGGTGACCGCGAAGTCGAACATCGAGGACGAGTAGTCGGTGACGAGGACGTCGCTGATCAGATACAGCTCGGAGATGTCCGGATAGACCGAGACGTCCATGACGCAGTCGCCCGGCGTCCACTTCGGGCGGTCCGTCACCAGGTAGTGGGTGCGCAGCAGGAGGACGTGGTCGCGGCCCAGGGTCCGCCGGAAGCGGTCCACGTCGAACTCCAGGCGGAACGCGCGCTTGCCGATGGCGTGGTGGAAGTCGTCCCGCCAGGTGGGCGCGTACAGGACGACGCGCTTGCCCTTCGGGATGCCGAGGCGGCGCCGGACGGCGGCCGCGATGTCGTCCCGGTGCGGGCTGTTCAGGATGTCGTTGCGCGGATACCCGCTCTCCAGGACCTCACCGTCGTACGCGAAGGCCCGGCGGAACAGCGGCTCGGAGAACCCGTTCTGCGTCAGCAGCAGATCCCAGTGCTGGACGTCGTGTTCCATCCAGTTGACGCCCTCAGTCCGCTTGAAGGGCATCTCCTTGCGTCGTAGCCCAGTTTCTTCAGGGGCGTTCCATGCCAGCACTGCACGTACGTCTGGTCTTCGCGCTTGACGAACCAGGGCTGCTGCGACCAGTTCCCGAAGACGTACCGCGCGCGCGCCAGCGCCTCGTAGTACTCCCGCGTACCGGACAGGACGACACGCGCACCCGGGGGCCGCCCGAACTGGCCGTTGGACGTGACCCAAACGCACTCGACGTCGGTCCCCCGGCGGCGGAGCTCGTCGTAAATACCGCGCGGATTGCAGGAGTACTGGCGTCCCCGATAGGCGTCGAACACGGCGAGTTCACGCGGGGGCAGGTTCAGGTGGCGCCGGTAGTGCCCGGACCGGAGCCGCCGCTGCGCGTACTCGCCGCGCTCGTCCTCGTCGAGCGCGGCCTCGACGCGGAACTGCAGCCGGTCGGTCTTGTACGCGCGGACGGTCACGCGGTGCAGGCCCGTCTCGTGCGGATCGGGCAGGTCGCGCAGCGCGTGCCGGCGGACGGCGACGGGACGTTCGCCGTCGCCGGTCTCCGCGAGGACGTCCCAGCGGCCCGGCACCAGCGGGCGCGACAGTCCGAGGAGCGGCATCCGGGCCGGGGCGAACGACGCGGTGAACCGCTCGTCGTCCCAGCGCAGCGGCACCCGGTGCTCCTCGCTGGAGCGCCGCCGCCGCAGCAGCAGCGCGTCCGCGCGGCCCGCCGGATCGGGGCAGGCCCCGTGCAGGGTCACGACGCCGTCGGGCGCCCACGTCACCCGTTCGACGACCGGTGCCGCCTCCCGGACGACGATCCGCAGCGCGCTCCGCCGCGTCCGGGCGATCTCCAGCTCGCCGCCCGGCACGGCGAACGACGTGCCCGCCGCCTGCCGGGTGACGTGCGGGCGCGCGCCGCCGGGCAGCACGACGTCCCAGTCGCCCGGACGCCCGGCCAGCTCGCCGACCGGCAGCCGCGCGCGGAACGCGCGGCCGTCCCGCCCCGGCTCCAGCACGCCCGCGACCTTCTCCCGGGTGCCCTTCGCGGTCGCGTCGACCCGGACGTCCGCGCCCGTCGGCTCCTCGCTCCAGCCGTCGAACACCAGGTCGCCGCCCGCGATCCGGCAGCCGGTGACCGCCGCGGGCGTCCGCCGCACCTGGACGACGAACCGGTGCCGGGCCGCGACGCCCTGCACCCGCACGCCGGGCACGCACTCCAGGTCGTCCGGCCACAGCCGCGACGTCTGCGCCGGGTTGGCGAACGTGCGGCGCCGCCGGACGCCCCGGCTGACGATCTCGACGCACGGGATCCAGTCGATGTCGCGCCAGCGGCCGAACATCCGCAGCGTCGACGGGTCGATCTCGGCGACGAACCCGGACCAGTCGTAGGACACCTCCGACTGCTTCGACCGCGCCGTCACGTCCGGGCGCCGCACCCGCCGGACCGGGACCTTCAGCAGCCCCCGCCGGTTCGCGGCGAGCAGCCACAGCCGGATGCGCGAGCCTTCCACGGTCGAGGAGTCCAGGTGCCGGATGTAGGCGTGCCCCTCCAGGCGGAGCCGCCCGTCGACCCAGGTGGCGCGGTCGATCGCGGCGACGGGCGTCAGCTCGTCGGTGACGTCGTACAGGTGCGCGGGGATGCCGCGCGTCTCGTCCTCGAAGAACGGGAACTCCGCGTACCAGCGCCGCATGCCCCGCCGCACCCGCGGCGCGTCCCCCGCCCCGCCGAGCGCGGCGAACCGCAGCACTTCCTCCAGCTCGGGCAGCATCCGCTCGCGCAGCAGGTGCAGTTGCAGCCGCGACAGTGCCGGGAGCCGCTTCAGGACCCGCGGCGCGATGCGTCCGGCCAGCTCACCGCCCATCTCGACGAGTTCCGCGCGCGCTCGTCGTCGGTCTTCGGCACGGCCTCCAGCAGCACCCGCAGCTCGACGTCGATCAGCGCGTGCTCGTCATAGGCGTGAGGAGCTGCGGAGCGTACGAGGCGAGGCCGTCGCGGACGAGACGTGCCGAGCGCATCCGCTGGGAGATGTTGTCCCAGTCGTAGCGTTCCTCGGTGATGGATCCCTGTCGTTTGCGCCACAGGTAGACGGTGTCCGGCAGCACGTCAACGGACTTGGCGAGGGCATGCGCCCGCACCGTCACAGGGGGATCTTCGTAGAAACCTTTGGGGAACTCCAGGGCGATCTCGTCCCAGAACCCACGCCGGTACACCTTGTTCCAAGGCGTCCGGTCACGAATCAGGAGCGGCTGGGACGAGACGTGCGTCGACAGTCTCCGCTCCGCGAACAAGTCTTTGTGCAACACCGACTGCCATCGGCGCTCCCCGTCCGTCCGCTCGACGTTCCCGCACGCGAGATCGGACCCCGTACGTTCCAGCGACCCCACCAGCCGCATGTAGGCGTCCGGCGTGACGACGTCGTCCGCGTCGGCGAACGCGAGGTACTTCCCCTTCGCCTGCCGGACGCCCGCGTTGCGCGCGGGCCCGGGCCCCTCCTGCTCGCGGGCGACCAGCCGGAACCGCCCGTCCCGCTCGCACATCTCCTTGGCGAGCACGGCGCCGTTGTCGGTGGACCCGTCGTCCACCATGATCACCTCGAAGTCGCGGAACGACTGCCCGGACAGCGACTCCAGGCACTCCCGCAGGTACTCCTCGGTGTTGTGGAACGGGACGACGACGCTCAGCTTCGGGGACATGCGGCCTCCAGGTCGGGACGCGCGGGGCAGCCAGCGGGAAACCTCGCCTCACCGAGAATGGTAACGCCATGCGACGAGTCGACCACGGATAGCCATCACAAGGGGGTCGGCTGACGCAGACTTGACCCGGCGCGGCCCGTCCTTGACGAACCCGTGACCTTCGTTCCGCGGTCAGCGGGACGGCCGGAACCCGGGCGCTTCGGTCGCCGGATCAGAAATCGCCGCCCGCACGCTCTCCGCGAGCGCCTCGAACTCCGCCGCCCGCGGCGACGTGGCGCGATACCCCAGCCCCACCCTCCGGAACGGGGCCGGATCGCGGAACCGGTGCAGCGCCAGGTTCGGCGCCCGCCGCGTCTCCACCGGCAACGCCGCCTCCGGCACCAGCGTGACCCCCAGCCCGCCCGACACGAGCTGGACGAGCGTGGCCAGACTCGTCGCGTACGTGGCCGCCACCGCCCGCGCGCCGACCTCGCGGCACACGTCCATCGTCTGGTCCCGCAGGCAGTGCCCCTCGTTGAGGAGCAGCACGTCCAGCTCGCCCAGGACCTCCCGCGCGACGCCGTCGCTCGGCACCGCGAGATCCTGCGAGGCGGGCGCGACCAGCACGAAGTCCTCGTCGTAGAGCGGAACCTCGCGCACCCCCGCGACCGGCGAGGGCAGCGCCAGCACCACGACGTCGAGCCGTCCCGCGAGCAGCTCCGCCACGATCCCGTCCGTCCGCTCCTCGCGGACCGACAGCTCCAGCTCGGGGAAGTCCTTCGCGAGCCTCGGCAGCACGACCGGCAGCAGGTAAGGGGCGACGGTCGGGATCACCCCGACGCGCAGCGGCCCGACCAGCGGCCCCCGCACCGCCCGCACGTCCTCGACCAGCCGGTCGAGCTCGGCCAGCACCCGCTCGGCCCGCCGCGCGACCCGCTCCCCCGCCGGCGTCAGCATCACCTTCCGCGTCGTCCGCTCCACCAGCCGCGTCTCGAGCGTCTCCTCCAGCGCGGCCACGGCCCCCGACAACGCGGGCTGGCTCATCCGCAGCGCGGCGGCCGCGTCCCGAAAGTGCAGGTGCTCGGCGAGCGACAGGAACGCCCGGAGCTGAGCCACCGTAGGTCTACCAATCGCCACCCACCAAACTTACCCGCCCCTTTGACATGCTTCACACATCCGAAGCGGAATTCTCCGCCGCCCGTCGCATGTCCACCCACAACAGGGCGCTCTCCAGGGCATTTCGAAGGTGTCCGCGAACATCGCCCGCATCGGCTTTCCCGAGAAGAACCGAGAGAAATTCACCGTCCGGATATCCCGCGCCGGCCTCATCGGTGGAGTACAGCTGGGTCCAGAGGGCGATCATCATCTCGTTGCACGCACCGGCCCGGCGCAAGCCGTCCGCGCTCGAATCCGCGAAAATCTCGCGGGCAGAGACGCCGAGCCGATGTCCGAGGATTTTCAGGAACTCCTCCCTCAGATCTGACTCCAAGATGGCCTGAAACCTGCCAAAGACGTTCATCGACCGCTGATCCAGACTTCACTTGAGGGCCTCGCGGGGCAATGCCGAATTCCGCGATGCCGACGCTCCCGGCACGACGATTATGCCTTCGGTGCGACGGTTCGCGGGCGGTCAGCGGGCCGTCAGCGAGCGGTCAGGCAGGGCGCGAGACTCCACCCGACCGCCGCGGAGCGCGGCGGCCGCCCCGGCGAAGGAGAGCCGCATGAAGAACACGAACGTCCTCGTCTCCGGTGCGAGCATCGCCGGGCCGTCGCCGGCCTACTGGCTGGACCGGTACGGGTTCGAGGCGACGATCGTCGAGCGGGCGCCCGGCGTCCGGCCCGGCGGGCAGGCGATCGACGTGCGCGGCCCGGCGCTGGACGTCGCCGAGCGGCTGGGCGTCCTGGACGAGCTGCGGGGCACGGCGACCGGGCTGCGCGGGACGTCCGTCGTGGACGACGAAGGCGCGGAGGTCTTCCGCACCACCGAGCGCACGGAACTATTGAGGCGCAGAAAAATCGCCGGGGCGCGAACCTCGCGGGCTCGTCCGGACATCGAACGACATGGTGGCCGTGGTGATCGGGGGACCACGGCCGCCCCGGCGGCACAGCCGCCCGTCAGAACAGCATCCCGCCGGACGCCCGCAGGTTCTGGCCGGTGATCCAGCCGCCGTCCGGCCCGATCAGGAGCGCCACGACGTTCGCGATGTCCTCCGGGCGGCCTAGCCTCCCGAGCGCCGTGAGCATCTTCGCCTGCTCCTCGGCTTCGGGCGGGTTCGTCTCCCGGAACAGGTCGGTGTCGGTCGCCCCCGGCGACACCGAGTTCACGGTGATGCCGCGCGGGCCGAACTCGCGGGCGGCGACCGACGTCAGCCGCTCCAGCGCCGCCTTGCTCGCCGCGTAGAGCGCGTGCCCCGGCGCGGGCAGCACGGTGTTGAGCGTCGACACGTTGACGATCCGGCCCCCGTCCGGCATCAACGCCTCGGCCCGCCGCATCACCAGCAGCGGATACTTCGTGTTGACGGTCAGCACCCGGTCGAAGTCGTCGCCGGTCGTCTCGGCGATCGGCCGGTGCGGGTTCACGGCCGCGTTGTTCACCACGATGTCGAGCGACTCCCCGACGGGCTCGAACAGCGCGTCGATCGTCCCGACGTCCTCCTGGTCGGCCCGCACGGCGACGGCCCGTCCCGCGAGCTCCCGCACGAGTTCGTCCGCCGCGTCCTTCCCCTCGCGATAGCTGAACACGACCCGGGCGCCGTCCGCCGCGAGCCGTCGCACGATGGCCCGTCCGATCCCCCGCGACCCGCCGGTGACGAGCGCCGTCTTGTCCGTGAGCATCATGGTTCGCGACGTTATTCGGGGGACGCGCCGCCGTCTTGAACGAACGCGAACAGTTCGGTGGGCGTCAGGCCGCTCATCTCCCGCACGTCCCGGCTGAAGTGCGGCTGGTCCGCGTACCCGCAGGCCACGGCCGCCGCGGGGTCGCCGATCAGCAGCGCGGCGCGCTGGAACCGGGCGATCCGCGCGACCGTCTTGGGCGGCAGCCCGATGTGCCGCCGGAACCCCAGTTGCAGGTACCGGAGGCTGACCCCCAGGTCGCGCGCGACCCCGCCGACCGGACCGGCGGGGGCCTGCAGCCGCCACCAGGCCCGCAGGACCAGATCGTCCGGACGGGCCGCCGACGGCGCGAGCCACGCCGCCAGCCGCTCGTCGAGGACGTCGAACCGCGCGTCCCACCCGGGCGCTTCGGCGAGCCGGTCCGCGAGCCGCGCCGCCCGCGCGCCGAGGACGTCCGCGGGTCCGCGCCGTCGCGCCGACGAGATCGCGCAGGGGCAGGTCGCAAAGCGCGGCCACCCCCGCCGGGGTGAACCCGATCGACACCCCGCGCCGCCACCCCGCCTCGTCCGACACCAGCGGCGTGCCGCGCGGCCCGGTCACCGTCGAGCACGGCCCGTCGAAGTCGAGGATCAGGACGGCGAGGTTCAGCGGCAGGACGCGGCGGCGCAGCGGCCGTCCGGACGGCGCGGACGAACGGAACCCCGAATACCCGATGACGTACGGACGCAGCCGCGGGTGCGCCGCCCGCACGACGAACTCGCACGGGCCGGTGGCGTCCGCCATGATCGAGTGGACCTGCACGGTACCGACGATATGTTCTCGTGCCTCACGCGTCCGGGTGCGCACCCGATTCGCGTTGGGAGACGATCCAGGCGAGGAACACGACGGCGAGCGAGCCGCCGAAGATCGCGGCGGCCGCGTCGTCGTGAGAGGGATGGATCTCCGTGCCGAGCGCCGTGAAGAGAAACCACGGCCACGCGATCATGGCGACGCCTTCGAGGATCACGATCAAGCCGAACACGGCCCGCCGTGATCCGATGTCGGGGCGCCGTGCGGCCAGCCACCGGTTCGCCCCGGCGAACGCGAACATCAGTGCCACCCCGCCGCCGACCCAGCCGAAAGCCGAGGCGGGGACGATGTGGACGACATCGTCGCCCCAGTCCTCCGCCGCCAGGACGCTCGCCGTGAGCCCCACGTTGATCGCCGCCACGGCGGCGAGTGCGAGCACCGGCCGGTTCGTCCAGTTCCACAGCGCGCCGGACAGGACGATGAGCAGGCCCACCGCCACCGGGATCCAGCGGGGAACCACGTCCAGGACGAAAACCTCGTACCCGAACCACGACAGGTACAGGGTGACGGCGACGGTGCCCCAAGTGCAGGCGAGCGCGCCGCGCACGGCGGCCGCGTAATCGACCGGCGCGGAGACGCGGACGGCCGGACCGGGCACGGTACCCGCAGGCGCCATCCGGCGGGTCGGCGCGGACGAGCGGACGCCCCCGGATCGCGGCATCCGGACAGTCGGCGCGGGGGCATCGTCGGCGACGGCCGCCGCGTCCAGCAGTGCGCGGATCCGCGCGACCGACGGCCGGTCGGCGGGATCCTTGGTCAGCAGGCCGCGCATCGCCTCCGCGAGCGGTCCGCCGCACTGCGGCGGGTCCGGCTCGCGGGTCGCGATGGCGACGAACAGGCCGCCGTGCGTGGGCGCGGTGAACGGCGGGCGCCCCTCCACCGCCGCGTACAGGGTCGCGCCGAGCGACCACAGGTCCGACGCCGGGGTCACGGACCGGCCCTCGACCTGCTCCGGGGACATGTACGCGGGCGTCCCCAGCACCGCACCCGAACGGGTCAGGGTCGCGTCGCCCTCGACCGCCGCGATCCCGAAGTCGGTGAGCAGAACCCGCTCGTCCTCCAGCAGCACGTTGGCCGGTTTCACGTCGCGGTGGACGATGCCCTGCGCGTGGGCCGCCGACAGCGCGTCCAGCATCGCCAGTCCGATCGCGGCGACCCGCCGTGCGGGGAGTACGCCCTCGTCGGCCAGCACCCGGTCCAGCGACCGTCCCTGCACCAGCTCCATCACGATCCACGGGCGTCCGTCCTCGCCCACCACCCGGTCGTGGACGGTCACGATGCCCGGATGCCGCAGCCGCGCCGCGGCCCGCGCCTCCCGCTCCATCCGCGCGAACCAGACGGCCCGCTCGTCCTCGGCGACCTGCTCGGGCACGTGGATCTCCTTGACCGCGACCTCCCGGTCCAGGTCCGCGTCATGGGCCCGCCACACCGACCCCATCCCGCCCCGACCGATCCGGTCGAGCCTCCGGTACCGCCCCGCCAGCACACCCTCGCCATCCCAGCCCACGACCAAGAACCTAATGTCCGCGAACGGGCCGAAGGAAGCCTTCGGCACATCTGACAGACGACCTCGTTCCTACGAACACCAAAACCGAGCAACAGTCGGTTTTGGTGTTAACGTACAGATCGCGCCGCTCCGCACATGCCTGCCCCGGGAGGCCCGATGACCACCGGCCCGTTGTCCGTCCGGCCGGCCCGTGCCAACGACCCCGCAGAGATCGACCGGATCTACGACATCTGCCTGCGCACCGGGGCCGCCGGGAAGGACGCGACGGACCTGTTCGACGATCCCCGGCTGCTCGGTGACGTCTTCGCCGGGCCGTACCTCGCCCACTCGCCCGACCTCGCCTGGGTCCTCGCCCCCGAAGACGCCGACGGCGCGCCGTCCCTCCCCGTCGGCTACTTCCTCGCCGTCGCCGACACCCCGTCCTTCGAACGCGAACTCGAAGACGCCTGGTGGCCGCGCGTCCGCGCGCGAACCGCGGGACGGACCGTCCGGCTGAGCACCTTCGAGGGGTGGATGCACTCCTACGTCGCCGACCCGCCCCGCGCGTCCGCCGACCTCACCGGCCCTTACCCGGCCCACTTCCACGTGGACCTCCTGCCCGAGGCGCAGGGCGGCGGCCATGGGCGACGGCTGTGGGCCACCGCCATGGACGCCCTGCGCGAGCGCGGCGTACCCGGCGTCCACCTCGGCGTCTCCGCCGCCAACACCAACGCGCTGGCCTTCTACGACCACCTGGGCTTCCGGCTCCTCGACGACGGCGGCGACGCCAAGATGCTCGCCATGCGCCTTTAGCCGCCGCCTAGATTCCGCGCGGGCGCAACCGGAGGACGAACTGGGCGGCGATCCAGACGAGGAACACGGCCGCCAAGGCGAGCGCGAAGTAGCTCCCCTTGATGTCGGCGTTCGTCAGGTTGATGTCTATGCCCAACGGCCCGAGGAGGGCCCATGGCCACATCGTCATGACGACGCCTTCGACGATCAGGAGCCCGCCGCGCAGCGCTCGGCGTGCCGCGCCGGACGGGCCGCCCGCCAGCAGAGTCTCGTTCGCCCCGGCGAACGCGAACATGAGCGCCACCGCACCCGCCACCCAACCGAACGCCGACTCGCCGCTGATGTCGACTTCGGATCGTTCCCCCGTGGCCGCCAGCACACTCGTCGTGAGTCCCATGTTGATCAGCGCCACGGCGGCGAGGGCCGGCACCGGCCGGTGCGTCGACCTCCACACCACGGCCGACAGGACGATCACCAGCCCGATCAACACCGGCGACCAGTACCCGGCTTCGCCCTGCAGGAAATCGTCGGACGGGTTGTTCCACGACAGCAGCAACGTGACGGCGACGGTGATCCAGGTGCAGACGAGAGCGCCGCGCACGGAGACCGGGTGGTCGTCGCCGTCCAGTAAGGCCGTCGGGTCGGCCGGGACGTCGAAGCGGGCGGCCGGACGGGACGGCCCGGCATCGACGGCGGGCACGTCGCGTCCGGCGACGGCGCCGAGCAGCTCGCGAACCCGCGCGGGCGACGGCCGTTCGGCGGGGACCTTGCGGAGCAGTTCCGTCAGCACCTGTCCGAGCGGCCCGCCGCAACCGGGCGGATCCGGCTCCCGGGTGGCGATGGCGACGAACAGCGCGCCGTGCGTGGGCGCGGTGAACGGCGGGCGCCCCTCGACCGCCGCGTACAGGGTCGCGCCGAGCGACCACAGGTCCGAGGCGGGGGTGACGGGCCCGCCCTGCACCTGCTCCGGGGACATGTAGGCGGGCGTCCCCAGCACCGCGCCCGAACGGGTGAGGGTCGCGTCGCCCTCTACTGCCGCGATCCCGAAGTCGGTGAGGACGACGCGCTCGTCCTCCAGCAGCACGTTGGCCGGTTTCACGTCGCGGTGGACGATGCCCTGCGCGTGGGCCGCCGACAGCGCGTCCAGCATCGCCAGTCCGATCGCGGCGACCCGCCGTGCGGGGAGTACGCCCTCGTCGGCCAGCACCCGGTCCAGCGACCGTCCCTGCACCAGCTCCATCACGATCCACGGGCGTCCGTCCTCGCCCACCACCCGGTCGTGGACGGTCACGATGCCCGGATGCCGCAGCCGCGCCGCGGCCCGCGCCTCCCGCTCCATCCGCGCGAACCAGACGGCCCGCTCGTCCTCCCCGACCTGCTCGGGCACCCGCAGCTCCTTGACCGCGACCTCCCGATCCAGGTCGGCGTCATGGGCCCGCCACACCGACCCCATCCCGCCCCGACCGATCAGCTCCAACCGGCGGTACCGGCCCGCCAGCACACCCTCGCCATCCCAGCCCACGCCCAGAACCTAATGTCGACCAACTGCCGATGGAAGGCCGATTCCGGCGTTCCCGCCCAGACAGTCCGGCTCCCGGTCAAGCTGGGCGCGTCCGCCATGGCCCTGGTGGCCGGTCGGCGGCGTCCGCGCTATCGCGGACGCCACCGCGCCGACTTCTGACGACCCGGTCAGCTTTCGCAGACGACGCCGTCGCCGTCCCGGTCCTGGTACCAGGAGTACTCGCGGTCGACGCCGCGCGTGTAGGGCCCGTACCCGGACGCCTTCGCCTTCGTGCAGGACGAGAACCGGGGGTCGGTCTGCGGCTCCGGTTCCGGGTCGGGCTCCGGCTCGCGGGTGGTCTTGCGCGGCTTCGGCCTCGTGGTGGTCGGGTCCGGGTCCGGGACGTCCGAGGGCGTCGGGGTCGGCGTCGCGGTCGGCGGTCGGGGTCGGGGTCGGGGTGGGCGTTTCGGTGGGCGTCGCCTCCGGTGTGGTGGACGGCTCCTCGGACGGGGACGGCGAGGACGGCGCGGCCGCGCCCGTCTCCTCGGCGGGCGGGGTCACTCCGATCGCGAGCCCGGTGACGCAGCCGAAGAGCATGCTGCCGACCGCGATGAGGATCGCGGCGAACAGCGGGACGGTCGTCCGGGCCCGCTGCGGGCGAGGGTGCGGGCCGGGCGGTGGTGGGTACATGGGCGTCCTGTCATTGCGGTGAACGGGTGAGGCGCGGCAAGAGTGAGACGTCTTGCGTGTTGATCGCGTTCACAGGTTGGCAGGATCCGGCCACCCGCGGATGCCGATCGCCGACTGCCGAGACCGGGGTGGTTGAGCAAGCGGTTGCTTGCATAGGGTGGCGGGCATGGGACTGCTGGACGGGTTGCGGGTGCTCGATCTGACGATGTGGCGGCCGGGCCCGTACGCCACGCAGCTGCTCGGACGGCTCGGCGCGGACGTCGTCAAGGTGGAGCCGCCCGGCGGGGAGCCGATGCGGGCGTTCCGGGACCACTTCGACGTCCTCAACCGGCACAAGCGCGGTGTCGAGCTCGATCTGAAGAGCGCGGACGGGCTCGCGCGGTGCCTGGAGCTCGCGGCGGACGCGGAGGTGTTCGTCGAGGGGTTCCGGCCGGGGGTCGCCGACCGGCTGGGCGTCGGGTACGAGCGGCTTCGGGAGCGGGCGCCCGCGCTCGTGTACTGCTCGATCTCCGGGTACGGCGCCGAGGGGCCGCTGGCGGCGGTGCCGGGGCACGACGTGAACTACCGCGCCTACGCGGGCGCGCTGCCGCCGGACGCGGTGTCGGCGGGCGCCGAACTGGCGGTCGCGGACATGGCCGCCGCGACGATGGCCTCGTTCGCGATCACGGCGGCCGTGCTGAAGGCGCGGGAGAGCGGGGTCGGGGAGCGGATCGATCTCGGGATGGCCGACGTGCTCGCCGACTGGGTCGAGACATCACCCGACATGTCGGGCGCCGACGCGCCCGTCCCCGGGTACGGGATCTACCCCACGAAGGACGGACGGGCCGTCACGCTCGGCGTCGTGTCCGAGCAACCGCTGTGGGCCGCGACGTGCCGGGCGCTCGGGCTCGAACGGCATGCGGACGTCCCGTTCCTGCAGCGGTTCGAGCGGCTGGCGGAACTCGACGGGGCGATCCGGGACGCGATCGCCGGCCTCGACCGGGACGAGGCGGTCGTGCGGCTGTCGAAGGAGGGCGCGCCGGTCGCGCCCGTCCTCACCCGCGCGGAGATGCTCGGCCACGAACACTTCCGTGCGCGGGGGATCGGGGAGGGGCCGGTGCGGACGGCGAACCACGCGGGGCCCGCGCTCGGGGCCGTCCCCGAACTGGACGAGCATCGGGGTGAGGGCTGGCGTCTCACCGACTGAAATTCGGATGGGAATGTCCGACTTGTTTGGCATCCTGGGACGCGTGAGCACGCGCGCGATGAGTCCCGTCCTGGTCGGGCGGTCGGATGAGCTGCGGCGGCTGGCGGACGCGCTCGCCGCGGCGCCCGGGGCCGTGCTGGTCGGCGGGGAGGCGGGGCTCGGCAAGACGCGGCTGATCCGGGAGTTCGCCCGGTGCGCGGTCGACCGGGCGCGGGTGCTGGTCGGCGGGTGCCTGGAGCTGGGTTCGGACGGTCTGCCGTTCGCGCCGTTCACGACCGTGCTGCGCGGGCTGGTGCGCGACATCGGCATCGACGGGGTGGCGGCGCTGGTGCCGCGCGGCGACACCGGCGCGCTTGCGCGGCTGCTGCCGGAGTTCGGCGAGCCCGAGCGGGACGAGGCGTCCGGCGAGGAGCGCGCGCGGCTGTTCGAGCTGGTGCTGACGCTGCTGGAGCGGCTCGCGGAGCGGTGCCCGGTCGTGCTGGTGATCGAGGACGCCCACTGGGCGGACCGTTCCACGCGGGACCTGCTGGCCTTCCTGACCCGCAACCTCGGCACCGCGCCCGTCCTGATCGTGGTGACGTACCGGACGGACGAACTGCACCGGGGGCATCCGCTGCGGACGCTGCTCGCGGGGCTGGAGCGAGTCGAGCGGGTGCACCGGCTGGAGCCGGCGAGGCTGTCGCGGACGGAGACGGCGGCGCTGGTCACGGCGCTGCTCGGGGACGAACCCCCGGCGGGGCTGGTGGAGCGGATCGCCGCGCGCAGCGAGGGCAACCCGCTGTTCGTCGAGGCGCTGCTCGACGACGACGGCACGCTGGCGTCCGAACTGCCCGAGTCGCTGCGCGATCTGCTGCTGGCCGGGGTGCAGCGGCTGCCGGAGGAGACGCAGGAGGTGCTGCGGGACGCCAGCGGCGGCGGCACCCGCATCGAGCACGCGCTGCTCGCGGCGGTGTCCGGGCTGGACGACGCCGCGCTGACCCGCACGCTGCGCCCGGCCGTCGCGGCGAACGTCCTGGTCGTGGACGGCGACGGCTACGCGTTCCGGCACGCGCTGATCCGCGAGGCGGTGCACGACGACCTGCTGCCCGGGGAGCACACGCGGCTGCACACCCGGTACGCGGAGGCGCTGGAGAACGATCCGGCGCTCGTCCCGGACGGGCGGCTCTGGGTGGAGTTGAGCCACCACTGGAAGTCGGCGCACAACGCGGTGTGGGCGCTGGTCGCGTCGTGGCGGGCGTCGGCGTACGCGCGCAAGGCGCTCGCGTACGCGGAGTGCCTGGCGATGCTGTCGCGGGTCATGGAGCTGTGGGAGCTGGTCCCGGACGCGGCGGAGCGGATCGGCGCCGACTGGGTGCGGGTGCTGGAGAAGGCCGCGCGGACCGCCGATCTGGCGGGCGAGTACGAGCGCGGCATCAAGCTGGCGTCGGCGGCGCTGCGCGAACTCGCCGCCGACGACGACCCGGACGTGCGGGAGCGGCGGGCGGAGCTGCTGGCGCTGCGTGGCCGGATGCGGTACCAGATGGCGCGTCCGGGGTTCATCGAGGACGTCCGCGCGGCCGCCGAGGAGCTGCCGTCCGACCGGCGCACGGTGCTGCGCGCGCGTGTGCTGGCCAAGCTCGCGACGTACATGCGCTTCACGACGAACATCGACGAGGGGCGGGCCGCGGCCGCCGAGTCGTACGCGATCGCGCGGGAGCTGAAGGATCCGGTGGCGGAGTCGCACGCGCTGTGCACGCTGTTCTGCACCGAGATCGACTACACCGACGGGTCGATGCTCGCGGAGATCGACGCCGTGACGGCGCGCAGCGACGACCACGGCGCGCTGATGCGGCACGCGGTGATCCGGTCGCACTTCCTGGAGGGCGCCGGGCTGCACGCGGAGGCGTCGGAGGTGGCGCGGCTCGGCAAGGAGACCGCGAGCCGGTTCGGGCTGGCCCGCACGGACGGGACGTTCCTGTGCATCAACGAGGCGGAGCCGCTGGCTTCCCTCGGCCGGTGGGACGAGGCGCTCGGCGTGATGGAGCAGGCGCTGGCGCAGGACCCGTCCGTCACGACGCGGACGTCCCTGCACGTCATGGCGGGCGAGATCGCCCTGTTCCGGGGCGAGACGGAGACGGCGCGGGAGCGGCTGGCGCGGGTGAGCGAGAGCGCGAACGTCCAGCCGACCTGGTTGAAGACGCAGGACTACTTCTCCACGCAGCGGCTGCGGGCCCGCATCGCGCTCGCCGGCGGCGATCCCGCGGAGGCTCTGCGGGCCGTCCTGCGGGTGGTGGAACGGCCGGGCCTGCCGGACGACGCGCGGTACGCGTGGCCGGTGCTGGTACTGGGCGTCACCGCCTGCGCCGAGATCGGCCCGGACGCGGGCGGTGAGCTGGCGCGGATCGAGGAGCGCGCGGCGGGGCTGCCGTGCCTCGGCCGGCTGCAGCGGACGTACCGGCTGGTGTTCGACGCCGAACTCGGACGGGCGCGCGGCGTCCTCGACCGGGCGGCGTGGGACGCCGTCGCCGCCGCGTGGGAGTCGATCGGCAATCCGTTCGCGCACGCGACGGCGCTGGTGCGGGCGGCCGAGGCCGCACTGGCGGCGGGCGACCACGACGCG
The DNA here is from genome assembly GCF_001942465.1 of Actinomadura sp. CNU-125. GTDB lineage: Bacteria > Actinomycetota > Actinomycetes > Streptosporangiales > Streptosporangiaceae > Spirillospora. The sequence continues at coordinate 28,604 of NZ_MKJY01000008.1, forward strand.
GCGTCCGTCCGGCTGGACACCGCCGCCGAGCTGGCCCGCGGGCTGCGCGCCGAGCGCTCGCCGACACGTCGAGACCTGCGGCGCCGCAC
>NZ_MKJY01000009.1 GCF_001942465.1 Actinomadura sp. CNU-125
GGGCGACCCGCCGCCGCCCGCGCCGCCGTCCGCGCCGCCGCCGTCGTCCGTCCCGCCGGAGCACCCGGCGAGCAGCAGCCCGCCCGCGGCCGTCCACGCGACCGTGCACGCCTTCACCCTCGTCACGCCGTTCACGTCCCCACCTCCGCAGAGGCTCCTTCCCTCCCTGCGGAGATGACGCGCGCCGGACGCTACGGGTCTACAACTCCGCCTCGGCGTAGTCCTCGGGGGTCGCCTCGATCCGGACCGCGGACCGTTCCAGCAGGTCGAACGCCTCCGGGACGGTCGACGCCCAGCTCACCGCGTCGAACGTCTTCGGACGGGTGAAGCCGTGCTCGGCGAGGCCCTTCATCAGCTCGCGCAGCGGCTCGAAGACGCCGACGGGGTCGAGGATGACGATCGGCTTGGCGTGCATGCCGAGGGTCCGGGCCGTCCAGATCTCGAACAGCTCCTCCAGCGTCCCGATGCCGCCGGGCAGGACGAGGAACGCGTCGCTGCGGCGGTCCATCTCGCCCTTGCGGGTGCGCATGTCGGGGGTGACGATCAGCTCGTCGTTGTCCTCGTCGGAGATCTCGAGGTCGACGAGGTTCTCGGGGATCACGCCGACGCTGCGGGCGCCGCCGGCCCGCGCGGCGCGCGCCACGGCGCCCATGCACGACACCTGGGCGCCGCCGCTGACCAGGCTGTGGCCGCGCCGCGCCAGCTCGGCGCCGGCCTCCGCCGCCAGGTCGAGGAAACGGGGGTCGATCTTGCTGCTGGACGCGCAGAAGACGCAGACCGCGAGGGAGTCGCTCACGTGCCGTCCACTCCCCGCTCCGCGGCCTCGTCCACCGCGGCCTGCTCCTGCAGCAGCCGTTCCTGCTCGATGTGCGCGTCGACGACCACCTTGACGACCTCGTCGGGGTCGTCGGTGAGGTGGATCAGGTCCAGGTCCTCGGCGGAGATCTTCCCGGACGGCAGCATCACGGCGCGGACCCAGTCGAGCAGCCCGCTCCAGAACTCGGTGCCGACGAGCACGATCGGGAACCGGGTGATCTTCTTGGTCTGGACGAGCGTGATCGCCTCGAACAGCTCGTCGAGCGTCCCGAACCCGCCCGGCAGCACCACGAACGCCTGCGAGTACTTCACGAACATCGTCTTGCGGACGAAGAAGTACCGGAACTCCAGGCCGATGTCGACGTGGTCGTTCAGCTTCTGCTCGAAGGGCAGCTCGATGCCGAGCCCGACGGACAGGCCGCCGTTCTCGTCGCAGCCCTTGTTCGCCGCCTCCATGATCCCGGGGCCGCCCCCGGTGATCACCGCGTATCCGGCGTCGTGCAGCCGGGCGCCGATGTCGACGGCCATCTCGTACTCGGGCGTCCCGGGCTTGGTGCGGGCGCTGCCGAAGACGCTGACCGCCTTCGGCAGTTCCGCGAGCAGCCCGAAGCCCTCGACGAACTCGGCCTGGATGCGCAGCACCCGCCAGGGGTCGGCGTGCACCCAGTCGACCGGGCCGCGCGCGTCGAGCAGCCGCTGGTCGGTGGTCGTCGGCGGGACGGCGCGCCCGCGCAGCATGGCGGGTCCCTGCCGCCGGGAGCGGCGGTCGTCTTCGGATGTCATGGCCACCACCGTAACGGCGCGAAGGGACCCGCCACCTCTCCGTTTTTACGAACGGCCTACCTTCTCCGGGGGCACACTTTCCTCATCCTCGGCCGCGGCCGCGTCGGCGTCCGGCCGGGGATGAGCGCCAGAGCCCCCGCGGCGGCGACGAGCGCGACGCCCGCGGCGGTGAGCATCCCGGCCCGGAACCCCTCGTTCAGCGCGATCCCGAGGACGCGCTCGCCGTCCGCGAGCGCACCCTCGGTGACGTGCGCGGACACCGCCACCACGAGCGCCAGGCCGAGCGCGCCGCCGACCTGCTGGGCGGTGTTGATCAGGCCGGACGCGAGCCCCGACTCGTCCGCCGACGCCCCGGCGGTCGCGGCGATGGCGGTGCCGACGAAGACGACGCCGGTGCCGAGCCCCATCACGACGGCCGGGGCGAGCACCTCGGCCGCGTAGTGGCCGGTCACCGACATCCGGGAGAACCAGGCGAGCCCGCACGCGGCCACGGCCAGCGCCGCGCCCACCGGGACGCGGGGGCCGAACCGGGTGATGAGCCGCGAGCCGATCGCCGACCCGACGCCGATCGCGATCGCCACCGGAAGCTGCGCCACCCCCGCCTTCACCGGCTCGTAGCCCTTGACCTGCTGCAGGTAGAGCGTCATGACGTAGAACATCGGGAAGATCGCCATCGTCATCAGGACGGCCGCGACGTTGCCGCCGGTCAGCGACCGGTTCCGGAAGATCCCGAGCTGGACGAGCGGGTGCCGCACGCGCGCCTCCACCGCGGCGAACGCCGCGAGCGCCGCGACGGCCCCGGCGCCGAGCCCGAGCGTCCGCGCGGACGTCCAGCCCGCCTCGTTGCCGTCCACGAGCGTGTAGACGAGCAGCGCGAGCCCGCCGGTTACCGCGGCGGCCCCGGTGAGGTCGAAGCCGCGGACCCGCTCGTCCCGTGCCTCCGGCAGCAGGACGGGCGCGAGCGCGATGGCGGCGAGGCCGATCGGGACGTTGACGTACAGCACCGCCTCCCAGCCGAACCAGTCGGTGAGGAGCCCGCCGAGGATCGCGCCCGCGGCGCCGCCCGCACCGGCGACGGCGCCGAACAGGCCGAGCGCGCGGTTGCGTTCGGGGCCGGGCGCGAACAGCGTCATGATCAGCGCCAGTGCGGCGGGCGCGGCGAGGGCGGCGCCGACGCCCCTGCACCGCCCGCGCGGCGACGAGCGTCGCGGCGTTCGGCGCCGAGCCGCCGCGAGCGACGCGGCGGTGAACAGCGCGAGCCCGGCGAGGAACATCCGGCGCGTCCGGCGAGGTCGGCGACCCGTCCGCCGAACAGCAGGAACCCGCCGAACGCGAGCGTGTAGGCGTTGGCGACCCAGGACAGGTCGGCCTGGTCGAAGTGCAGGTCGCGGCCGATGGACGGCAGCGCGATGTTGACGATCGAGGCGTCCAGGACCAGGACGAACTGGACGGACGTGAGCAGTGCGAGCGCGAGCCCCCGATGCCGTGCGGCCATGCGCGGCTCCCATCTGGAAGTCGAATTCCGATTCCGTTTACGCGACGGAAGATACGGAAGCTGGATTCCGTTTGTCAATTCGTATGGTTGACTAGACGCGATGACCAGCACCGCCGAGCCCCGCCCGATGCGCGCGGACGCGCGCCGCAACCGACGTCGCGTCCTGGACGCCGCGCGCGTGGCGTTCGAGGAGGGCGGCGCCGAAGTCCAGATGGAGGACATCGCCCGCCGCGCCGGGGTCGGCGTCGGGACGATCTACCGCCACTTCCCCACCAAGCAGGCCCTCGTCGACGAGCTCATCGACGAGTGGCTGGCCGACGGCGCCGCCAACGCCGCCGAGGCGCTGCGCGTCGACGACCCGTGGGACGGGCTGGCGCAGTTCGTCCGGCGCAGCGCCGAGGTGATGAGCCGCAACCGGGGCCTGCGCATGGTGTTCGGCGACATCGGCCTGCTGTTCGACGAGAACACCGGCCACCAGAACCGTGAACTGCACGACAACACGACCCGGCTGATCGACCGCGCCCACGCCGCCGGGACGCTCCGCGCCGACATCGGCCTCCACGAGTTCCGCACCCTGATGTGCGGGCTGGCGATGACCGTCTCCCTCGCGGGCCCGGACGAACGCCGCGTCTACACCGACGTCTTCCTCCAAGGCCTCCGCGCCTGACCTTCCGCCCGCCCGGTTCGTTGATCTGCGGCGTGTTGCCCTAACTCGGGCGCCCATAAGGGCAACACGCCGCAGATCAACGTCAGGACGGGCGGGGGGTCAGGTGGTCAGCCAGGCTCGCATGCGGCGCTCGCAGTCGGCGATCAGGGGGATCTCGACGTATTCGTCCTTCGTGTGCGCGAGGGTGGGCTCCCCCGGCCCGTAGTTGACGGCCGGGACGCCCAGTTCGGCGAAGCGGGCGACGTCCGTCCAGCCGAGCTTGGCCCGGACCTCCGCGCCGCTCGCCCGGACGAACGCGTCCGCCGCCGGGTGCGTCAGCCCGGGACGCGCGGCGGGCGACGCGTCCGTCACCTTCACCGCGAAGCCGTCGAAGATTCCCCGAAGGTACGCCTCCGCCTCATCGAGGGACTTGTCGGGCGCGAACCGGTAGTTCACCGTCACGACGCACTCGTCCGGGATGACGTTCCCCGCGACACCGCCCCGGACGAACACGGCGTTCAGCCCCTCGTGGTATTCGAGCCCGTCCACGACCGGACGCGTCGGCTCGTACGCGCGCAGGACGTCCAGGATCCGTCCGGCCGAGTGGATCGCGTTGGAACCCATCCAAGCGCGCGCGCTGTGGGCCCTCTCCCCCGTGGCCGTGACCTCCACGCGGAGGGTGCCCTGGCATCCGCCCTCGATGAGCGCGCCCGTCGGCTCCATCAGGACGGCGAAGTCGCCGGCGAGCAGCTCGGGACGTTCGGCGGCGAGCAGCCGCAGCCCGTTGCGCTCGGCCTCGATCTCCTCGCACTCGTAGAACACGTACGTGATGTCGCGGGTCGGCTCGGGGACGGTCGCCGCGAGCTTGAGGGCGACGGCGACGCCGCTCTTCATGTCGGTCGTGCCGCACCCGTAGAGCCGGTCGCCCTCGACGCGCGACGGCAGGTTGCCGTTCAGCGGCACGGTGTCCAGGTGCCCGGCCAGGACGACGCGTTCCGGGCGCCCGAGTCCGGTGCGGGCCACGATGTTGTGCCCGGCGCGTTCGACCGTGAGGTGCGGCAACGCGCGCAGCGCCGCCTCGACCGCGTCGGCGAGCGGCCCCTCCGCGCCGCTCACCGACTCGATGTCGACGATCGCCGCCGTCAGGTCCGTCACGTCCGAGAACAGATCAAGCCGCATGGGCGACAAGCGTACGCGGCATAGGATCACCGGCGTGGAGATGCCCGTACTGGTCGAGTGGGCGACGCCCACCGACGAACCGCACATGCGCGACCTTCTGGACACCACCGAACGTGCCCGCCACGACCGTTTCGTCCGCCCCGAGGACAAGGCCCGCTTCGTCACCGGCCGCTTCCTCGCCCGTACCGTCCTCGCCGAACGCACCGGCCTGGCCCCCGAGTCGATCACGTTCACCACCGAGTGCCCGCACTGCGGCGGCGAGCACGGCAAGCCGCGCCTGCCCGGCCACGCGATCGACTTCTCGCTGTCGCACTCCGGCGACCGCGTCGTCCTCGCCCTGGTCGAGGGCGCCGCGGTCGGCGTGGACGTCGAGCGCGAGAACGACCGCGACATCGACCGGCTCGCCGAGATGGTGCTGTCGGCGCCCGAACGCGAGGCGTTCGCCGCGCTGCCGCCCGAGCGGCGCAGAAGCGGTTTCCACACGTACTGGAGCCGCAAGGAGGCCATCCTGAAGGCCACCGGCCACGGCCTGGCGGCCCCCATGACCGCCATCCACCTCTCCGGCCCCGGCGACCCGCCCGAGGTGCTCGCGTGGGACGACGACGCGGCCGTGTCGCCCGTCCGGCTGGCGGACCTGTCGCTCGGCTCCGGCTACGCCGCCGCCCTCGCCGTCCTGACCCCGCACCCCCTGAACGTCACTGCTGGACCGTCTTCAGCGGATGGTCGAACGATGTCGGGCACGTGAAGACGTACAGCGCGTAGCCGCGGCCGATCTGCACCTTCGTCGGGTCGTACTCGCGGCTCCCGGCGTCCTCCAGGGGACACCAGGACCCCTCGCCGTCGGGACCGCACTCGTCGTTCCACTCGCCGGAGTCGATCGACAGGAGCATGTCCATGGCGGCGCCGCAGTCGTCGCAGGTCGGCGGCTTGGCGCCGCCGAGGCTCCAGGACGCGTGGCCGCCGACCTTCCAGCCGGGGGCGAGCGACAGCTCGTACTGGTAGGACGGCCTGTTCGTCTCCTCCCACGCGGAGATCCGCTCCTGCAGACCGTCCGGCAGGAAGTCGTGGTACGGGTACTCGACGACCTGCTCCGGGTGCAGCACGCAGGGCTCGGGGAGGTACATGTCCTCCAGCATCGCCTCGGGTTCCGGCTGCTCGGCGACCACGTCGGTCACGTCGGACGAGCGGCGCCAGCGCAGCATCGGCGCCGGGCAGTAGTCCGGCAGGTGGTCGCGCGGGCACCACAGCACCTGCAGGACGTCCGCGCCCGGCGGCCCCGCGAGGCCCGGGACGTCCTTCAGGTAGAGCTGCGCGACGGCCATCATGGCGGCGGGCGGCGCGGGATCGGCCTTGTCGGCCTTCGCGTCCAGCTCGCCCAGGCGCGCGAGTTCCGCCCGCTGCTCGGGCGTGAAGTCGGCCCCGGCCGGACGCGCCGCGTAGATCTTTCGCCGCCGCCGCTCGGCGTCCACGCTCCGGAGATACCCCGCGGAGTCGTCGTGCGGCTCCGTGCAGACCGGCCACGGCTCGTCCGCGGGCCACCGGAGCGGCCCGCCGACCGAGCTGTCGTGCACCCCGGGCGTGCCGGGACGCGGGTGCAGGCGCGTGGCCGTCCGCGCGAACGGGACGATCTCCGGAAAGAGCGCCGCGATGTCCACGGGGCGCGGCGGAGTGGTACGTGTCATGCCGCCGCAACCTACTCCGCCCCACCGACGGCCGCCGCCGACGGGACTCCCGGCTCAGCCGAGGCCGTGGTCGCGCAGGATGTCGTTCAGCTCGGCCTTGTTGTGCCGCTGCCCCTCTTCGAGGCGCTTGAGGATGAGAACGGCGGGGAGGCCGAACGTGCCGCCCTTGAACTCCTTGGTGCGGGTGCCGCCGACCGCGACGCACCAGTCGGGGATGCGGCCCCGGCTGATCTCCTCGCCGGTCTCCACGTCGATGACGGGCATGGACGCCGACAGGTTCGTGCCCGAGCCGACGACCGCGCCCTTGCCGACCCGCGCGCCCTCGACGATCATCGAGCGGCTGCCGATCATGGCCTCGTCCTCGACGATGACGGGCTTGGCGTTCGGCGGCTCCAGCACGCCGCCGATGCCGACGCCGCCGGACAGGTGGACGTTCTTGCCGATCTGCGCGCACGAGCCGACGGTGGCCCAGGTGTCGACCATGGTGCCGGAGTCGACGTAGGCGCCGAAGTTGGTGAAGGACGGCATCAGCACCACGCCCGGCGCGAGGTACGCGCCCCAGCGGGCGATCGCGCCCGGCACCACGCGGACGCCGTCCAGGCGGCTCTTCAGCGGGATCCGGTCGTGGTACTGGAAGTCGCCGACCTGCGAACGCACCATGCCGAGCACCTTGAAGCTGAGCAGGATCGACCGCTTCGCGCGCTCGTCCACGACGACCTCGTCGGTCGCGGGGTCGATGAAGGCGACGCGGGCCTCGCCGACGTCGAGCTGGTCGACGGCCGCGGTGATCGCGGCGCGCGCGTCGGCGTCGTCCGGCGTGAGGTCGGCGCGCCGCTCCCACAGCTCGTCGATGACGTGGGAGATCGGGCTGGTGAACGTTTCGGTCATGGTTCCTGAGCTTAGTAGGGACCGGTTCCCGGTACGGTCTTCGCGTGGCTGCATGGGCGAGGTCGAAGTCGCGTCCCGCGGAGGGGCCGGACACACGCACGTCCCGGCGCGGCAGGCGCTGGGCCGTCATCACGTCCGTCTTCGTGCTGCTGCTGGGCGCGGGCGGTACGTGACGTACCAGTGGACGCGCCCGTACCTGCACGGGACCGGCTGCGAGGTGCGCACGACCGGCGGGCAGATGTCGCTGAGCCTGGAGCAGGGCGCGAACGCGGCGACGGTCGCGGCGGTGGCGTTCCGCAAGGAACTGCCGGAGCGGGCCGTGGTGATCGCGTACGCGACGGCGATCCAGGAGTCGCACCTGCGGAACCTCGCGGGCGGCGACCGCGACTCGGTGGGGATGTTCCAGCAGCGTCCGTCGCAGGGCTGGGGCACGCCGGAGCAGCTCCGCGACCCCGTCGTGGCGACGAGCAAGTTCTTCGACGGGCTCGTCCAGGTCAAGGACTACCTCGACAAGGACCTCCACATCGCCGCGCAGGAGGTGCAGCGCAGCGCCGACGGCGCCCTGTACGCGCAGCACGAGCCGGAGGGCGAGCTGCTGGCGGCGGCGTTCACCGGCCGGGAGCCCGCGACCGCGCGGTGCTGGTTCCCGCCGGACGAGCGGACGCCGCCGCGCCGCGCCGAGGCGGTCCGCGAGATGCGGCGGCGTTCGGCGGCGGGCTGAAGGGGACCGGCGACGCGTCGGCGGCGTGGACGTCGGTGGCGGTGCCCGGCGAGCGGATGGGCTGGGCCGTCGCGTCCTGGGCGGTGACGCACGCGCAGCCGTACGGGCTGACCGAGGTGCGGCACGCGGGCAAGGTGTGGCGCGCCGACACGGGCCACGACGGCTGGACGGCCGACGCCGAGGCCCCGAAGGACCGTGTGATCATCCGCTGACCGGCCCCGGCGGGCGGACGGCCGCACGCCGCACGCCCGCACGCCGGGGCCGGGAGGCTCACCAGCCGACGGCGACGAGCAGGTACTGCGGGTTCCCGCGCGAGACGAACGACGACCGCTCGGCGACGTCGTCGTACGGGAACCCGTACGCGAGGCCGCCGATCGCGTTGTCGTGCCAGAACTTCGCGTAGTGGTTAGCCGGGGCGGACGCGTAGAAGCGCGACACGTCCGTCCACTGCGCGGGCGGCAGTTCGGCGACGTGCCGGTTCAGTGCGGCGCACCGCGCGGCGTCCCCGGCGAGCGGGCCCGCGCACCCGGTGACCTGCGCGGTCGTCGCGGACACGCCGACGGACGCGGCGTAGCCGGTGAAGTAGCCCGCGTGCGCTCCGCCCGGCCGGAAGTCGGGCGAGTTGCCGGGCGACGGGATCCGGTACGGCGCCTCGACGGTCGCGAGGCCGTCGAACTCGGCCGGGACGGCGTCGGCGAACCGCCGGAACGTCGCCTCGCGGCTCTCCTGGAACGTCGCGAGGTTCTCGCCGACGGACACGTCGTACCCGTCGTGGGCGTGCAGCCGCATCGCGAGCTTGAGGCCGAAGCCGTCCACGCGGGTGGTGTTGCCGTTGAAGACGTCCGGGCCGACCGTGAACTCGATGAAGTCCCAGTACCGGCCGTCGGGCGAGCCGACGTGGAAGTACATGCGCCCCGCGGAGTTGGCGGGCATGTCGATGTACGGCTGTTCGGCGATCGAGCGGGTCTGCCCGTCGAACGTCCAGAAGACCTGGTCGTCGGGGTACTGCCCGTTCGTCCGGTTGAGGATCTTGACGGTGAGGACGTTCCGCGCGGGCGGGATGTTCGAGGTGTCGCCCCAGAACGGGTCGTCGGCCGCGGCGCGGACGGCGACGTGCCGCGCGGGGGCGGCCCCGTCCGGACCACCGGACAGGGCCGCCGACACGGCGAGGGCGAGCGCGAGGGCGGCGGCCGTCCACGCCCTGCCGAATTTCCTGGACCGGGCAGGGGGCTGGGATGGGAGCATGCGTCATCTCCTTCGAAGCCGCTCCCGCCCGGCCGGAAGCCGCTTGCACGGGCTTTTTCGCGACCCGATTCAAGGCGCGGATCGATCTCCCGTCAAGGGCCGCGAGCGTCTTTCGAGGTCGCCCGCATGATCTTCACCGTCCGTTCAGGCCGGAAGCATCCCGAGCTGCCGCAGTTGCGCGAGGACGTCGACGACCGCCCAGGTCTCGGCGACCCGGCCGTCGCGGAAGCGGACGACGAACATCTCGTTGTAGGTGACCGGCTTGCCGGTCGGCGGCCGCCCCATGTATTCGCCCAGGTTGGTCCCGGTGACGACGTTTCTGGAGACGACCTTGTCCCCTTCCGCGATGAGGTCCTCGATCGACACGTGCAGGTCGGGGAAGGCTCGCAGGAGCACCTCGAACACCTCCTTCACCGCCTGCACTCCCGTGCTTTCGAGCGGCAACGGTGTGCGGATCAGCACGTCCGGCTGGACGACCTCGTCCATCGTCTTCGAGATGACCTCCATATCCTGGGAGTTGAGGGCTTCGTGGAAACGCCGGAGCATTTCCTTGTTGTGCGTTGTTTCGGTCGTCGACATGTGACCTCTCCTCGTTGCGGAACGGATATCGGACGGGTATCGCTGCGGGGGCGTCACCAGCCGTAGGGACCGAACCGTCCCCAGGCGACGAGCGCGGCCAGCGCGAACAGGACGGTGGTGGCCGGCAGCCCGGACGGCTCTTTCCGGCGCAGGTGCATGACGCCGCCGACGCCATCAGGAGCGCCAGTCCGGTCGCGGCGGCCGGTGTCAGAACGGGGGCGATGTCCGTGGCGGCGGGCACGATCAATCCGAGCGCCCCGAGCAGTTCCATCACACCGATGAACCGCACCAGCCCAGGCGGAGAAGCCTGCACCCACGGATATTTGCCGGACAGTTTGGCGATCGGCTGGGAAACCTTCTCCGAGCCGGACATGGCGAACATCAGGGCCAAGGCCGATTGCACGATCCACAGGACCACGTTCATCGCGTGCCCCTTTCCAGCTCCACTTTCGGCAGCAGGCGGGCGAGCGGCGCCGGGAGCCACCAGGCGCGGCGGCCCATCAGTTCCATGGCGGCCGGGACGATCAGGCAGCGGATGATGACGGCGTCGACGAAAATCGCGATGGCCATGCCGAATCCGGCCTGCTGGAGGAGACGGTCCGGGCTGAGGATGAAGGCGCCGAAAATGACGACCATGATCGCTCCGGCGGCGGTGATGACCGAGCCGGTGTGGGCGAGGCCTTCCCGGACGGCGTGCGACGGGTCGTCCGGGGAGCGCGTCCATTCCTCGTGGATGCGGGAGATCAGGAAGATCTCGTAGTCCATGGACAGCCCGAAGACGATCGCGAAGATCAGCACCGGCAGGTACGCCTCGATCGGGCCGGGCTCCACGCCGAACCAGCCGTCCTGGAACACCAGTTTCATCGCGCCGAGCGCGGCGCCGATGCTGAGCAGGTTCAGCAGCGCGGCCTTCAGCGGGACGAGCACCGACCGGAACACCACCATCAGCAGGATCAGCGAGGCCCCGACGACGACCGCCATGAACAGCGGCAGCCGGTCGGCCACCTTGGCGGAGTAGTCCTCGGACGCGGCCGTGGCCCCGCCGACCAGGTAGGTCGCACCGTTCTGGGCGGACAGCCCGGGCAGGACGTCGTCGCGCAGGGTGCCGACGAGCCGGGACGTCTCCGGGTCCTGCGGCGCGGACTCGGGGAACACCGGCAGGGTCGCGGCGGCGCCGTCCGGCGTGGGCAGCGGGGTACCGGCGGCCTCGACGCCCGGGGTCGCGGCCAACGCGCGCGCCGCGGCCGCGGCGGCGTCCGGACCGCCGTCGGTGACCACCAGCAGCGGGCCGTTGAACCCGGGCCCGAACCCCTGCGACAGCAGGTCGTACGCCTGCCGGCTCGTGCTCCCGGACGGGTCGCTGCCCGCGTCGGAGAAGCCGAGGCGCATCCCGAACGCCGGGAACGCGAGCGCGCCGAGCAGCGCTCCCGCCGCCAGCAGCGCCGCCAGCGGACGCCGCTGCACCAGGACCGCGAGCCGCCGCCACCGCGTCCCCTCGGCGGCCTTCCCGGCGGCCTCCCGCCGCCGGGCGCGGCCGACGAACAGGCGGGCGAAGCGGCGGCCGAAGATCCCGAGCAGCGCGGGCAGCAGGGTCAGCGAGGCCAGCATCGTGACCAGCACGGTCAGCGCGACCGACAGCGCCATGCCCTGCAGCGAGCCGAGCCCGAGCGCGACGAGGCCGAGCAGCGCCAGGATGACGGTGCAGCCCGCGAAGAAGACCGAGCGGCCCGCGGCGTCCAGCGCCTGCACGGTCGCCGTCTCCGGATCCGCGCCGCGCACCAGTTCGGCGCGGTAGCGGGCGAAGATCAGCAGCGCGTAGTCGATGCCGACGCCGAGCCCCACCAGGATCATCATCGGCGGCGTCCAGTCGGCGATGGTGAAGACGTGCGAGGCCACGATGATCGCGCCGACCGTCGTCCCAACGGCGAACAGCGCGATGATGATCGGCAGCCCGGCGGCGATGACCGTCCCGAACATCAGGACCAGCACGACCAGCGCGGCCAGCAGGCCCACGCCTTCGGCAAGGCTCGTCTCCCCCGCCGCCAGCAGCCGCGCCGCCTCGCCGCCCAGCTCGGCCCGCAGCCCGTCCCCCTCGACCGCCTGCGCGGTGTCGAGGATGCGCTGGACGTCGGCCTTGGGCATGTCCTCCGACGGGACTTCCAGCATTACGGCTGCGTAGCCGATCGTGCCGTCCTCGCTGATGGCGGCGGCGTCCTGGTACGGGCCGCGGACGCCGCCGACCTTGGGCAGCCCGGCGACCTCGTCGAGCATCGCGCTCACCCGCTGCTCGACGCCGGGCCCGCGCAGCCCGCCCGCGTCGTGCAGGACGATCTGGACGGTGTCCCCCGCGCGTGCCGCGCCGTGCCCTTCCAGCAGTTCGGCGGCCCGCTGCGAATCGGTCCCGGGAATGGAGTAGTCGTTGCGGTAGTCGTCGCCCGTCGCCGTCGCGACCCCCCACACGCCGCCGAGGACGGCGACCCAGAGGATCAGCGCGAGCCATCGGCGGCGGTGGGCCCACCCGGCGATGCGAACGAACGCCCCCTTGCGCGAGGGCGGTCTGGTGTTTTCTTCTCGGTCCAGCTCGGTCAGTGTCATGGTCCGGTCTCCGGTACGGTCGCCTGCTTTCCGTCCTCGACGACGCGGCCGCGTCAGGTGTGACACGACGCGGCCATGTCACATTCGGCCGGGCTGCACCGTCGTTAGGGCATGGTGACGACTGACCGGAACACCGAGGAGATGCTCGCGCGGCACTTCGAGGCGAGCCGTCCGCGGCTGCTGCGCGTGGCGTACACGATGACGGGCTCGCTGGTCGAGGCCGAGGACTGCGTCCAGGAGGCGTGGCTGCGGCTGCGCGGGCTCGACGACCCGTCCGAGGTCCGCAACCTCGCGGCCTGGCTGACCACCACCGTGAGCCGGCTGGCGCTGGACGCGCTGAACAGCGCGCGCGTCCGCCGCGAGCGCTACTTCGGCACGTGGCTGCCCGAGCCGCTCGTCGAGGTCGGGGCGCCCGGCCCGGCCGACCCGGCCGACCGGGTCACGCTCGACGAGTCGGTCAGCATGGCGCTGCTCGTCGTCCTGGAGCTGCTCTCCCCGGCCGAACGCACCGCGTTCGTCCTGCACGACGTGTTCGGCGTCCCGTTCCCGGAGATCGCCGAGGTCGTCGGCCGCACCCCGGCCGCGGTACGGCAACTGGCGTCCCGGGCCCGCCGGCACGTCGAGGACGGACGTCCCCGCACCCCCGCCACGCATGCCGAACAGGACGAACTCGTCCGGGCGTTCACCGCCGCCTGCCGGGACGGCGACCTGCCCGGCCTCATCGCGCTCCTCGACCCCGACGTGGTGCTGCGCGGCGACGGCGGCGGCAAGGCCGCCACCCTGCAGCACATCGAGCGGAACGCCGCCCGGGTCGCGCCGATGATGATCGGCCACTACCGCGCCGTGGGCACGGTGGACATCCTGGTCGCCGAGGTCAACGGCGCCCCGGGCCTGCTCGCCCGCAGCGGCGACGGCGAACTGTCGGTCGTGGCGTTCACCGTCGACGCCGGCCGCATCACCGCGATCGACCTGGTCCGCAACCCCGACAAGCTGACGAAGATCCCGAACCTGCCCGGCCACGCCCCGGACGACCCGGACGACCCGTACCTCGGCCCCTAGAGCACGTCCCGGCTCACCGGCCGGGCGACGACCAGGAGCTTTCCTGCTCGGTCGCGGGGACCAGCCCGTAGGGGTCGGGGTGGATCTCGCGGGAGAAGTCCATGAGTTCGACTCTGTGCGGACGCAACCGGATCAGCACGAAGTCGTCCCCGGCCGGGCCGTCCGGAAAGAACGCCTCCAATCCGTTCTGCCACCTGGCGGCCCGTTCCGTCTCGTCCTCGACCAGTTCGGCGGTCGCGTTCAGGCACGCGTAGGCGAAGGCGGCCCGGTCCTCGACCGCGTACGACACGACCCGATGACGGGAGATCTGGGCGGCCTTACGGGACGTCGGGCTGGTCCCGATCCACACGGTCCCGTCGTCATCGACGCCGACGTGCTGAACGAGCCGGGTATGCGGCTGCCCATCGTCCACCGTGGTCAAAAACCCGTACGGGTTGGCCCGCAACAGCTCCAACGCCACACCGAACAACTCACCGGACACCGTTCGCCACTTCCCGTCCACCCTGAAGATCACCACGCTCCGGGCCATCCTTCACGGGACCGACCCGCCGGACAAGGGCGAACCAAGATCCACGGGACGGACTCCGGAGCGGTGACCGCCGCGGTCCACCGGGTCAGGAGCGTTCGCCCTCCGCCAGGTCCCGGACCGCCCGTTCCAGCCGCGCCCGCCTGGTCTCCGGCGTCGCGGCCTGGAGCAGCGGAAGCAGCACGAGGTAGCGGGCGGTCCGGTCGAGCGCGTCGAAGGCCGCCCGCGCCGCCGGGTCGGCGGCGAGCGCCGCGGCCAGGTCGTCCGGGACGGCGGCCGTCGCCTGCGACGCGTACGCGCGGTCCCAGCGGCCGTCCTCCCGGGCCCGCCGGACCTCGGCGAGGCCGGGCTCGCGCATCCGGCCCGCCGCCGCGAGCGCCGAGACCTTCTCGACGTTCACCCGCGACCACAGGCTCTTCGGCCGCCGCGGCCCGTACTTCTGCAGGTAGTACAGGTCGTCCAGGCCCCGGCGCTGCCCGGAGATCCAGCCCCAGCACAGCCCGGCGTCGACCAGTTCGTCGTCCGTGACCGACGCGATCCCCGACGCCTTCTTCGCGACCTTGACCCACACGCCCTCGCGGCGGGTGTGGTGTTGGGCCAGCCAGTCCTCGAACGCCGCCGCGTCCGGGAACGCGACGACTTCGACCCCGTTGATCTCGTCCATGCGCGCCAACCTAGCCGGGCCCGCCCCACGGGCCGGTCACCGAGCGGCGGCCCCTGCACGGGTCTGCCGGAGCGGCTCGTCGAGGCGGTGCCCGGACGCGTCGCCCCATGCATGGTTGACGGCTGCCGGGGAAGCGTGACCGAGTGACACCACCCACGCGAGGACGCGCGGGCTTCCCTCGTCGCCGGACGAGCGGCGCCACGGCGTACGGGCCCGGCCGCGATCCCCACCCGGCCGACACGTTCGACCCCGCCCGCGGTGATCACGCGGAACCCCCCGCGACGTCGAAGGGGGCTTGATGGAGATCCCGCGGACGCTGGTGCTGACCGGGCATTTCCCTCCGGAGCCCGGCGGGGTGCAGACGTTCACGTGGGAGCTGGTACGGCGGTTGCCCGCGGGACGGGTCGTCGTGGTGGCGCCCGCGTGGCCGGGGGCCGCGGAGTTCGACGCGGGGCTGCCGTTCCCGGTCGTGCGGCGGCACGCGTACCTGCTGTTCCGCGGGCTGCGGGGACTCGTCGAACGGCACCGGATCGAGGCCGGGTGGATCACCGCGGCGGCGCCGTTCGCGATGTACGCGCCGTTCGTCCGGGCGGCGGGGGTGCGGCGGCTGGTGGGGTCGACGCACGGGCAGGAGCTCGGCTGGTTCCGGGCGGCGCCGACGCGGGCGGCGCTGCGCGCGGCGGCCGGGTCGTTCGACGCGCTCACGCACCTGTGCGGGGGCACGCTGCCGGAACTGGCGGACGCACTCGGCGGACGAACGCGGCTGGTGCGGCTCGCCGGGGCCGTGGACACCGGCCGGTTCCGGCCGGGCCTGGACGGTGCGGGGATCCGGCGGCGGCACGCGCTGGGGAGCGGTCCGGTGGTGCTCAGCGTCGCGCGGCTCGTCCGCCGCAAGGGGCACGACACGCTGATCCGGGCGTGGGCGGACGTGCTGCGGCGGCGCCCGGACGCGCGGCTCGTCATCGTCGGGGACGGTCCGATGCTGCGGCGCCTCGCCGAGCTCGGCGACCGCACGGCGCCCGGGTCGGTCACGGTGACCGGGCCGGTGTCGGCCGCGGACCTGCCGCGCTACTACGCGGCGGCCGACGTGTTCGCGCTGCCCTGCCGGGACGACCGGCACGGCCTGCAGACGGAGGGGCTCGGGCTGTCGACGCTGGAGGCGGCGGCGTCCGGGCTGCCGGTGATCGTGGGCCGGTCGGGCGGCAGCCCCGAGTCGCTCGTGGACGGGCGGACGGGCGTGCTCGTCGACGCGTCCGGTCCGGGCGAGCTGGCGCTCGCGCTGCACCGGCTGCTGGCCGATCCCGGGCGGGCGCGCGCGATGGGCGCCGCCGGACGCCGCTGGGCGTGCGGCACCTGGAGCTGGGACGGCGCGGCCGCGCGGCTCTCCGGGCTGCTGGCGGGATCGCCCGACGCGGACGGGCGGCACGGACGGGAGCCCGCGTGGGACTCAAGGATCGGCTGAACCGCCGGGACTTCCGGCTGCTCATCCTCGGGCAGGGCATCTCGGCGTTCGGCGACTGGATGGGCACGCTCGCGCTGATGTACTTCGTCCTGGAGATCTCCGGCTCCACGACGGCGGTCGGCGGGGTGCTGGTGCTGCGGCTGCTGCCGTCCGCGCTGGGCGCGCCGCTGGCGGCGCGGGTGGTGACGCGGTGGCGGCGGCGCAGCGTGATGTTGACGTCCGACCTGGTCAGGGCGGGGATGGCGGTGACGTTGCCGCTGCTGCCGTTCCTGTGGTGGGTGTACTTCTGGGCGTTCCTCATCGAGGTGGTGGGGCTGATCTTCCTGCCCGCGCGGGACGCGGCCGTCCCGTTCCTCATCGAGGACGACGAGGAGGAGCACGACACGGGCACGCTGGAGGTCGCGAACGGGATCACGATGGCGACGTCGTACGGGATGATCCCGGTGGGCGCGGGCGCGTTCGGGCTGATCCTGTGGGCGTCGAACCAGGCGGGCTGGGAGGGCCACTGGCGTTACGTCGTGGTGTTCTGGTTCAACGCGCTGACGTACCTGGCGTCCTACCTGGCGGTGCGGGCGATCCCGGACCTCGGCCCGGGTCCGCACGAGCGGCGGGCGACGGAGCGGGAGACCGGGACGCAGCGGGGGTTCGTCGCGGCGCTGCGGCTGCCGACCGTGCGGGGCGTGCTGCCGGGCGTCGCGGTGATCGCGCTCGGCCTCGGCGCGCTGTTCTCGCTGGGCGTGGTGTTCGTGCAGGACGTCCTGGACGCGGGCGCGGTCGGGTTCGGCGTGCTGGTGGTGCTGTTCGGGGTGGGCGCGCTGATCGGGCTGCTGCTCGTCCACCGCAAGGGCTGGGACCTGCTGTCGCAGATCCGGACGGGGACGGTCGTGCAGGGCGTGGTGATCGCGCTGATGGGGCTGCTCGGGTCGGTGGGGTGGTCGTTCGCGGGGGCGGTCCTGTTCGGCGCGGGTGCGACGAGCGCGCTCGTCGGCGGCATCACCTACCTGCAGGAACGTCTCGGCGGCAGTGACCGCAACCTCGCCCTCACCGCGTTCCACGCGACGCTGCGGTTCGGCCTGGCGCTGGCGGCGCTGCTGTCGGGCCTGGCGGCGGACCTGCTGGACGGCGCGGACGCCACGCCGTTCGGGATGGCCCCGGCCCAGTTCGTCCTGATGCTGTCGGGGCTGGTGGTGCTGGCGGGGACGTTCCTCGTGCGGTCGCCGAAGGAGAAGCGCTAGGCCGTCCGGGCGCCGCGTCCGGTGGGGCGCCCGCCTTCCAGCGCGGGCCGCCCGCAGTGCGCGCAGACGACCTGGGCGTCGAGGTGCTCGCCGCAGGTGTGGATCCACCGGACGGGCGGGTCGGCGGGGTTGATGTGCCGGTCGCCCCAGCGCATGAGGACGGCGAGCACGTCGCTGAGCTCCAGGCCCTTGGACGTCAGGTGGTACTCGTACCGGACGGGGCGGTCGCTGTACGGTTCGCGCCGCACGATGCCGGCGTCCTCCAGCTTGCGCAGCCGGGTGGTGAGGATGTCGCGGGCGGCGCCGGTGTTGCGGACGATCCCGTCGAACCGCCGCACTCCGTACAGCAGTTCGCGGATCACCAGCAGCGTCCAGCGTTCCCCGACGACCTGCAGCGCGTCGGCGACCGAGCATTCGCGGGGGTCGGCGTCCTTGCCCATGACTCCAGCTTAGGCGGGTCGGTTGGGTTTTCCGACCGCTTCGGGCCGCGCGTGCGCCACCTCGGTGCGCGCGGCCCGAAGCGGGGCCGGGGGTCGGCGTCCGGGGACGGCGTCAGAGCCGTTCGAGGACGACCGCGTTGGCGAGGCCGCCCGCCTCGCACATCGTCTGCAGGCCGTAGCGGGCGCCGCGGTCCTCCATGGCGTGCACGAGGGTCGTCATGAGGCGGGCGCCGCTGGCGCCGAGCGGGTGCCCGATGGCGATGGCGCCGCCCCGGACGTTGACCTTCTCCAGGTCGGCGCCGGTCTCGTGCCGCCACGACAGCACGACGGGCGAGAACGCCTCGTTCACCTCGAACACGTCGATGTCGTCGATGGTCAGCCCGGCACGGACGAGGACCTTCTCCGTCGCGGGGATGATCGCGGTGAGCATCAGCAGCGGGTCGGCGCCCGCCACCGCGAACGAGTGGAAGCGCGCGCGCGGGCGCAGGCCGAGCCGCGCGGCGGCCTCGGAGCTCATGATGAGCAGGGCGGCGGCGCCGTCGTTGACGGGCGAGGCGTTCCCGGCGGTGACGTTCCAGCCGATCTCGGGGAACCGCTCGGCGTACTCCTCCCGGTAGTAGGCGGGCTTCAGCCCGGCTAGCGCCTCCATGGACGTGCCCGGGCGGACGGTCTCGTCGCGCATCCCCGTCCAGGCGACCTCGCGGTCGAACTCGCCCGCGGCCCAGGCGGCGGACGCGCGCTCGTGCGACCGCAGGGCGAAGTCGTCCAGATCGGTGCGGGTCAGCTTCCAGCGGGACGTGATCAGTTCGGCGCTGATGCCCTGGCCGACGAGCCCCTCGGGGTAGCGGGCGGTCATCCGCGGGCCGAACGGGTCGCTGCCGGGCAGGACGCTCGACCCCATCGGGACGCGCGACATCGACTCGACGCCGCAGGCGATCGCGACGTCGTACGCGCCGCTCATCACGCCCTGCGCGGCGAAGTGCGCGGCCTGCTGGGACGAGCCGCACTGCCGGTCGACGGTCGTGGCGGGCACGCTCTCGGGGAACCCGGCGGCGAGCACCGCCGAGCGGGTCGCGTTCACCGCCTGGTCGCCGACCTGGCTGACGATGCCGCCGATCACGTCGTCCACGACCGCCGGGTCGACGCCGGACCGTTCGATCAGGCTCTGCAGGGTGCGGGCCAGCAGGTCGACGGAATGCTCGCCGTGCAGCGCGCCCCCCGGTTTGCCCTTGCCTATCGGGGTGCGGACGGCTTCGACGATCACCGCGTCTCGCATGACAACCTCCTCGGATCGAGCTTTCGTATCGCGGGTGGAATGTGCGGTCAGGCTTTGCGCGCGCGCGGGATGAACAGGCAGACGGCCGCGGCGCCGACCGTCGCGGCGATCGTCAGCAGCCAGCCCGCGTCGAAGTCGGCGGCGGTGCGGGCGGCCTCGCCGCCGCCCAGCACGGCGATCAGCGCGGCGACGCCGACGACCGTCCCGACCTGCCGCGCCATGGTCACGACGGCCGAGCCGGTGGAGAAGCTCGTCGGGGGCAGCGCCGCCACGGCCGCGCCGATCAGCGTGGGCAGGGTCAGCCCGACGCCGACGCCGGTGAGCAGCATGCCGGGGAGCATCCCGAGCGCGTAGCCGTCGGCCATCCGCCACATCCACCAGGCGACGCCCGCGGCGAAGACCGCGCAGCCGATGAGGGCGAGCGGCCCGGAGCCGATCTTGCGGGCGAGCGGCGCGCCGCCCATCGCGAGCGCGGGCACCATGAGCGGGCCGGGGGTGATCGCCAGGCCGGTGCGCAGCGCCGACCACTCCCAGACGTCCTGGCACCACAGCACGCAGGACAGCAGCATCGCCGCGAACGCGACCGCGAACAGCACGTTCGCGAGGGACGCGGGGCTGAACGCCGGGGCGCGCAGCACGCCGAGCGGGAGCACCGGCGCGGGGTGCCGCGCGGACCGCAGGACGAACAGGGCGAGCACCACCGCCGCCCCGGCCAGCGATCCGAGGATCTGCGGGGACGTCCAGCCGTCGCTCTCGCTGCGGACGACGCCGAACGCCAGGGCCGCGATCCCGGCCGTCAGCAGGGCGGCGCCGAGCAGGTCGCGGCGCCGCGCGTCCGGACGGGCGGGCGCGCCGGGCAGCATCCGCAGTCCGGCGAGGATCGCGGCGGCGCCGATCGGCACGTTGACGAGGAACACCCAGCGCCAGTCGAGTTCGGTGAGGAGCCCGCCGAGGACGGGGCCGAGCGCGGCGGCGAGGCCGCTGATCGCGGTCCAGCCGCGCACGGCGGCCATCCGCCGCTCCGGCGGCGCCGCCGCCAGCAGCAGCCCCAGCGACGACGGGATCAGCGCCGCCGCCCCGGCCGCCTGCAGGACGCCGCCGCCACCAGCCACCACACTCCGGGGGCCACCGCGCACGCGACGGACGCGAGCGTGAACACCGCGATGCCGAGCAGGTAGGCGCGCTTGGCGCCGGCGCGGTCGGCCAGCCCCCCGGCGGGCACCAGCAGCGCCGCGAAGACGACGGCGTAGGCGTTCAGGATCCACGACAGCGACGCCAGCGAGGCGCCCGCGAAGTGGTCCCCGACCTGCGGGAGCGCCACGTTGACGATGAACAGGTCGAGGTTGGACATCGCCACCCCGGCCGCGACGATGGCGAAGACGGCGCCGAACGGCGCGGCCCGTCCCGTCCCGCCGGACGGTCCGCCGGACGGGGCGCCGGACGGGGCGCCGGACGGGGCGCCGGACGGGGCGCCGCCCGGTTCGCCGGGCGCGACCGAGTCGGCGGTCTGCGCGTCTGAAGGACTCACGGTTCTCCTCGCAAGGCTCGGCCGGTTCCCGATGGTGACGCGACGCTAACAATGGTGAGTTGGAAAACACAACCCACCCGTCCGGAGACCCGCGTCACAGCGAGGGGCCGGGCGCCCGAACGTTGATCTGCGGCGTGTTGCCCTTATGAGCGCCCGAGTTAAGGCAACACGCCGCAGATCAACGAGACCCGGCTCAGCCCATGAACTCCCTGATGGCGTCGATTACCGCCTGGGGCTGCTCTTCGACTAGGTAGTTGCGGCTGCCCTCTATCTGCACCACGCGGACGTCGGTTCCCTGCTGCGGGAGCTTGTCGAGCATGTAGTCGTAGAAGGGGCCGTAGGCGAGCCCGAGCATCGGCACGGTGATCTTGTCGTAGGAGTAGAAGTCCTCGATGTCCTGCCGGTACGCCTGGAACCACTTCTTGCTGGCCCGGATGGCGTCCGCCGAGTCGTAGGCGCGCGCGTAGACGTCGCGGTCGCGCGGCGGGATCGCGTCCGGGTCCGTCAGGCTCAGCCCGAACATGTAGTCGATCATGTGCCGGTAGCGGCCTTCGAGGACGGCCTCCGGGAAGTCGGGCACCAGGTTGAAGCCCAGCCACCACCGGTACGGGCCGGGCTCGCCCGGCCGCGGCATGATCCGGAACTCGTAGTACGACTCGTCGATGTGGGTGGTGTTCAGCATGACGAGCCGGTCGCACGCCTCGGGGTGGTTCGCGGCGAACGCGAACGCGACCATGGACCCGATGCCGTGCCCGGCGATCGCGACGCGCCGGTGCCCGAGGTGCTCGCACAGCTCCAGCACGTCCCGCGCCATCGCCTTCTTCTCGTAGCCCGCCTCGGGACGTCCCGACCCGCCCATCCCGCGGATGTCGACGGCGATCACCCGGTAGCGCTCGGCGAGCGCCGGCATGACCTTGCGGTACTCCCACCAGGTCTCCGGCCAGCCCGGCAGCAGGACGAGCGGCGCGCCCGTCCCGCCGGTCACGTAGTGCAGCCGGACGCCGTTGACGTCCGCATGCTCGCTGGCGAACCCGGGCCCGAGGGACGCCGCGAGTTCGGCGTCGCTCGTCCCGTCCTTGACATCGGTCATGGTCTTCCTTCCGCTGGACGGCTGGGAGCGGTGTCGCGCGTTCATCCGGTGACGACCGACAGCGTGGCGTGGCCGCGCTGCACGAGCTGGTCGCGGAACGTGGGGCGCCCGGCCCGCTCCAGGTTCGGGAACCGGCGCAGCAGCATCGGCACGACGGTCTCCGCCGACATCCGGGCGAGGGCGGCGCCGAGGCAGTAGTGGGCGCCGCCGCTCAGCGTCAGCGGCTGGTTGTCGGGCCGGGTCGGGTCGAACACGGCGGGGTCGGCGAAGCGCCGCGGGTCCCGGTTGCCCGCGGCGATCAGGAGCGTCACCGGGGTGCCCTGGGCGATCTTCATGCCGAAGTAGTCCATGTCGTGGGCGGCGACCCGGTTGAGCGCCTGCACGGCGGGGTCGAACCGGAGCGTCTCGTCCACGAAGCCGGGCGCGGCGGACGGGTCGTCGCGCAGCCGTCCGGCGTGCTCGGGGTGTTCCAGCGCGAGCCGGACCATGTTGCTCAGCAGGTCCTGCGGCGCCTCGGTCGCCGCGACCGTGAGCAGCATCAGGTTCGCGACCAGCTCCTCGTCGGTGAGCTCGCCGCCCTCGTCCCGGGCCCGGACGAACGCGCTGGTGAGGTCCGCGCCCGGCGCGGCGCGGCGGCGCGCGACGAGGTCGTAGGTGTACTCGGCGAGCCGGTCCATGCCGCCGTCGCCGCGCTCCAGCTCCGACAGGTCGCCGATCGGGTCGAGCGCGGTGGTGATGTCGCCGATGATCCCGCGCATCTCCCGCCGGTCGCCGGCCGGGACGCCGAGCAGCTCGCCGATGACGTCCGCCGCGAACCGGAACGAGAACTCGGGGACGAGGTCGACGGCGGCGCAGCCCGCGCCCAGGACGGCGACGTGCTCGACGGTCTCGGCCGCGAACCGCTCCACCAGCGGCCGGTACGCCTCGACGCTGCGGGCGGCGAACGCGTTGCCGAAGAACCGCCGGTACCGCTCGTGCGCCGGATCGTTGGCGAACAGCATGTTCTTGGTGAGCCACCGCCACGACGAGTGCTCCCGCCAGCCGGGCATCTTGCGGTCCTGGACGGCGCCGTCGGTGGACAGCATCCCCGGCTCGCGCAGCGCCCGCGCGCACTCGGCGTAGCCGGTGGCGAAGACGTGCACGCCGTTCAGGTCGACGAGCGGCCCGTGCGCGCGCATCTCCTCGTACAGCGGGTAGGGGTCCTGCTTCCCGTCGGGCGCCAGCAGCCGCAGCATCACGTCCGCGGGTTCGGCGAGGGTCCGCACCCCGCTCGCTCCCTGTGCCATGCTCACTCCCAGTCCATAGGGGCCATCACGAAGTCCTCCTTGCTCACGCCGCAATCGGGGCACGACCAGCGTCCGGGATGTCGTCCCAGGACGTGCCGGGCGCGATCCCCTCCTCGGGCAGGCCGTCCTCCTCGCGGTAGACGAACCCGCAGACCAGGCACATCCACGCCCGTCCCCGGACCGTCTCCGCCGCGGCCGCGTCGCCGCTCCTCACCGGACCGCCTCCTCACCGGTGCTCGCGTGCCGGGCGACGAACGCCGCGACCCGGTCCCGGACGCCGGGGTCGAGCAGGATCCCGAAGTGCCCGCCCGGCGCGTCCTCCTGCCGCGCGCGCGCAGGCCCGCGGCGACGGCCTCCGCCTCGGCGTACGGGACGACGCCGTCGCGCGGGTCGTGCAGCACGAGGGCGGGCAGGTCGAGGTCGCCGCCGAGCCCGACCACGTCCCAGTGCGAGACGGGCACGCCGTTGCGCCGCCGCAGCTCCCGGTAGATCTCCGCGACGACCGGCCGCCGCAGCCGCAGCTCCGCGCCCGCCCACCGCTCCAGCACGCCGGTCAGCGTGCAGGTCGGGGCGAGCAGCGCCAGGCACCGGACGGACGCGCCGGGCCGCGCGGCGAGCGCCCGGCCGCGGCGATCGAGCCGAGCGAGTGCGCCACCACCGCGCGCACCTCGCCGAACGTGTCGCCGAGGGCGTCCAGCACGGCGCCGGTCGCGCGGGTGAACTGCGTCATCGTCGCCTGCGAGCCCGCGGCGACGCCGTGCCCGGGGGCGTCGAACGTCGCGACCCTGTAGCCGAGCGCCCGCAGCGGCGGCACGAGCGCCTGCATGCTGCTGCTGTCGATGCCCCAGCCGTGCACGAGGAGCGCGACCGGGCCGTCCTCGCCCCACAGGTAGCCGCCGCGGACGTCCGGGTCGCCGCCGACCGTGAACCGGCGGGCGTCGGGGACGACGTCGTCCGGCCGCAGCCCGAGCGCGCGCGTGGTGCTGAACGCGTCGGTCGCGCGCCGTCCCGCCGCCGCGGGCGCGACCGTCCCGACCGCGGCGTAGCCGAGTCGCCGGACGGGCAGCGGCGCGCGCGGCGCCCTCACGGGACGGCCCGGACAGTCGCGGGCGCGGCGGCGCGCTCCTCGCTCCCCGGCGGGATCTGCGTCTTGCCGAAGTCGCTGTAGAAGCCCGACTCGGTGTCGTAGAAGTGCAGGCGGCGGACGATGTGCCACAGGTGCCGCGCCTTCAGGTCGCGTTCGCGCACCATGCCCGGGTACGCGCGCTTCAGCGCCTCCTGCGCCTTCGGCAGGTTGTAGAACGGGACGGGCGGGGCGACGTGGTGCGCGGTGTGCACCGAGATGTTGTGCGTGAGGAACAGCAGCCACTTCGGGTACCGGTAGTCGGTCGTCAGCAGCAGCCGTCCCGCGTTCTTCGTCCAGTGCTCGGACGTCAGGTAGGGCACGTCGGACGCGCTGTGGTGCATCAGCGTCGTCGCGCTGAACCACGCGTGGGTCGCGACCCACGGCGCCACGAAGTACAGCAGGAGGCCCTTGACGCCGGTGAAGTAGATCAGCGGCGGGAAGTAAAGGACCGACGCGGCGACCACGAACCAGATGGAGCGCCGCACCTCGCGCCGCATCTCCCGCTTCGGGAAGAACGACGGGCGGAATCCCGACACCCGCCAGTAGTTGATCGTCCCGCCCCAGAACGCCCAGGTGCGGGTGCCGTGGTAGACGAGCCGTTCCCGCAGCGGCATCCGCGCGTACATCGCGGCCGGCATCGGCTTCCAGTCGGTGTCCAGTTCGAGGTTGTTGGTGTTGGCGTGGTGCAGGTTGTGGACGTGCCGCCACGCGTGGAACGGGTAGATCAGCGGCAGCAGCGACACGTGCCCGACCGCGACGTTGAGCTTGCGGGAGCGCGAGAACGAACCGTGCCCGCAGTCGTGCGCGATGCAGTGCAGGCCCCAGCCGCCGAGCCCCGCCACGACCAGCAGCGGGACGTACAGCGTCCAGTGCGGGGCGAACGCCATCGCGACGATCGCGCCCAGGTACAGCGCCCAGCTCACGGCGAAGCCGAGCAGGCCGCGCCGCACCCGCGGGGTGAAGTACTCGCGCGGGATGGCCGCCGCGAGCCGTTCGTCCTTGATCTGGTCGGACTTGCGCAGGAACTCCCCGAACCGGTCGCCGGGGGCCGTCGGGAAACTGAAGACGGACATGATCGCCGGTCTCCTTCCGCGCTCAGGCCCGCTCGGCGAGGTGCAGCTCGCGGGCGAGGTGCGCGCTCAGGTCGTCGATGGTCTGGTGCTCGTACAGCAGGCCCGGCGACAGCCGCCGCTCGACGACCTTCTCCAGCGCGCCGGACACCTGGACCGCCACGCGGGAGTCCAGCCCGTACGCCTCGAACGACTTGCCGGTGTCGATGTCCGCGGGCGCCGCGCCGACGCGGGCGGCGAGGTGCTCGATCAGCCAGGCGCGGAGCGACTCGGTGCTCAGCGGGCCGTCGAGGCCCGGGGTCTTCTTGCTGCGCTTGAACATGTGCGGTCACACTCCGTGATCGATGGTGGGCGTGTGGTGGCAGAGGCCCTGGTGGGAACGAGGGGTCAGGCGGACGCGCGGTCGGTTCGGCGCTCGCTCCGGGGGCCGCGCGTCCGGCGGGCGGCGATCGCGGCGGCGTCCGGCTGCCGCAGGTCGCGGACGACGCGGAGCCGGCCGAGGACCGTCAGCGTCCAGCCGCTGAGGTCGGGCTCCCAGGCGCGGACGGCGTGCCGGTAGGAACCGGGGAACGCGTGGTGGTTGTTCTGCAGGCCCTCACCGAACGTGAAGACGGCCACCGGCCAGTTGTTGGCGCTGCGGTCGCCGTTGTCGAACGGGCGCCCGCCGATCATGTGGCTGAGCGACCCGACGCACCAGGCCGCCTGGTTCGCCACGAACATCCGGGCGAGGCCGCCGAACACGAACCCGGTGAGCGCCGCCGCGGCCGTCCCCTCGACGGCGAAGCCGATCGCGGCGGGGAGCAGCAGTCCCGCGGCCATCCACAGCTGGTACGTCCGGTGGTAGAAGAACAGCCTGCGGTCGCGCAGGACGTCCGGCGCCAGAACCGCCAGCTCGAACTCTCGTCGCTGAGCATCCACGGCATGTGCGCCCACCACAGGCCGCGCAGCTTCGCGCCGAGGCCCGCACCGGCGAGGTTGGGCGAGTGCGGGTCGCCGTCCCGGTCGCTGAACCGGTGGTGGCGGCGGTGCGTGGTGACCCAGTACATGATCGGTCCCTGGCCGCCCATCGACCCGGCGATCATCAGGGCTCCCTCGAAGAACCGGGACGTCTTGAACGACTTGTGCGCGAGGTACCGGTGGAACCCGATCGTGATGCCGAACATGTGCACGAGGTACATTCCGGCGAAAAGCCACAGGTCGGTGGCCGTGTAGATCCCCTGCCACAGCAGGACGGCGGCGGCGGCCGTCCCGAGGCCGGGCAGCGTCATCATCGCGAACGCCGTGATCCACTTGATCCGGGCGCTGGACCGGTCGAGCTTGACGATCGCCGCCTCGGGCGGCGCGGTCATGGTCGTCATCGGGCTATCCCCTCGGGTTGTCCCGGCCGCCCGGCCGGGGGCGGCGGACGTCGGAGACCAGGCGCAGCGCCGCCAGCAGGCCTATGACCGCGCCGGTGAGGTCGAGTTGCCAGAACGTGTGCCGGTTGTGCGCCAGCGCCGGGCGGGCGTGGTGGTTGTTGTGCCAGGACCCGCCGACCGACAGGGGCGCGAGCGCCGCGACGTTGCGGCTGTTGTCGCGCGTCCGGTACGGGCGGCTGCCCAGCGTGTGGCCGATCGAGTTCACGCCCCAGGTGACCTGGTCGAGCAGGAAGATCCGGGCGAGCCCGCCCCACAGCAGGCCCCCGACGGCGCCGCCGGCGCTCCAGGTCAGCAGGCCGCCGAGCGCGGCCGGGATCGCCAGCCCCAGCAGCACCCACGCGAAGTACAGCTCGTTGATCCGCATGACGGTGCGGTCGCCCAGCAGGTCGGGGACGTGCTTGCTCCAGTTCCCGCGCCGGACGGTGAACAGCCAGCCCGCGTGCCCGTGCCAGAAGCCGCGGAGCCGCGCGAACCGTCCGTCCCCGATGGGTTTCGGGGAGTGCGGGTCGCGGTCGGTGTCGGTGAAGGCGTGGTGGATGCGGTGCGTCGCGACCCAGAACACGATCGGCCCCTGCGCCGCCATGGACCCCGCCACGCCCCACGCGGCGGTCACGGCGGGGCGGGCGCTGAACGCGCGGTGCGAGAAGAACCGGTGCAGGCCGCCCTCCACGCCCAGCGCGGTCACCAGGTACATGCCGCCGAGCAGCAGCCCGTCGACCAGCGTGAACCCGTAGGTGAACGCCCACACCAGCGCGGCGGCGAACCCGGCCGCGGGCACGCACACGGTGAGGTAGGCGAGGCGGCGGGCCTGCGCGTCGGTGTCGGGAGCCGCGGCGGTGTTCCGGGACGGGACGGCGTCGACGGTCATCGCGGCACCGTCCCGGCGGTCGCCGTCGCCGTCGCGGGGGCGGCGGGGACGAGACGCTTGAGGGTGCCGCGCTCGAAGGCCAGCCGGGCGGCGCCGCGCCGCACCTTCCCGCTCGTGGTCGTCGGCACCGTCCCGGGCGGCCCGAGGTGGACGACGGACGGCCGCACCCCGTGCCCGGCGGTCACCGCCGCGACCACCGATTCCTCGATCGCCGCGAGCTCCGCCGCGACCCGGCGTCCGGCGCGGCGCAGTTCGGCGACCACCACCAGCGACTCCGTGCCCGCGCCCGTGCCGACGCCCGCCGCGACGCCCGCGGCGACGGACGGGCGGACCTC
>NZ_MKJY01000010.1 GCF_001942465.1 Actinomadura sp. CNU-125
CCGCGCGCCGCCTGCTGTCGGCGCCCGGCCCGGCCCCGGCCGGGCTGCGCAGGCTGGCGCCGCGCACCGCCGCGTCCCGCATCCGCGGCCTGTCCGCGCTGGTCGTCGTCGTGCTGCTCGCGCTGCTCGCGGTCACCTCGGCGACGATCGCGCAGGCCCGCGAGGGGATGCGGGTGATCGGGCACGACGCGGGCCGACAGGTCGTCGCGACCGGCGACCTGTACTCCCAGCTCACCGACATGGACGCGCAGCTGGCGAACGCGCTGCTCGCCGGCGACTCCGAGCCCGCGGCGCGGGCCGAGGCGCTGCGGCTGTACGAACTGAACCGGCAGCGGGCCGGGGAGGCGCTGATCGAAGCCGCCAAGCTCGCCGACGAGCCCACCGAGGAGGACACCGCCCGGGCGCTGCTCGACGCGCTCGCCCGCTACGAGGGGCTGGCCCGGCAGGCGCTGCAACTGGAGCGGCAGACCCAGCACCGGGCCGGGCCGCCGCCGGAGGGGGTCCAGGAGCTCTACCAGCAGGCGACCGACCTGATGAAGCTGGACCTGCTGCCGAAGGCGTACAACCTCACGCTCGACAACGGCGCGCTCGTCCGCGGCACCTACGAGGAGCAGCGGTCGGCGGTGCTCACCGGCCTCGTCTGGGTGATCGTGGTGGGCGCCCTGCTGCTGGTGACGCTGGTCGTCCTCCAGGTGTACCTGGCCGTGCGCTTCCGGCGGCTGCTGAACGTCGGCCTGGCCCTGGCGACGGTCGGAGCGCTCGCCCTGATGACGGCGAGCGGCCTCATGCTGTGGGGGCAGGCGCAGACCCTGCGCAACGCCAAGGAGAACGGGTTCGACTCGATGCTCGCCTTGTCTCGCACACGCGCCATCAGCAACAACGCCGCCGCAGACCAGACCCGGTACTTGCTCGTAGGTACCGACCTCGCACGGAGCGACACCTACGAGCAGGTCTATCTGAACAAGTCGCAGTCGATCCTGTACGCCGAAGCCGGAAGCCTCGCCGAATACAACTCGGCCTTGAAGAACGTGGACTACGACCCGAGGGGCGGCAATGAGTTCCGCGGGTTCCTCGGCACCGAGGCCGACCGGCCGGTCGAGGACGCGGCGACGCGCGCGGAGATCGCCGGCATCTTCCAGACCGTGATCAAGGAGTACCAGCGGTTCCAGCAGCGGGACCACGAGATGCGGCAGCTGGTGGACAGCGGTCAGCGGGCGCGGGCGGTCGCCGAGCGCGGTGCGCTGACCGAGCAGTTCCGCCGGTACGACCGGGGCCTGCAGGAGCTCGAAGAGATCCGCCAGGAAGTGTTCGACGAGGCCATCGCGGCCGGTGACGACGGCACGCGCGGCTGGTACGGCGTGCTGCCGATCGCGGGCGTCGTCATCGTCGTGTTCCTGCTCGCCGGGGTCTGGCCCCGCCTGTCGGAGTACCGGTGGTCGAAGTGAGAGGACGGACGATGCGGCGCTTCGCGATCGGGCGGGTGCGGCGCGCGGGCGCGGCGCTCGGCGGTGCGGCCGTGCTCCTGGCCGGCGCCGCCGCCTGCGGCGTCGCGCCGCCGAGGCGGAGTCGGTCGCCACCATGGAGAAGCTGGTCATCGGCGTGAACACCGACCAACCGGGCCTCGGCGAGAAGATCTCCGAGACCGGGAAGTCCTATGACGCGTACGCCGGATTCGACATCCGCGTCGCCAAGGAGATCGCCCGCAACCTGGGCGTCAACGCCGCGAACGTGTCGTTCGAACCGGTGACCTCCAGCAACCGTGAGGAGCTCCTGGAAAAAGGGAAGGTCGACCTGATCGTCGCGAGCTACTCGATCACGCCCGATCGCAAGCGCGACGGGGTGCTTTTCGGTGGCCCCTACTACGTCGCGCACCAGGACGTCATGGTCCGCCAGAGCGACGCC
This sequence comes from Actinomadura sp. CNU-125, assembly GCF_001942465.1. GTDB lineage: Bacteria > Actinomycetota > Actinomycetes > Streptosporangiales > Streptosporangiaceae > Spirillospora. Next base: position 1,903 of record NZ_MKJY01000010.1, read on the forward strand.
GCCACGATCGAGAGCATCCATGATCTGGCGGGCAAGAAGGTCTGCAAGGTCGAGGGGTCGCTGTCGTTCGAGCGCATCAAGGAAGAGCAGGGGATCCTCGCCGAACCGGTCAACGCCGCCGGCTACGGCAAGTGCCTGGAGAAACTGATCGCGGGGCAACTGCACGCGGTTTCCACCGACGACCTGATCCTGGCGGGGCTGGCGCGGCGGGCGGCCGAGCAAGGCCACTTCATGGAGGTCGTCGGCGCCCCCATCTCGGACGAGCGCTACGGCGTCGGCCTCCGGGCCGGCGACGTGGACGGATGCGAGGCCGTCAACGAGGCGATCACGAAGATGTACCAGGACGACACGATCCCGGTTCACCTGCACCGATGGTTCGACGACTCCGGTCTCGAACCGGTGGAGACCGTCCCGCAGTTCGAGGGCTGCGAATGACCCGGCCGGAACCGGATTCCGCAGCGTTTCCAAGGCGGATGAGTCCCTCGGGTCAGTGAGATCAGTCGGTTACGTAAGTTCCGGTCGGCGCGCATGATCGTAAGTTATGGTCGCGATCAATATCCGGTCCGGTAAGCGCCGCCCCGTTCGAGGAGTGCCATGACGACGGTCGTCCTGATCGTGATGTGCGTCGTGGTCGGGGCCCTGGAACTCTACGCGGGCAAGCAGAGCCGGGATCAGGCGCGCGCGTTCACCCGCCGCGTCGACGAGCTGAACGAGCAGGTCACCAAGCAGAACAACGTGCTGGTGACGGTCGGCGAGCAGCTCACCGCCGAACTCGGCCGGGTGAAGCGGGACGTGCTGCCCACCCTCGACGACCGCGTCCGCCGCACCACCGGCCGCGTCGAGGAACTCGCGGACCTCGTGCACCGCGCGGACGAGTTCGTCCGGACCCAGGCGGGGCGGCTGCGCGACCTGGAGCAGCAGCGCGTCACGCTCGCCGCGCTGCGCCGCAAGCTGGCGGAGGTCGAGACGTCGGTGCGCGACGTCGTCGGGTCCGGCGGCGGCGACGCGTCCGCCGACGTGCGCGAGCAGGTCGACACCGCGCTGGAGCGGCTCGCCGACCTCGAACGCGGCGGCGCGGAGATCCTGGAGCTGCAGCGCACCCTCACCCGCACGCTCGAAGAGGTCGAGGACATCGTCGCCGAGCTGCTGCAGTTCACCGAGGGGACGCTCGACGACGCCGTCACGGCCGAGCTGACCGGCGGCGGCCCCCGCGCCCTGCCCGCCGGTTCCGGCGCGCCCCGGGCGGCCCGCCGACCGGCCTGCCGGGCGGTGCCGGGGCGACCCGCGCGACGCCGCCGTCGCCGCCGGGACGGCTGTGGACCCGCGACGACCAGCTCGAAGACATCCTCACCGACGTCTACGAGCGGTGCGTCCGCGCCAACCGGCTGAGCGTCCGGTTCCGCACGGCGGAGGGCGCGGACGGTCTCGAACCCGGCTCGCCCGAACGCCGCCGCTACTTCCTCGGCGGGCAGCTCCCCGACGACCTCGCGGGCGCCTTCAGCGCGCTGCTCATCGCCACCCGGCGCCGACCTGCCCTACGGCGGGCTCGCCGGGAACGGCGGCGCGCGGCGCGGCCTCGCCCGGGTCGAGCCGGGCGTCCCGGCGGGCGTCGAACCGGCGCGCCCGCCCGAGGACGAGTCGGCGCTGAAGTCGCTGCTGCGCACGCTCGCCGAATGCTCCGGCGCGGTCGCGCAGATCGGGCCGCTCATGGCCGTCCGCACCCGCGACGAGCTGGTGTGCGCGGTGCTGAGCGCCGGGCAGTCGCTGGAGCTGGAGAACGACGAGGTGTTCTGGGACCCGGCCGCGGCGGCCGTCCGGCTGCGCCGGCTGCCGTCGCACCAGCTGTGGGACCTCACCGCGTGGGCCGCGGCCCCCTAGGCAGCGCATGCGCCGCGACGCCGTAGGCCCGGACCGTCCGCTCCGCCGGATCCCCCATCCGCACGTAGAGGGGGCAGCGGACGTCCCGCGTCACCGGATCGACCTCCGCGCACAGCCCGACGCCCGCGGCCCGGTCGAGGAACACCACGTTCTCGACCGCGCGCGCGCCGCGCACCGCGTACGGCACCGAGTCGGCGTCCCCGGTGTCGAAGAGCTCCTCGAAGGTGAGCCGCCGCGCGAACCGCAGCAGGACGGCCGCGTCCACGACACGGCTCCCGATCGCCGCCGACGGTCCCGCCACCACGATGCCGAAGCTCGGGTTCTCCCGCCCGCGCACGTAGATCTCCCGGTCGGGTTCCAGGCCGCGCCGCCGGTCGGGGACCTGGAGGCCGAACCCCGCGTCGCCGTCCAGGAACGCGGGCGGGCCGAAGCCGTCGCCCGCCCGGCCCGGGACGCGCGCCGCCCCCTCCGGGCGCTCCCAGCCCGGCAGGTACACGCCGAGACCGCGCAGCAGGAGCCGCCAGACGGGCCGCACCGTGACGTCGGGCGTGAAGTCGACGTCCGGGGTGAAATCCACGCGCGTGTCCGCCACCGGGTCCGGGCCCGGGTCACGGCCCGGGTGCGCGCGCGCGCCGACGGCCGTCCCGCCGTCCGCACCGCCCGCTCCGCCTCCTCCGGCCCTCGCACCGCCGTCCGTCCCTCCGACCGTCCCGCCGCCCATGCCGACCATCATCAGCCGCCGATCCGCCGCGCACAACCGGGACGCGAACGTCCGGCGCCGACACCCCAGCGGCCCTGCACCGGCGGCGGACGGTCGGCTACCTTTGAAACATCCGGATCATGACGAGGACGCCGCCGTGAATCTGCAGGACATGATGGTGTACCGCGACAACTCGACGCGGACCTTCGACCGCTACCTCATGGACCGCGAAGGTCGCGTCATCGCCGTACGCCGCCACCCCGCCGTGCTGCTGACCGCCGTCACGGCCGCCGTCGCCGGACTGATCGTCTGCGGCGTCTCGTCCGCCTTCACCGGGCTGCTCCTGATCTGGTGGCTGTGGCTGCTCCCCCTCGGCTACCTGCTGTGGAAGGTAGTCCACTGGTCCCTGGAATTCTTCGTCGTGACCGAGCACCGCGTCATGCTGGTGAGCGGGGTGCTGAACCGGACGGTGGCAATGGTTCCGCTCTCGAAGGTCACCGACATCAACCTGCACCGCTCGCTCGTGGGCCAGATGCTCGGGTACGGGGAGTACGTCATGGAGTCGGCGGGGCAGAAGCAGGCGCTGCGCAAGGTCGGCTTCATGCCGTATCCGGAACAGCTCTACCTGGAGGTGTCGTCGGTCATCTTCGGCACCATCGACGAATCCCCGGACTGAACCGGCCCCCGCGAACCTGTCCAGGCACGAGCCTCTCCCCGCACGAACCTGTCCGCGTACGCCCCCCGTCCTCACATGGGCTGTCCCGCACGAGTTGTTGGAGCGGCCACCCGGACGCGGCGGCGCCGGCGTGACAAGGCACGGCGCGGCCCGTCAGCTGCCGAATCCGGCGCCGATGCGGTCGAGGGCGCGCAGCCACGGCCCGCGGCGCCCGCCGTCCCGGTCGGCGCGCGCCAGCGCCCGGCGCGTCAGCTCGATCGCCCCGTACCGCAGCGGCTCCGGCGGGAACGGGACGGGCTTGTCCCGCACCATCGCCAGGCGCGTCCGCTCGGTCTCCTCACCCGGGCCGAGCCCGACGTGCAGGAGGTCGAGCATGACGTCCGCGCCGAACCGGGTGGCGCCGACCCCCAGCCCGGTGTAGCCCGCAGCGTAGGCGAGCCTGGCGTCATGGGCGGTGCCGAAGAACGCGCAGAAACGGGTGCAGGTGTCGACGACGCCGCCCCACGCGTGGGCGAACCGGACGCCGTCCAACTGCGGGAACGTCGCGAAGAAGTTCCGCGCGAGGGACGCGAACGCGGCGGGGCGGTGTTCGAGTGCGGCGCCGATCCGGCCGCCGAAGTGGTACACCGCGTCGTAGCCGCCCCACACGACGCGTCCGTCCGAGGTCAGCCGGTAGTAGTGGTACCGGTTGCCGCTGTCGCCCACCCCCTGCCGGCGCCGCCACCCGACGGCGTCGCGCTGCGCGCGCGTCAGCGGCTCGGTGACGAGCGCGTACTCGTACACGGGGACGACGAAGCCGCGCATCCGGCGCAGCAGCGGCGGGAACGCGCCCGTCGCCAGCGCGACCCGGTGCGCCCCGAGCGCCCCGTGCCGGCCGGCCAGCCGCAGCCGCCCGCCGTCCGGGCGCAGGCCCGTCACGCGGGTGTTCTCGAAGATCCGCACGCCCAGCGAGCGGCACGCGTCCGCCAGTCCCCACGCGAGCTTGGCGGGATGCAGCAGCGCGACGGCGTGCGGGTCCCACAGCCCGGCCAGGTACGTCGGGGAGTCCACCTCGGCGCGGACGCCGTCGCGGCCCAGCAGCATCGGCTCCCAGCCGAGTTCGAAGGCGTGCTCCGCCTCCTCCTCCAGCAGCGGGACCTGCCACTCCCGCGTCGCCACCGTCAGCTCGCCGACCGCGTCCCATTCGGCGTCGACGCCGTACCGGGCGAGCGTGGCGGCGATGGCCCGCAGGTTCTCCCAGCCGAGCCGTTCCAGCGTGTGCATGTCGTCCGGCCAGCGCTCGACGCCGTTGAGCAGGCCGTGCGTGAGGCTCGCCGAGCAGAACCCGCCGTTGCGCCCGGACGCGGCCGAACCGATCCGGCCCGCCTCCAGCACGACGACGTCCAGGGACGGGTCGCGCTCCTTCGCGCGCAGCGCCGTCCAGAGGCCGCCGTAGCCGCCGCCGACGATCGCCAGGTCGCACGCCCCGCGGCCGGTCAGCGGCGGCCCGGGGTCCGGACGGGCGGCGGCGGCCGTCCAGAACGGGGTGGGCTCCGCGTCCGCCAGCGCCCTCGACACGTCCACGTCCGTCCGTCTCCTCACGTCTGCGCCCGGGCCCGGCGGAACGTCCGCCGGGCCGACCCGATCGCGATCAGCGCCCCGACGGCGAAGATCAGTGTTCCCATCACGTTGACCTGCGGCGGCGTGCCCGTCCGCGTCGACCCGTAGACCCACAGCGGGAACGTCACGGTCGCGCCGCCGGTGAAGCTCGTGACCACGAAGTCGTCGACCGACAGGACGAACGCCAGCAGCGCGCCCGCCGCCACCCCCGGCCGGATCATCGGCAGCGTGACCAGCCGGAACCGTGTCCACGGCCCGGCGCCCAGATCGCGCGCGGCCTCCCCCACCGCCGGGTCGAGCCCGACCGCGCGGGCGCGGACCGTCACGGTCACGAACGCGACCGAGAACATCACGTGCGCGGCCAGGATCGTCAGCGGGCCGCGCGGCACCCCGAACGTGACGAACATCGACAGCAGCGACGCCCCCATCACGAGTTCCGGGCAGGCGATCGCCATGAACAGCAGCAGGTCCGCCGCGCGCCGCCCCCGGAACCGGTACCGGGCGAGCGCGAGGCCCGCGCACGTCCCGAGGACGGTCGTGACGGCGGTGCTCGCCAGCGCGATCGTCAGCGACGTGACCAGTGCCCGCGTGAGGTCGCTCCGGTCGAACAGGTGCGCGTACCACTTGAGGGTGAAGCCCTCCCAGCGGACGTTCTGCTTGCCGTGGACATCGTTGAACCCGAAAAGGATCATGACCGCGATCGGCAGCAGCAGCCAGCCGATCAGCAGCAGCGTGTAGACGTGCAGCGCGCCGGGACGGCGGCGGAGGGGGGTCACCGGGGCGCCTCCAGGACGTTGCGGGTCCCGAGCGTGCGCGCGTACACGAAGATCGCGACGAGCAGGATCGCCGTCAGCGTGAACGACAGCGCCGACGCCACCGGGTACGCGCCGCTCTCGAAGTACTCGGCCCGGATCACGTTGCCGATCATGGTGTCTCCCGGGCCGCCCAGCACCTCGGCGTTCACGAAGTCGGCCGACGCGGGGACGAACGTCATGATCGCCCCCGCGAACACGCCGGGCAGCGAGAGCGGCAGCACCACCCGTCCGAACGCCTGCGCCCGCCCCGCGTACAGGTCGCGCGCCGCCTCGACCGTCCGGGGGTCGATCCGCTGCAGCGCCACGTAGATCGGCAGGACCATGAACGGCAGGAAGTTGTACGCCAGCCCCGAAACCACCGCGAACCCGGTGTCGAGGACGTGGAAGCCCGCCGGAAGCAGCCCGTGGCCGCGCAGCGGGCCGAGGAGCGGGCCGCTGTCGGACAGCACGTGCCGCCACGCCACCGTCCGGAGGACGAACGACACGAAATACGGCAGCAGGATCAGGAGCAGGTATGTCGCCTTCCGGCGGCCCGCACGGAAAGCGATCCAATACGCCGCCGGATAACCGAGAATGACGCACGCCACCGTCGCCAGGAGGCCGTACCACAACGAGCGGGCGAACGTTCCGCCGTACGTGTCCAGCCCTTCGGTGTAATTCTGCCAGTGCAGAGTCTGCTGGAATCCGTCGACGAGATTTCCCGTCTGCAAGGACAGCGACACCATGAACGACAACGGAATGAGGAGGAACGCCAGCAGCCACAGCCCCGCGGGCAAAACCATTGCGTACGGCGCGAAGCGGCCACGGCCCATCACGCGCCCCTGACGACTGCCTGGAACATCTTCTGATAGACGGCGGCCTCCTCCTGCGATAGCCGCCGGTAATGGCGCAGGCGCGCCAAGTCGCTCTCCGAGGGGAACACCAGCGGGCTCTCGTTCAGCCGGGTCAGGTCGTCCTTCTCCTCGCCCGTGGCCCGCGCCGCGTCCCGCGCGACGATGTCCCGGACCCCCGGCACCGGCGTGATGTAGTTGACGAACTCGGTCAGCGGCGCGTTGTTCTCGGGTACGTACAGCCAGTCCATGAGAGCGAGCGCGTCGACCGGGTTCTCGGCGGTCACGGGGACGCACAGGTTGTCCGTCCAGATCGTCCCGCCCTCCTCGGGGACGACGAACCGCACGTCCGGGCTCGTCAGGCTGTAGACGTCGCCGGACCACGCCATGGTCAGCCACACGTCGCCCTTGCTGACCGCGTCGACGTAGTTCTGCTCGTAGTACTTGCGGACGATTCCCGAATCCCGCTGCTCCCGCAGTTTCGCGGCCGCCCGCTCCCAGTCCGCCCGGGTCGACTTCTCCGGGTCGATCCCCTGCAGGAGCATCCCGAAGTTGCCCAACTCCTGAGTGTCGCTCATCATGCCGACCCTGCCTTTGTAGCGGGGGTCGAACAATTGGGCGATGCTCGTTATCTCCTCGTCGACATACCGAGTGTTGTAGGCGATTCCTGTGATTCCCGCCTGGTACGGGACCGTGAACTCGTTGCCCGGATCGTAGGAAGGGTCCTTGAATTCCGCGCCCGCATGAGCCGCGAAGTTCTTCAACCTGCCGTGGTCGAGCGGTGCCAGATATCCCAGCCTGCGGCACCTCTCCAGATGGATGCCGTTCGTCATGACCATCAGGTCGAACCCGATCGACTGACCCGCCGCCAGCGGCGCCTGGATCTTGCCGAACCAGGGCCCCATCTCCTGGATGACCTCCCGGTACGTCACCTCGACGCCCGAATCCGCCTCGAACGCCTTGATCGTCGCCCGGTCGTCCTGCATGTAGCCCGGCCAGTTCGCCCAGCGCAGCCGCCCGTTCCTCGACTTGCCCGCCCAGAACTCGCCCTCGTCCACCGACTCCCCGCGGCCCTCGACCCCGCACGCGGCCAGCAGCAACCCCGCCCCCGTCAGCCGCAGAACGTCCCGGCGCCTCACCGTGCACCGCCGATCGCCGCGTCGCGGGCACCCGCATCGGAAGCGCCGATCACGTACGAGTGGCGCGGCTCCCACGACAGCCACACCTCGTCGCCCCGCCCGGCGATCCCGTCCGCCGACATCGCGTTCTGCACGAACACCGACACGTCCGCCCCACCGGACGTCCGGACCCCGTAGCTCGTCGAAGCCCCCTGGTACACGACGTCCGTGACCGTTCCCCGCACCCTGCACAGCCGCTCCGCGGGCTCGTCCGCCCCCAGCCGCACCTTCTCCGGACGGACCGTCACCTCCAGCCGCGTCCCCACCGGCGCGCCCGGCACCTCGATCCGCCCGCCCTCGCCGTGCCCGATCACCGTCCCGCCGGACGCCTCGACGACCTCGCCCGCCAGCACGTTCGACGTCCCGATGAACCCGGCGGCGAACCGCGTCGCGGGCCGCTCGTACACCTCCCGCGGCGACCCCACCTGCTCGACCCGCCCCTCGTTCATGACCGCGATCCGGTCCGACATCGTCAGCGCCTCCCCCTGGTCGTGCGTCACGTACACGAACGTCACGCCGACGTCCCGCTGCAGCCGCTTCAACTCGGCCTGCATCGCCTGCCGGAGCCGCAGGTCGAGCGCCCCCAGCGGCTCGTCCAGCAGCAGCGCCCGCGGCCGGTTCACCAGCGCCCGCGCCAGCGCGACCCGCTGCTGCTGCCCGCCCGACAACGCTCCCGGGCGGCGGCGCCCCCGCCCCGCCAGATCGACCATCTCGAGCATCTCCCCCACCCGCGTCCGGACCTCCGCCTTCCCCGCGCCCCGCCGCCGCAGCCCGAACGCCACGTTGTCGAAGACGCTCATGTGCGGGAACAGCGCGTACGACTGGAACACCATGTTGACGTCGCGCCGCTCCGCCGGGATCCCGTTGACGCCGCGCCCGTCCAACCGCACCTCGCCCGCCGACGGTTCCTCGAAGCCGGCGACCAGCCGCAGCACCGTCGTCTTCCCGCAGCCCGACGGGCCCAGCAACGAGAAGAACTCGCCCGGTGCGACGGCCAGGTCGAGTCCCCGTACCGCGACCGTCCGCCCGTACGACTTCTCCACCCCGGCGAGCTCGATGGCCGAAACCACACGATCAACCTCCTTCGGACGAACAATCCGCCGTGGGCGATTCTCGTCCCTATAGGGGATGTCCGGACAACGCCCCCGGGCGTACGTTGAAGTGCCGAAGAGGAAGGAGGCCGTCCATGCAGCCGTCGGTTCACCACGACCACCCCTGCGCCCACGACGACCACATCCACCTCCACACGTCCACGGAACAGCACCGCGCCATCCGCAGAGCCGCGGCTCTCATCGGCTGGACGGTCCCCGAGTACGTCCTCTCGGCGGCCCTGGACCGCGCCGAACGGGACCTGTACGAGCACGCGGCCCTTCACGACGCCCCCGACGAAGCGGCCGCCCTGTCCCCCGACCCGTACGTGGCCATCGCCCAAGCCCTCGGCTGACCCCGCGTCTCACTCGTCGGCTCCTCGCCACCGGCGGGGAGCCGGTCGACGTCATACCGCCGGACGGGCGCCGGCTCAGCCGAATCGGGCCGCCAGGCCACGCTCCAGCAGGTCGAACGCGGCCTCGGCGCGGGCGACCGCCTCGGGACGGACGTCGTCGGCGCTGCGTCCGGCGCGCATGTCGCGGACGTTGCGGTCCCCCAGGACCCGCTGAGTGCCGAAGATCTGCGCCGCGGCGACCATCGGCGCGATGTCGTCGCCGGGAACGGTCTCGGCCAGCGCCTCCGCGAGCGCGGACTCGGCGCGCAGCATGTAGGCGGTCAACCTCGTGATCAGCGCCGGGGTCGAGTACAGCAGGTTATGGAAGACCAGCACCTGCGGGGTGTCGTTCAGGCCGGTGACGGGGTCGTGCCGGTCGAGCCCGTCGAGGAAGTTGCGGCGCAGCGCGGTGAGCGGCGGCACCCCGGACGCCCGTCCCCGCACCACCCGCGCCGGTTCATCCTCGTGATCGATGAAGCGGTGCAGCACCAGGTCCTCTTTGGACGGGAAGTACGCGAAAAGAGTCGGCTTGGACACCTCCGCGGCGGCCGCGATGTCGGCGACCGTCACACCGTCGAACCCCGACTCCTGGAACAGCGTGATCGCGGCCTCCGAAATCGCCGCGCGGACACGCTGCTTCTTGCGTTCCCTCAACCCGGGCTCGGCCATACCTCCACCGTAACGCCCCCCATTACCGGGCCAAAAATCTGCCCCAGCCAGAATCTTGACCAAGTCAACCACTGCGAGCAGCCCAGCACGCCTCCACAACCAGGCAACCGCCCGCACCCCGCTGCGCGCCGACCGCCACCCGACCGCGCGCACAGGAGCGCACCCACAGCCACACGACCGGGAGCACGCCGGAACGCCCCCACATCCACGCGACCGCAGACGCACCAATACACACCTACCGCCCAGGCAGCCACCCGCACGACCAATACGACAGCCACAGCCACGGGACCGCGCCCGCCGGTGCACGCCTACCGGTTAGGCGGCCACCAGACGCACCAGAGCACCCCCATAGCCACTCGACCGCAGACGCACCAATGCACACCTATGCGCAGGCACAGCCACCCGCACGCCAGTACACAGCCACACGACCGCGCCCGCCGGTGCACGCCTACAGTTAGGCGGCCGCGAGCGGGCCGGAGCACGCCTGCGGGCAGGCGTTGCGGGGGCGCTCGACGAAGCCGGGCTGGTGGAGCTGCGGCCGATGCGGCGGCCACACCCGTAACGCAGGAACGAAACGGAAGACGGCCGAGCCCAGACCCGTGCCGAGCAGGCGCACCTGAGCACGTTCCCGTGAGGCTCGGCAGACTCCGGCCTCGGTGAGGCGTGCCGTTGCCCGATCGGGGGCCGATTCGGTGACGGCACACGCCGTTGACCGGTCGCCCCACTCGCCTAGATCAGTCGAGGGCGTTCGCCAGGCGCGCGGCGTAGTCGGCGGCTTCTGCGTCGGAGTCGTACTTCTGGCGAGGCCAGAAGAACCCGCGGAGTCCGTCCTTGCGGTTGCGCGGGACGACATGGACGTGCAGGTGCGGGACGCTCTGGCTGATCCGGTTGTTCATGGCCACGAAGGAGCCCGCTGCCCCGAGGGTCGGTTCCATCGCGGTGGCGAGCCGCTGCGCGTGGGAGAAGAAGGGGCCGACCAGGTCGGGCGGGAGGTCCGTCAGGGTCTCATGATGCGTGCGCGGAACCAGCAGGGTGTGTCCCTTGAACAACGGCCGTGCGTCGAGGAACGCCATGGCGTCCGGAACGTCGAGGACGATGTGCGCGGGTCGTTCTCCTTTCACGATCTCGCAGAAGACGCAGGTCTCGGCGGTGTTGGCCATGACGGGCATTCTGCCGGACAACCGGCCGTTGACGCGGCCCTTACGGCGCGAACGCTACGCTGCGCGCGTGTTGTTCGAGAACGTGGCCTTCCGGTACCGGAGGCGGGGGCCGTGGGTTCTCCGGGACGTCGACCTTGTTCTCCAACCGGGACGCGTCATGGAGGTCACGGGACGCAATGGTGCGGGGAAGTCGACCTTCCTGCGGCTGGTCGCCGGTCTTCGCCGTCCCGGCACGGGCGTCGTGAGCGGGCGGCCTCGCCGGGTGGGATACGCGCCCGAGCGTTTCCCGGTCGATCAGCCATTCACGGTTCGTTCCTATCTGACGCATATGGCCTCCATCAAAGGTGTCCGGGCGGACGCGGTCGGCGGGTGGGCGGACCGGCTCGAATTCGACCGGCTGCTCGATGTGCGGCTGCCGGAGCTGTCCAAGGGCAGCGCGCAGAAGGTGGGGATAGCCCAGGCCCTTCTGGACGACCCCGGCCTGCTCGTGCTGGACGAGCCGTTCGCCGGGCTGGACGCCGCCACGCGTGCCGCGCTCCCCGGTCTGATCAGCGACCTCGCCGCGGACGGGACCACCATCGTGGTCAGCGACCATCAACGGTGCATCGAGCCGCTGCCCGGCATTGGGCGGCTGCGGGTGGCGGACGGCACCGTCACGGTCGTGGACGAAGGCGTGGCCGCGCCCGCGTCCGCAGTCCTCGAGGTCGTGGTCGCCGAGGACGAACTCGACACCGTGGAGGCCAAGTTGCGTGCGGACGGTTACCGGGTGCGGAGGCCCGCGCGGTGATCGCGATCGTCCGGTTCCAGGCGGCGGCCTACGTCCGGTCGCTGCGCATCCTGCCTCCGCTGATCGTCATCGCACTCGTCGTGGTCCTGGTGCTGCTGCAGGGGCCGAGCGGACCGAAGGCCTCCGATCTCGCGGTGGGGACGTTCGGCGACGTGGCGGCGTTCATGTTCCCCGTATGGGCTTGGGCGGCCCGCGGCCTGCTGGACACGCAACCGGACGAGCAGCGCGCGCTGACGACCTCGGCGGCACGGCATCGTTCGGCTCCGGTCTGGGCGGGGTTGTCCGCCGCGTACCTGGTGAACCTGGGGTTGGGGCTCGTCGCATTGGCGGTTCCTCTCGTTCATGCGGTGTCGCTGGGCTCACCGGGCTCCGCGGTGGCCGCCGGGTGCGCGCTGAACGCGCTCGCGGCCGTCGCCGGAACGCTGCTGGGCGCGTGGACGAGCCGGGCCGTCCTCCCCTCTTCCGGGACGTCGCTGCTGGTGCTCATCGGCGGCGCGGCGGCGTTGGTGCTGTTCGGTCTGGGGCCGCTCTCCCCCCTCTCGGTGCCGATGATCGACTGGCTGCGGGCGGCCCACGACGGCCCGGACACGTTCGCCGCGGACTTCCCCGGCATCGCGCTTCACCTTGCGCTGTGGGCGGGGCTGGTCGGTGCCGCCTACGTCGCCACCGATCGTTTCCGCTCCTGAGCCCGGGCTCCGGCTCGTGCCGGAGGGTGTTCAGGCGGCCTGGACCGTCAGCCATGTCTCCTCCAGAGGTTCGTCGCGGCGGCCGCAGAAGTAGACGCGGCCGGGATCGCCCCAGTACCACCCGAGGCGCCGGTCGGAGTCGAGCTGGAGCAGGAGGCACCAGGCTTCGGCCGCACGCGCCTCCTCCGCGGAGAGCTTCGGGGAGCCGAGGGAGTCGAGGGCTCGTCCCGTGGACGCGTACAGGCAGTCGGGTTCGATCGGGCGCTGCACGAGGGTCGGCCAGCCGCCCAGCTGGTGGTCGGGAAGCCCGCCGGGTCTGACGTGCCGGGACCACACGGCGTGCAGCTGCACGTAGACGGCGAGAAGACCCGGGTAGCGCATCTCGAGGCGGCGGAGGGTCGGCTCCTGCGGGGACGGGAGGGACAGGAACGGCGCGGCGTGCAGGCGGGTCCGGGGGAAGGCCACGGCACCGGGCGGTGGCGAGGCACGTTCGAGTGCGCCGGTGAACACCCGCCAGCCGTCCCGCTGGGCGGCGGTCGTCCCCCCAGGGCCGCGGGGCCTCGCTGGCGTAGTAGAAGGCGGCGGACCCTGCGGCGGGGACGCCCGGAATCTCGCCGGGCGCCGGGAGATCGGCGAAGTCGATGACACCGAGGAAATCCAGAGGACGGCCGTTCCACTCCGGCCACGACTCGCCCGGTGGAAGGAGCGGGGTTCCGCCGAAGTGAACGGGGGTGCCGTCCACCGCGGCGAGCCGGAGGGCGGGACGGGCCAGGGGAAACACGGCGCCGAGCATTTCGGGGCCGAGGAAAAGTTCGAACAGCCGCCGAAGGCGCTGTCGCTGCGTGGTGAAGTCGTCCATGCACACAGCGTCGCGCACGCGCGGTGGGGTCCACCACCCCGCCGTAAAACTGTGGATAACTTTCGTCAGCGACGTTCGAGGGCGTCGGTGAGCTGGGCGAGGAAGGCGTCGACCTCGTGCACGTCGTAGCAGGGACCGAGGCGGATCGTGCGGAAAACGCTGGCGCGCACGTCGGCGGGGGTCACCGGCGGTGCGGTGCCGCGCAGGCCCGCGATAACGCGCTCCAGGAAGCGGTCCACGTCGCGCACGTCGTAGCCCATGCGCAGGCGGCCGCCGGGGAACCGCGCGTTCTCGATCCAGGAGATCAGCCAGCCCGGGTGGACGCGCGGTCGGCCCGCACGGTCTTTGATCGGCCCGGCGGCCTGCAGTTCACGAATGCACTCGCAGACCAGTTCGTCCACCGCCTGGGGATCGTAACCGCGCAGGACGATGTCGAATCGCCGGGTGCGGACGTCGTCGGCGGTCAGCGGCGCGCCGCCGTTCAGGGCCGCGCCGATCTCCTCGAGAAGCCCGTCCACCTGGAACCGGTCGTAGCCCCGCAGGACGATCGGCAGCCGGGTTTTCTTGTTGCCCCGCACGTTGCTCCTCAGCAGATCCCCGCGTCCGGCGGGTGCGGGGAGCACACCGCGGACGCTCAGTCCCTGGTCGAGGCCGCCAACTGCCCGCAGGCCCCGTCGATCTCTCTGCCCCGAGTATCGCGCACCGTGACCGGGACGCCGTGGTGTTCCAGGCGCCGGACGAACTCCCGTTCGTCCTCGGGGCGGGACGCGGTCCACTTCGATCCCGGTGTCGGGTTCAACGGGATCAGATTGACGTGTGCGAGGTGCCCGCGCAAGAGCCTGCCGAGAAGATCCGCACGCCACGCCTGATCGTTGACGTCCTTGATGAGGGCGTACTCGATCGAGACGCGGCGGCCGCTGCGCTCGGCGTACGCCCACGCCGCGTCCAGGACCTCGGCGACCTTCCAGCGGTTGTTGACCGGGACGAGGTCGTCGCGGAGCCCGTCGTCGGGCGCGTGCAGGGACACCGCGAGCCGCACCGACATGTCCTCGGCGGCCAGCTTCTCGATGGCGGGGACCAGTCCGACCGTCGAGACGGTGACCGAGCGCTGCGAGATGCCCAGCCCGGCCGGTGCCGGGTCGGTGATGCGGCGCACGGCCCCGATGACCGCCTTGTAGTTCGCCAGGGGTTCGCCCATGCCCATGAAAACGATGTTGGAGACGCGTCCGGGCCCGCCCGGAACGCGTCCGCGGGCCAGTGCGCGCGCGCCCGCGGCGACCTGCTCGACGATCTCGGCGGTGGACAGGTTCCTGGTGAGCCCCGCCTGGCCGGTGGCGCAGAACGGGCAGTTCATCCCGCACCCGGCCTGAGACGATACGCACATGGTGGCTCTGTCCGGGTACCGCATGAGGACGGACTCGAACAGGACGCCGTCGAACGCCTTCCACACGGTCTTGAGCGTCTTGCCGCCGTCGCAGTCCATCTCGCGGACGGGCGTCAGCAGCGACGGCAGCAGCGCGGCGACGAGACGGTCGCGGGCCGCGGCCGGCAGGTCGGTCATCTCCGCGGGGTCGTCGACCAGGCGGCCGAAGTAGTGCCGCGACAGCTGGTCGGCCCGGAAGGGCTTCTCCCCCAGCTCGGCGACCGCCGCGCGGCGGTCGGCCGGGGCGAGGTCGGCGAGGTGCCGCGGCGGCTTGCCGCGCCGTGGAGCGGCGAAGACCAGCTTCGCCGGGGTCTTCTTGGGCGCGGAGGCGTCCGGCCGCCCGGCGGTTCCGGTGGCGGGCTCGGTGGAGGCAGACATGGTCCTACCAGTGTCGCAAACTCCGGCGTGTGCCTCGTCCGTCCGGGCTCCGCGGGAGGCCGCGCGAGCGAGCGGCCGCAGCGGGCGCCGAACGGCACGACTGCGCGTCATCTCGTGGGCGACTATGGTTTCGACCATGTCGGTTCTGCGCAGGGGCACCGCCGCGTCCCGCGACCGGGGCACGACGGTCGTCCACGCCGAGGCCGGCCCGTACGGCGGCCGCCGGCTCGTCATCGAGAACGACGGCACCGTCACCGTCGCCTATCTGAAGGACGCCGGGGAGTCGATCGTCGGGGCCGTGTGGGTCGCCAACCACCGCGCCGCCCCGGAGGGCCTCGACCGGTCCCGGCTGGCCGCCGGCGCCGCGCCGCTCCTGCCGCGGTCGCACGTCCGGCACCCGGAGGGACGCGACGTGCTGGACCCGGGCGCCCTGGAGGTCGTCTGGTTCGAGGAGGGCGACGGCGTGGCCGTCCTAGAGGGCGGAGACCCCCTGTTCGTCATCCCCGGGTGGTCCGACATGGGACGGGGGATCCCGGGTTACGCCCGGGACGCCACCGAACAGAGCCCGTTCGCCTTTCCCCTCGCAGAGGAGAACGACGACTTCGCCGCCCGCGTGGACCGCGCGCGCGTCCATTGGAAGACGGCGCACTCCGAGGAGGCCTGGGCGGAGTACCAGCAGTCTGTCCTCGGGCACCTTCTTCAGCGGCTCGGCCCAGGAGGGCATTACTGGCACGACGTAGGACGGCCGTCAGGCGGCAGAACCGGTGCCCTGCCGACCGTCGGGGTGACGGAGCGCCCGCCCCAGGCCGACCGGGAATTCACCGTGTTGAGCACTGTCGGGATGAGCCTGCAACGGATGCCGACCATCGAACTTTACGAACGGGACGTCTCCCCCTATGCCCGCGTGGAGATCGCCTTGGCGAGCACTCTCCCCACCCGGTCGGCTGGCAACGTCTTCCCTTGGCTCGCACCGTACCCATGGCGTTCGGTGACATGGTTCGCGCCCGGCGACGTCGTCAGGTGGGGTCACGAAAGCCGTCCGTTCCCCATGGCCGTCGAGGGATCCGGTTGGGAAGGCGTCCTTCTCCTGGAGGACCCGGCTCGGCTTGCGGGGCCGACGCCTCCCGCCCTGACCGGCCTGACCGTTCAGGGCGACCCCGTACGGTGGCTGTGGATCGTCCCCATCACCGGCGAAGAACAACGCTTCGCGAAGTCTGAGGGGTCGGACGCTCTTGTGCGGCGGCTCGCCCGCGAAGAACGTGCATGGGTGGTGTCGTAGCCCCGGTTCGGGCCGCCCGCCGGGTGACCGGGGCCCCGATCACGCCGTGGGGACGAACAGTTCCAGCAGCAACCAGACGACGGGGGCGGTCGCCACGAGGGAGTCGAGGCGGTCCATCACGCCGCCGTGCCCGGGCAGCAGGGTCCCCATGTCCTTGATGCCGAGGTCGCGTTTGACCATCGACTCGATGAGGTCGCCCACGGTGGCGGTGACCACCGCGGCGAGGCCGATGATGACGCCGTGCCAGATCTGCCCGCCGTCCAGCAGCCACCAGACCAGCCAGCCACCGACGATCATGCAGGTCAGGGCGGAACCGGTGAACCCCTCCCAGGTCTTCTTCGGGCTGATGGTCGGCGCCATCTTGTGCTTCCCGAGGAACGACCCGGCGAAATAACCGCCGATGTCGCTGGCCACGGTCGTCGCGATGAAGATCACGATACGGTGATCGCCGTCGTCGGGGGCCATCAGCAGCGCCACGATGCCGCCCATGAGGACGAGCCAACCGCTGGTGAGCGCGCCCGCGGAGACGTCCCGCACGTAGCCGTCGGACCCCTCCGTCATCCGGGTGATCAGCAGGGCCAGGACCGTCAGGGACACCGCGGCGACCACGGCGGTGGAACCCCAGATGTAGGCGACGACCGGGGTCGCCACCATTCCCGTGGCGACCGGGATGAACGGCACCCGGATGTCGCGGCTCTTGAACGCCTCGGTCAGCTCCCGCATGCCGAGGAAGAGGAAGAGCACCATGACGCCGAGGAAGATTTCCTTGACGGTGTAGAGCGACACCAGCACGAGAGCGCCGAGGCCGACGCCCACGCCGACGGCGATGGGGAGGTTGCGGCCGGTCTTGGCCGCGCGCGGCTTATCCGGGGAGCCCGTGGGCTCCCCGGCGTCGTCGAGTTCCATCACACTTCGAGCAGTTCGGCCTTCTTGTGCTCGAGCAACTCGTCGATCTGCGCCGTGTACCGGTGCGTGACGTCGTCGAGTTCCTTCTCGGCACGGCGGACCTCGTCCTCACCGGCGTCGCCGTCCTTGGCGAGCTTGTCGAGGGCGTCCTTGGCGCGCCGCCGGATGTTGCGGATGGAGATCTTGCTGTCCTCGGCCTTGCCGCCCGCGACCTTGATGAACTCCCGGCGGCGCTCCTCCGAGAGATCGGGGAAGACGACGCGGATGACGTTGCCGTCATTGGTGGGGTTCACGCCGAGGTCGCTGTCCCGGATGGCCTTCTCGACCGCGTGCATGGACGACTTGTCGAAGACCTGCACGATGACCATCCGCGGTTCGGGCAGCGTGAACGACGCGAGCTGGTTGATCGGCGTCGGGGTGCCGTAGTACTCCGCGGTGATCTTGTTGAACATCGCGGGGGTGACCCGGCCGGTGCGGATGGCCTGGAAGTCCTCCTTGGCGACCGCGACCGCCTTCTCCATCTTCTCCTCGGCTTCGAGGAGGGTCTCGTCGATCACTGTGACTCCCGTGTCATCTGGTCGGCCCTGTACCTGCGGTGCTGTCCCCTGCGACCCGCGTCGCACGGAAACCGTGCCCGCGCACGGTCCCCGCGATATACGGCCGGGCCGCGGTCAGCCCTGCGCCGGGCTGACCAGCGTGCCGATCTTCTCACCCCGGACGGCCCGGACGATGTTGCCCTGCCCCATCAGGTCGAAGACCACGATGGGGAGCGCGTTGTCCATGCAGAGGCTGATGGCCGTGGCGTCCATGACCTTCAGTCCCCGCTGTAGAACTTCACCGTAATCCAAATGGTCGAACTTGACCGCCTCTGGATTCTTGCGAGGGTCGGCGTCGTAGACGCCGTCCACCTGGGTCGCCTTGAGCACGGCCTCTGCACCGATCTCCAGCGCGCGCTGCGCGGCGGTGGTGTCGGTGGAGAAGAACGGCTGCCCGAGCCCGGCGCCGAAGATGACGACACGGCCCTTCTCCAGGTGCCGGATGGCGCGCCGCGGAATGTACGGCTCGGCCACCTGGCTCATGGTGATGGCGGTCTGGACCCGGGTGTCGATACCGAGCTTCTCCAGGAAGTCCTGCAGTGCCAGGCAGTTGATGACCGTCCCGATCATGCCCATGTAGTCGGCGCGTCCGCGGTCCATGCCGCGCTCGGCCATGACCGCGCCGCGGAACATGTTGCCGCCGCCGCACACGACCGCGACCTCGACGCCGTCGCGGACCGCCTCGGCGATGCCTTCCGCGACGTGCTGCACGATCTGCGGGTCGATGCCGAGCGGGTCGCGTCCGGCGAACGCCTCCCCCGACAGCTTCAGCAGCACCCGTTTCCAGCCCGCTGCCGGCGCGTGCCGGGCGGACGACGAGGCCGCCGTCGCGCTAGTGGTCGTATTCTCCGGCACGTCGGCGGCCTCCTCGTTGCGTCCGTTGTCTACCCTGGTCCCCGTTTCCAGGGTGCCCTCAGGCCTGCCCGACCTTGAACCGGGCGAACCGGACGACCTTGACGCCGGCCTCGTCCAGCACCTTGGCGATCGTCTTCTTGCCGTCCTTGACGAACGCCTGCTCCAGCAGGACGAAGTCACGGAAGTAGGCGTTGACCCGGCCCTCGACGATCTTCGGGATGGCCTGCTCGGGCTTGCCCTCGTCACGGGTGAGCTGCTCGGCGAGCGCCCGCTCCTTCTCGACGGCCTCGGCGGGGATCTCCTCGCGCGTCACGTACTTGGGCGCCATCGCCGCGATCTGCTGGGCGACGTCCTTGGCGACCTCGGCGTTCTCGGCGTCCAGCTCGACCAGCACACCGGTCGTCGGCGGCAGCTGCGGGTCGGACTTGTGGAGGTAGCTGGCCACGTAGGCGCCCTGGAAGTGGGCGAAGCGGCGCAGCTCGACCTTCTCCCCGATCTTGGCGCTGTTCTCCTCGATCAGGGCCTGGACGGTCTTGCCCGGCTCGATCTCGGCGGTCAGCAGCGCGGCCACGTCGGCGACACCGGCGGTCGCGGCGAACCGGACGATACGCTCGGCCAGCTCGACGAACTGCGCGTTCTTCGCGACGAAGTCGGTCTCGCAGTTGAGCTCCAGCAGCGCGCCGTTGCCGGAGTCGGCAAAGTACTCGGCGACCAGGCCGTTGGCGGCGGTGCGCTCGGCGCGCTTGCCGACGTCCTTGGCGCCCTTGAGGCGCAGCAGCTCGGTGGCCTTCTCGAAGTCGCCGTCCGCCTCGGTCAGGGCGTTCTTGACGGCCATCATTCCGGCGCCGGTCAGGTCGCGGAGCCGCTTGACGTCAGCGGCGGTGAAGTTCGCCATCGCTCTCTTCGCTTCTCTCGTCGTTGGTCGTGGACCCGCGACGATCCCGGCGGCCCGTCGCGGGGCCGCCGGGATCGCGGGATCAAGCCTGCTCGGCCTCGGCGTTCGCCTGCTCCGGCTGGGCGGGAGCCTCGGCGGCGGCCTCGGGGGCCTCCGCGGCCGGCGCGTCCTCGGCGGGAGCGGCGTCGGCAGGCGCGGCGTCGGCGGCGGCCTCGGCGGGCGCGGCCTCGGCGGACTGCTTTCACCAGCAGCTCGCGCTCCCACTCGGGCAGCGGCTCGGCGGCGGACGCGGCGCCCTCGGCGGGCTTCTCGTCACCGCTCGCACCGGCGCCGGCACGGGCGATCAGGCCGTCGGCGACGGCGTCGGCGACCACGCGGGTCAGGAGGCTGACGCTGCGGATCGCGTCGTCGTTGCCCGGAACCGGGTAGTCGACCTCGTCGGGGTCGCAGTTGGTGTCCAGGATCGCGACGACCGGGATGCCGAGCTTCTTGGCCTCGTTGACCGCGATGTGCTCCTTCTTGGTGTCCACGATCCAGATGGCGCTCGGAACCTTCGCCATGTCGCGGATACCGCCGAGGGTGCGCTCCAGCTTGTCCTTCTCGCGGCGCAGACCGAGAAGTTCCTTCTTGGTCATGCCGGAGCCGGCCACGTCGTCGTAGTTGATCTCCTCCAGCTCCTTGAGCCGGGTGAGCCGCTTGTGGACGGTGGAGAAGTTGGTGAGCATGCCGCCCAGCCAGCGCTGGTTGACGAAGGGCATGCCGACCCGGGTGGCCTGCTCGGCGATGGCCTCCTGGGCCTGCTTCTTGGTGCCGACGAACAGGATGGTGCCGCCGTGCGCGACCGTGGCCTTGACGAACTCGTAGCCCCGGTCGATGTAGGACAGCGACTGCTGCAGGTCGATGATGTAGATGCCGTTGCGCTCCGTGAGGATGAAGCGCTTCATCTTCGGGTTCCACCGACGAGTCTGGTGGCCGAAGTGGACGCCGCTCTCCAGGAGCTGCCGCATGGTGACGACGGGTGCCATGGCCCGTGTTCTCCTTCTCTGGCCCAGGCGGGCCGCATTTGGTTGTCTGCCTGCGCCCGGGAGCCGTCCCACCGTCGCCGGGCGGCGACGGACCGAGGGGCGGCACCCCACCAGCTTCGGTGGCATGCGGACGCGTGAAATCAGCCGCCGGGTCTTCCCTGGCGGCTGTGGCCCGGTCGCCCGGGCCGCGGCCTCGGCCGCTCACAGGTAGCGGTTTCTCGCCCCTCCGATCGCGAAGACGGACGGGCGATGGCCTGGCCTCGGCCAGTGTCCTTTCGGAACACCATCACAGATTATCAGGGCGCGGAGACCTCCGGGAATCGACGGACGGGAGGTTATCCACAGTTCGCGATCGTGGTCGCGACCGGCCCGCGCCGTCGGCAGTCTTCCCGCATGACCTTGATCACATCGTTCCTCACCTGCCTGGTCATCATCGGAGCGCCGGGAGCGGACGCCTGGCGATGGCCGCTGGGCCCGCCCGCCCCGCAAGTGTTGCGGGCCTTCTCACCACCGGCGTCCCCCTGGGGCGCGGGCCATCGCGGAGTCGATCTCGCGGCGCGTCCCGGCCAGCCCGTGCGCGCGGCCGGGCCCGGACGGGTGTCCTTCGCCGACCGGCTGGCGGGCCGCGGCGTCGTCGCGATCACGCACGGACGGTTGCGCACCACGTACATGCCCGTCCGTCCGATCGTCCGCGTCGGCCGCCGCGTCACGTCCGGGACCGTGATCGGCCGGGTCGAGGGCGAACGTTCGCACTGCCCGACCACTTGCCTGCATTGGGGGTTGCGCAGTGGTGACACGTACCTGAACCCGGTCGATCTCGTCCGGCGGCAGGTCCGGCTGCTCCCGCACTGGTCCCCCGCCCCACATCCCGACGAGCGCGACGAGTCCGCCCCTGCTGAGCCCCGCATGGGATTGCGGGACGCCACGACGGCCACGGGCGGCGCGCTGACGGGCATGGTCCTGGCGTACGCGCTGGCCTTCGTGTGGCGCCGCGCCCGTCCGGGTCCCCGCGTACGTCCCCGTGCCGGTCGCCTACGGCCACCGCCCTCTCCGCCTCCGGGCGTCATCGACCTGTCGAAGGAACGGCGCCTGCGCCGAACCCCGTAGGGGCCGGGTCGCGGCGTTCAGGGGCGCCCTGAGCGGCGCCTGGACGGCGCGTCAACCCTCTTGGGCGCCTCTGGGGTGGGCTTGCCTGTGCACGCTCTTGAGGCGCTCGCTCGACACGTGCGTGTAGAGCTGGGTCGTCTGCAGTGAGGCGTGGCCGAGGATCTCCTGGACGCTCCGCAGATCGGCGCCGCCTTCCAGCAGGTGCGAGGCTGCGCTGTGCCGCAGTCCGT
The DNA here is from genome assembly GCF_001942465.1 of Actinomadura sp. CNU-125. GTDB lineage: Bacteria > Actinomycetota > Actinomycetes > Streptosporangiales > Streptosporangiaceae > Spirillospora. Next base: position 23,917 of record NZ_MKJY01000010.1, read on the forward strand.
GCGGTGCCATGTCCGGCATCCCGCCGACCTCGGCGATGCGTGCGTGCACCATCCGCCGCGCGCTCGTCGGGTGCAGACGGCGCCCGCGCGCGCCCAGGAACAGTGCGGAGCCGCTGTCCTCGCCCACCAGGGCGGGACGCCCTGTACGGAGCCAATCCTGGACGGCGCGGGCGGCGGGTTCGCCCATCGGCACCGTCCGTTCACGTCCCCCCTTGCCGAGGACGCGGACCGTCCGGTGGCCCGTGTCCAAGTCGTCGACGTCGAGGCCGCAGAGTTCGCCGATGCGTACGCCGGTCGCGTAGAGGACTTCGAGGACGGCCAGGTCGCGCAGCCCCAGCGGCCCTTCGGCGTCCATCCGGTCCAAAAGCCTGCCCGCGTCGTCCTGTGTGAGCACGGCGGGCAGGCTCCGCCGCCGTTGGGGAGTGCCCAGGAGAAGCCCGGGATCGCTCTCCAGGACGCCGAGCCGGTGCAGATGGCCGGTGAAGGCTCGGACGGCCGCCGTCCGGCGCGCGAGCGTTGCCCGGGAGCGCCCCATCGCGTGCTGCCGCGCCAGCCAGGCCCGCACCAGCGCGACGTCCAGTTCCGCGGGCCGTGTCACCCCGGCCTCGGCCGCATGGGCGCAGAGGTCCCTCAGGTCGCCGAGATAGGCGCGGAGCGTGTGCGGCGAGACGTCGCGTTCGGCGTGCAGGTGACGTCCGAACTCGGCGGCGGCGGCTTCGAGCGCGTTGTCCACAGCCGCCACGGTGCGGCGTCGCCACGAGGGATGCAAGCACCACACGCCGGGTTTCGAGCAGCCGATTCCCGAATGTCCGATCGAGTTATCCACAGGAACGAGTTCTAGTTACTTGGCGCGCCGACTTCGAGCAGCGTCGATTCCGGAGGTGAGGGCCATGCGAACGCACATCGATCTGGGGCGCCGCGGCGAGGACGCCGCCGCCCGATATCTGGCCGGGATCGGCTGGAAGATCCTCGACCGCAACTGGCGATGTCCCGAGGGCGAGATCGACATCGTCGCCCACGACGGCCGGGGCACGGTCGTCTGCGAGGTGAAGACCAGGAAGTCGGCGCGCTATGGCGATCCGCTGGAAGCGATCACCGAAGAGAAAGCCGCCAGGTTGCACCGGCTGGCCGGGCGGTGGGCCGCCGCGCACGGCGCCCGCGGAGCACCGCTCCGGGTGGACGTGCTCGGCCTGATCGCCGACGGCGACGGGTTCTCCATCGATCACCTGAGGGAGGTGTGCTAGATGACGCTCGCCAAGACCCGATCGGTGTCACTGGTCGGAGTGGAAGGCTTCCTGGTGGACGTCGAAGCGGCCATCACCAGCGGAGTCCCCGGCCTGCACCTGGTCGGCCTGCCCGACACCGTGCTCAGCGAGGCGCGGGACCGCGTCCGCGCGGCGATCTTCAACTCCGACGAAGATTGGCCCAACCGCCACGTCACGGTGTCGCTGTTCCCCGCCAGCATGCCGAAAAGGGGCTCGAATTTCGACGTCGCCATAGCCGTCGCGTTGCTCGCGGCGGCGGAGGTCGTCCCCGCCCGGTCGTGCGCGGGGCTGGTCATGATCGGCGAACTGGGGCTGGACGGCCGGATCCGCGCCGTCCAAGGGGTGCTGCCCGCCGTGCTCGCCGCCTCCCAGAGCGGCTGCGGCACCGTGGTGGTCCCGCACGCCAACGCGGCGGAGGCACGGCTCGTCCCGGACGTGGAGGTCGTCTCCGCGCAGACCCTCCGCGGCCTGCTGAGCATCCTGCGCGACGAGCCGCTGCCGGTCGAGGAGATCGAGGACGAACCCGCGCTCGGCGGCAGGCTCACCGTCGGCCGGAAGGAGACCCCGACCGACGTCGATCTGGCGGACGTCCGGGGGCAGGCCGAGGCGCGCCGCGCCCTGGAGATCGGCGCGGCCGGAGGGCACCATCTTTACTTCTCGGGGCCACCGGGCTGCGGGAAGACCATGCTGGCCGAGCGGCTGCCGACGCTGCTGCCGCCCCTGGAGCCCGAATCGGCGCTGGAGGTCACCACCATCCATTCCGTGGCGGGGACGCTTCCACCGGGCCAGCCGCTGATCTCCCAGCCGCCGTTCTACGCGCCCCACCACACGGCCAGCCGCGTCGCGATGGTCGGCGGCGGTTCCGGCAGGACGCTCCAGCCGGGCGCGGTCTCCCTGGCGCACCGCGGCATCCTCTTCCTGGACGAGGCGCCGGAGTTCCAGCACGGCACCCTGGACGCGTTACGCCAGCCCCTCGAGGAGGGCCGGGTCCGGATCTGCCGCGCCGAGGGCACCGCCACGTTCCCGGCCCGGTTCACGCTCGTCCTGGCGGCCAACCCGTGCCCGTGCGCGGCCGCCAAACAGATCGACTGCTCCTGCGCCCCGGGGATCCGCCGCAAGTACGGCACCCGCATCTCCGGCCCGCTCCTGGACCGGATCGACCTGAAACTCGAACTGACACCGGCGAGCCGTGCCGAACTCAGATACGACCTGGAGTTCGCCGAGACGAGCAAGGTCGTCGCCGAACGGGTCCTGGACGCCAGGGAACGGTCGCTCAAACGGCTGTCCGGCACCCCCTGGCGGGCGAACTCCGAGATTCCCGGGCCGGAACTGCGCCGCCGCTTCGTCCCGTCCGGCGAGGCGATGCGGAGCGCGGACGACGCGCTCCAGCGCGGCACGCTCAGCGCCCGGGGCCTCGACCGGATCCTGCGGGTCGCCTGGACGATCGCCGACCTCGCGGGCCACGACGAACCCGAGGCCGACGACATCGGCGGCGCCCTCGGCCTGTGGTCGGCGGGCCGCTCATGAACGCCGAACGGGCCGCGCGTGCCGCCCTGTCCGCCGTCGCCGAACCCGGCGACGCCTTCCTCAACCGGATCATCGACCATTGCGGTGCCGAAGGCGCCCTCGACACGATCCGCACCGGCCGTCCACCCGATGGCCTCGGCCTCGGCGAGAAGGAATCCGCGCGCCTCGAACACTGGCGGATCCGGCTGGTCGGCGCCGCCCCCGACCAGGACCTCGCCGTGTGCGCCGAACTCGGCGGACGCCTCATCTGCCCGGGAGACCCCGAATGGCCCACCACCCTCGACGACCTCGGCGGCGAACGCCCCTACGCTCTGTGGCTTCGCGGCCCCGGCGACCTGCGCAGGAGCTGCCTGCACTCGGTCGCGATCGTCGGGTCCCGCGCCGCGTCCCCGTACGGGGTGCACGTCGCCGCGGAGTTCGCGGCGGAGCTGGCCGACAGCGGCTGGACGGTGATCTCCGGCGGCGCCCTCGGAATCGACGCCGCGGCCCATCGCGGGTCTCTTGCGGCGAACGGTCCCACGATCCCCGTCCTGGCGAACGGCTTCGACGTCCCGTACCCGGCGTCGAACGAGGGACTGTTCGCGGAGATGGCGCGCCGCTCGGTCCTGGTGAGCGAGTCACCACCGGGAACCCATCCGCATCGGCTCCGGTTCCTGGTGCGCAACCGGGTGATCGCCGCGCTGTCGCGCGGCACGGTGATCGTCGAGGCCGAAGCCCGCAGCGGTGCCCTGAACACCGCGTCGTGGGCCCGCAGGCTCAACCGCGTCGTCATGGCCGTCCCCGGCCACGTCACCTCACGGACGTCCGTCGGCGCGCACCGGCTTCTCCGCGAGGAGGGCACGCTGCTCGTCACCCGTCACGAGGAGGTGATCGAGGCCGTCGGCCGCATCGGGGACGATCTGGCCCCGGCCCCGCAGACGCCGGTCCTCCCACGGGACCGGCTCGACCCGGTGACCCGATCCGTCCTGGAGTCGTTCCCTTCCCGTGGCACCGTGGGCCCGGCCCAGCTGGCGGCCAAGGCAGGCGTGCCCCTGTCGGTGATCAACGCCAAGCTGGGCCTGCTCGCCGCCGGCGGCTTCATCGAACGAGCACCGGCCGGATGGCGCCTGACACCGGCCGCCAAGGCCCCGCCGCCCGAACCCCGACCGTCCAGCACCACTGAGGCCACGCCTCCCGACACCTGAGACCGAGAGGAGGTCACCTCAAGCCGAACGGACTGGGCCGCACCCGGCGAATCCCCGAACCCGACATCGCAACCGCCCAT